>JAZQVG010000115.1:0-3482 GCA_045631625.1 Christensenellaceae bacterium
ACCTATCGCAAGAAAAAGAAGAAATATTGTACGTCGCACCAAATAACAGCGCACGCCGCTTTGACTCTAATCCAAAATGATATACAATATACGATTAGGTTTGCGAAGAAATATAAGGACGAGTTTTTCAATATTCTTAAACGCTGTACTGACATAAGGACTAAACGGGAAATGATTTCTGCTATCGAAGAAAAAGAAGAAGCGGAAAATCGTATAACCGAACTTGATAAGATAATTCAAAGTCTTTATGAAGATAAGGTTGCAGGAAAATTATCCGAAGAACGCTATATGAAAATGAGCGATAACTACGAAGCCGAACAAAAAGCCTTAAATGAAAAGTTAAGTCGCATAAAGGCGGAAATAGAAAAAGCCAAAACCACGTATGATAACATACAAAGGTTTATGGCTATCGTTAAAAAGTATAGTGATTTTGACGAACTAACACCTGAAATCTTACGTGCTTACATAGACAAGGTTTATATCTATGAAAAGCAAAAAGTTGACGGGCATTATACTCACACCGTAGAAATCATTTACAATTTAGTTGGAGCAATAGATTTACCCGATTTTGGTGATTTATTAGATGAAGAAAATTAAATAGCACGAGAAAAGGCGTGGCATCACGCCACGCCTGACTCTTAAAAAGGACAGCCTTCCCGAAAAAATCCCTTGTAGGGACTCGGTAATTGCATACTGTTTTTCTTTTTAAATTTTTAATTATTTAATTTCAACACCGTCTGGTGAAAACATAAATACTTCTTTTTGTACTTCGCAAACGCCACCACCAAGTGCGTAAATAGCACCAGATAATAAATCAAGTATACGCTTAGAAGAGTCTAAACTGATTTTGGTTAAGTCTACGACTACGTTTTTGCCAGCCCTTAAACAATCAATAATACCTGCAACTTCAGAAAAGTCTTTTGGGTAGAAGAAAGTTAAAGGTTGTTGCTTAGGTTGTTCGTTAGCAGGAATATTAACGTTTTGAAACTCGTTAAATCTTGTATTATCACCACTGCGTTCTCTTTGTCTTGAATCGCCACGTCCAAAAATATCAAATAAACCCATTATTCTTCTTCTCCATAATTTCTTTTTCCAAATATAAGGCTACCAATTCTAACCATATTACTTCCGTTTTCAATGGCAATCTTATAATCTCCACTCATACCAACTGAAAGATGCTTAAAAGGTAAACCTTCATTTTTAAGTGTATCAAAAATTTCACGCATTTGCAAGCATAATTTTTTTTGCAAGCAAGAGTCTAAAGTGTTTGGTAGCATTGCCATAAGCCCAACTACTTTTAAGTTTGGTAGCATTGCAACGAGTTTGCACCTTTCATTTATTTCTTCAGGGTTAAATCCACTTTTAGAAATTTCACCACCAATATTCACTTCAAGCAATATTTCTTGTGTACAATCTCGCTTAACGGCAAACTTAGAAATTTCTTCAGCAAGTTTTACGCTATCAACAGAGTGTATAAGTTTAACCTTACCAACCAAGTACTTTACTTTGTTAGTTTGAAGATGCCCAATAAAATGTTGTTCAGCACCTTTAATAAACTCATTTTTTGCAGTAAATTCTTGTACTTTATTTTCAGCAACTACCTTAAGTCCGTTTTTGATTGCTAAATTTATAGCATCAACGTCCATCAACTTGGTTGCGCCAACTAAAGTTATAGGCTCGCCTAAATTGTTTCCGTTAGATAATTCTTTTATAATATTTTGTAAAGCGTTTATATCCATTATTTTAATATGTCCGCCATATTATATAAACCGTTTTTCTTGTCTGCTAAGAAAGTTGCGGCCTTTAGTGCACCACTTGCAAACACACCCCTATCGGTTGCTTGGTGGGTAAGTGTAATAGTTTCGTCAACCCCAGCAAAAATAACTTGATGTTCACCAACAATATTGCCACCACGTATAGCGTGTATACCAATTTCATTTTCATTACGCTTACCAACAATACCTTCTCTGCCATAAGTGTAAACTTTTTCATTATTAACACTCTTAATGCCGTCTGCAATCATAAGAGCAGTACCACTTGGTGCGTCTACCTTTTGATTGTGGTGTTTTTCAATAATTTCAATATCAAAACCGTAAAGTGCTTTAGCGCCAGCCTTTGCAAGTTCAATTAAAACGTTTGCACCAAGCGACATATTGGCAGAACGGAAAAGTGCATTTTCCTTTGATGCTAAATTTATATTTTCAATATCTTCTTTGGTATACCCCGTTGAGCAAAGTACGGCACCAATTTTTTTACCCTTAATAAAATTCAATATTTTTGGCAAAGTTGCAGGGGCAGAGAAGTCGATAATAACGTCCACGTTTTCTTTAATAGTATCGAAAGAATTGTAAATAGGAAAGTCGTTATTAGTAAAATCCTCACAAATATCTACACCGCAAACTGCTTTAATTTCAGGGAATAGTTTAGATAATTCTTTTACCTTTTTACCCATCCTACCGTTAGCACCGCTAATAAGTAAATTTATCATAATATCTCCTTAGATTATAAACCAAGTTCCTTAATGCAAGCATTAAGTTTAGCGTGGTACTTTTCGTCAAGTTCCGTTAAAGGTGCCCTAACGATACTGCTACCAAGCCCAATAATTTCCATTGCCTTTTTAACAGGGATAGGGTTAACTTCAACGAAAAGCATATCGATTAACGGCAAAAGTTTTTCTTGTAAAATAGCCGCTTCTTCATTATGTCCTTTAAAGAACAACTTTGCAACGTCACCAACTTGTTTTGGTGCAACGTTTGAAGCAACTGATATTAGACCAGCAGAGCCGATTGATAACATTGCTAAGTTAAGGTTATCGTCACCAGAATAAAGTGCCGTTTTACCACGTATAAGCCTTGCAGTTTCACAAATTTGTTCCATATTACCACACGCTTCTTTAATACCACCAATATTTTTATGTTCAGCAATTTCAAGCATAGTTTGTGGTAAAATATTAACGCCTGTTCTAGCAGGTACGTTGTAGCAAAGTATTGGAATATCAACGTTGTCGCCAATATCGTTATAATACTTAACTAAGCCTTTTTGTGTGCATTTATTGTAGTAAGGAGTTACAACTAAAAGTCCGTCAGCACCAATTTTTTGGGCAAGTTGGCTTTTTTCAATGGCTTTTTTAGTGCAGTTAGAACCTGAACCAAGTATAAATTTAACCCTACCAGCAATTTTATCGTAAGCAAATTTTGCTATGTAATCGTATTCGTCGTCGCTAATAGTAGGTGCTTCACCCGTAGTACCTAAAACGCAAATCGCTTCAATGCCGTTGTTTATTTGGTATTCAAGTTGTTTGCTAAAAGCGTCATAATCAACACCATCGTTTGTAAATGGTGTAACTGCCGCCGTACAAGTGCCTTTAAAAATCGTCTTGTTCATTGTAATCTCCTAATTTTTTAAATTTAGCCGTTATATTGGTCTTTTACAGCGCCAATTTCAATTGCCTTTTCAGCAATTTGTACAGCGTTTGTAGCAGC
>JAZQVG010000116.1:0-2102 GCA_045631625.1 Christensenellaceae bacterium
GCATTAACAGTAGTGGAAATGTGCGGAGGCTTTATTAACTCGCTCGCTGGCGGTGTTTTAACCGTTAACGGCATTGAGATTTTACCTATCGTTACGCTTGTTTTAACGGCTCTCGTTGGTATTCTCTCTAACGGCTTTACGAAAGAGGAAATGGCAAAGATAAAAGCACTTTTTGCAAAATCGACAACCAACGAACTCGTAACGGCAGAAATTAAAAAGACTATTAAAGAGAATACGGCTAAACATAACGAGTTTAACAAGATCCTTACAACTAAGCAACACGAATTAGAAAACTATAACAGCGAATTAGAAAGCGCTAAAAATACTTTACAAGCGAAAAAAGAAATGGCTAATATGATACCTCAACTTGCAACTGCGGAAGATGTACAATTAGCAGCAAACGAGGTAGTAACCATTGAGGCGAAGATTAACGATAAAACGGCAGAGATTGCTGAAACGCAAACGGCTATTGACAATTTAACAACTACACTTAAAGCGTTAAAGAGCCAGTTATAAATGAAACATTATAATAATACTTATAGCGTTTATAAACATACATTACCAAACGGTAAAGTGTATATAGGCATCACTTGCAAAAAGCCTAATGATAGGTGGAAAAACGGTAAGGGTTACATAAACCAAGTAAGATTTTATAACGCTATAAATAAGTACGGCTGGGAAAATATCAAGCACGAGGTTTTATTTGAGGGTTTAACCAAAGATCAAGCCGAACAAAAAGAAATAGAATTGATAGCCGAATATAAAAGCAACCAGCGAGAATACGGCTATAATATTGCAAATGGCGGTTTATTAAATATTCCTACGCAAGATGTAATAGAAAAAATAAGAAAAGCCAAACTCGGCAAAAAGCATACCAAAAAGCATAAAGAAAAAATAAGTGCAAGTATGCGAGGGCGAATATTAAGCGTAGAACATAAAGAACATTTAAGCATTAAATTTAAGGGTAGAAAAATGAGCCAAGCGGCAAAAGAAAAAATGAGATTGTCGCATTTGGGGAAAAAAATGACTGCTGAAAACAGACAAAAAATAAATGATGCTGTATGTAAAAATGTTTACCAAATGCAATATGGCGAAAAAATAAAAGTATGGGAAAGTATAAGCGCAGCGGCACGAGCGTTAAATATAAACGGTAGCCATATAACCGAGTGTTGCAAAGGTAAACGCAAAACGGTTGGAGGGTATGGTTGGAGTTATGCGAACATTTGATAATGTTACTCAATTTTATAATAGTAATGAGTGGCAAGCGTGTAAAAACCAAGTGTTACAAGAGCGTTTAAAAGACGGTGCTTTATATTGTGAGCATTGCGGTAAGGTTATAACAAAGAGTTTTAACCCAAACGCAAACAACAACAAGGGCGCAATAGTTTATCACCATATAAAGTATTTAACTAACCAAAATGTAAACGATGCCTCTATTGCTATTAACCCAAACAATATAGCGGTACTACATTGGCAATGCCATAACGAAGTACATAACCGTTTCTGCGGTATAGGGGTGGCAATAGAGCGCAAAGTTTACTTAATTACGGGAGCGCCTTTAAGCGGTAAAACAACCTTTGTAAAGGAAAGACTGCAAGAGGGTGATATTGTATTTGATATAGACGATATGTGGCAGACTTTAAGCGGACAAGGGCGGTATACAAAGCCTAACAGTTTAAAGTTGGTAATATTCAATATACGCAATGCAGTAAAGGAACAAATACAAAATGGCGCTGGTAGTTGGCGCAATGCTTATATAATAGAAAGCCTACCGATAGCAACGGATCGTAAACGAGAGGCAGAACGGTACAAGGCTCACAACTGCGAAGTAATAACTATGGAAACAAACCGTGAGGAGTGTTTAAACAGATTATACGCACAACCTAACGGTAGAAATATAAAAGATTACGAAACATATATAAACAATTACTTTGACGATTACACGGAGGGTGTATGACAAGACAAGATGCAATGCAAACAATTTATAAAGTAATCAATAGTGGCATACTTGATTTAGAATTAGAAAATGATTTAGTAGAAGTATGTAACTGCATTGAAGATAATAATTTTGAAGAAGAGGCAGAGGAAATTTAAATAGGAGC
>JAZQVG010000117.1:0-6570 GCA_045631625.1 Christensenellaceae bacterium
ACAAAAACACGTTTTAGACCTTCATTTTTCCCATTTACAGAGCCTAGCGTAGAAGTAGACGTTACTTGTTGCAAATGTCACGGCAAAGGCTGTAGTTTGTGTAAAGGTACGGGCTGGATTGAAATTTTGGGCGCTGGTATCGTTAATAAAAACGTACTTGAAATGAGTGGTATTGATTCAAATGTTTACTCTGGTCTTGCGTTTGGTTTGGGTATAGAAAGAATTACCATGATAAAGTACGGTATTTCTGACATTAGAACGCTTTTTGAAAGTAACGTTAAATTTTTAAAACAATTTGACAGACGTTAGTATATAAGGAGATTGAATATGAAAGCACCATTATCTTGGTTAAAGGATTACGTTGATATAGATTGTACTGCTGAACAACTGCAAGAAAAATTATTTTCATGTGGTTTTGAAGTAGAAGAAATGGTTTATACTTATAAACAAATTGACAAAATCGTCACTTGTAAAATAGTTGAAATTGAAAAGCACCCTAATGCTGATAAATTGTCTGTAACGCAGGTTGATGCTGGTAAATATGGTAAATTGCAAATAATTACTGCTGCTAAAAATATTTTCGTTGGTGCAGTTGTTCCCGTTGCTTTAGATGGGGCTACGCTTTATAATAACGAAAGAATTTTTAACGGTGAATTGAGGGGCTTGCCATCATACGGTATGTTCTGTAGTGGTGAAGAACTTGGGATTAACGACGATTGGTACAAGGGTGCGTCAGTAAATGGAATATTGATTTTAGACGAAAATTTCCCGCTTGGCGAAGAAGTTAAAGATTTACTTGGGCTTGGTGATGTTATTTTTGATATAAACGTAACCGCAAACCGTCCAGATTGCCAATCAATTTTGGGTATCGCTAGAGAAGTGGCTTCAGTACTTGGTAAACCTTTAAAAATGCCTAATTTAGAGTATAAAGTTTGCGAAAATATTTCTACTACAAAAACGTTAAAGGTGGAAAATAACGCTTACGACTTATGCCCAAGGTATATTTCTCATTTAGTTAAAAATATTAAGATTGAAGAGTCGCCTGTTTGGTTAAAAAGAAGGCTATTCTCTATGGGGCTACGTTCTATAAATAATATCGTAGATATTACTAACTTCGTTTTACTTGAAATTGGCCAACCAATGCACGCTTTTGACTTAAATGAATTAGAGGATAATACCATAATCATTAGAAAGGCTTATGACAAAGAAAAAATAATTACTTTAGACGAAAAAGAGTTTGAATTAAGCGATGCAAACTTAGTGATTTGCGACAGTAAAAAGCCTGTTGCGCTTGCTGGTGTAATGGGTGGCTTAAATAGTGGTATTAAAGATGATACTAAAGAAGTTGCTTTTGAATCTGCAAGATTTGCAAGAGATAATATTAGGAGAACTTCAAGGTCGTTAGGTCAAAAAAGCGATTCTTCATCAAGATATGAAAAGGGCGTAGACTTTTACTCTGTTGAAATTGGTATGAAGCGTGCACTTAACCTTATTGATACGTTAAAGTGCGGCGATATCGCTTGCGACCAATATGATTTACACCAAGTTGATATTTCTAAAAAAGTTATTAAAACCACTTTCTCAAGGGTAAACGGCGTGCTTGGTATTGAAGTTGATAAAAATACAATCGTTAATATTTTAACGTCTTTACATTTTGAAGTTGAAGAAGATGGAGATAATTTAACAGCTATCGTTCCACTATTTAGAGAAGATATGGAATGCTACCAAGATATAGCCGAAGAAATTGTTAGAGAATACGGGTATTCACATATTACCCCAACATTGCTTAAAACTTCTTCTATAACTAACGGTGGTTTAAGTTATGAACAAAAGAAAGTAGAAGCATTAAAAGATTTATTAGTTGGTAATGGCTTTAATGAAATTATTACTTATTCTTTCGTGCCTGAAAAAGATTATGAAATATTTGGTATAAAGGTTGATGAAGATAAAAGAATTAAAATATTAAATCCAATTAGCGAAGATATGGCTATTATGAGAAGTTCTTTAATTCCGTCAATCGTTAGGGCAGTGTCTACAAACGTTAACCGTAAAAATAACGAAGGTAGATTGTTTGAAATTGCAAAAATTTATAAATCAGACAAGTTACCTTTAACAGACTTGCCTATCGAACAGTCTATGTTAAGTTTAGCATTGTTTGGTGAAGAAGATTTCTTTACGATAAAAGGCGTGGTTGAAGATATACTTGACCAATTCTGTTTTGGAAAAGATGTAAAATACAAAAAAACAGAAGAAAAGTATTTGCATCCAACACGTTCTGCAAGCATTGTTATTGATGGTGAAATTGTTGGTGTGTTTGGTCAACTTCACCCTGTTGTTGCAAATAAATTTGATATTGACAAGCCTGTTTTTGTGGCAGAAATTTGTTATGATAAACTATCTGAAAAATTCGTAGATAAAATTGTATTTAAAGCAATTTCAAAATTCCCACAAATTGAAAGGGATTTGGCGATAACTATTGATGATAAAATTTCTTGCGCTGACGTGGTTGATATTATTAAACAAGCAGGTGGCGAATATTTAGATAGCGTTAGCCTATTTGATATTTATAAAGGCGACCAAATTGAAAGTGGCAAAAAGAGTATGGCGTTTAACCTGATTTTTATATCAAATGAACGCACGCTAAACATTGAAGAAATTGATGGCTATATCAAGAATATTCTAAACGAATTAAGGCAAAAATTAAACGCTGAATTGAGATAAGGTATGACAAGCAGTAAAACACTTAAAACAATTGAATATGATAAAATTAAGCAAATTTTAAGTGGTTTTGCTGTATTAGAATCAAGTAAAAAATTTTTACTTGATTTTGTCCCTTTAAACAATATTGATGAGTGTAAACTTTTACTTGATAAAACAGAAGAAGCGTATTCTTATTTATATAAGTATAGTTTAAGTGGTGTTTATTATTTTTCCGACGCGTCGGAAGAACTTGATAGAGTAGATAAAGGTGGCGTATTAAATAACGTTGAACTTTTAAGGGTTGGGGCTAATTTAAAAAGTGCAAGAATACTCAAAGAAGGCGTTTTATCTGTTAATGACGATAATTTAAAATATCTACCACAACTTGCTACTGGGCTTTATATTAACGGAGATTTTGAAAAGGAAATATTTTCAAAAATTATTTCTGAAGATGAAGTTAGTGATAACGCTTCTGATAAATTATATAAAATTAGAAAAAATATTAGGTCGTTAAACGCAAAAATTAGAGAAAGGTTGAATTCTTATATTCACGGTGGCTTAAATAAATATTTGCAAGATGCCGTTATTACTATACGTTCTCAAAGGTACGTTATTCCCGTTAAAAGCGAATACAGGAGTTTTGTAAAAGGTTTTATACACGACCAGTCTTCGACTGGCTCAACCGTTTTTATTGAACCTGCTGAGATTATGGAACTTAATAATGAGTTGCGCCGTGCTGGGTTTGAAGAAGCAGAAGAAATTAAGCAAATTTTAACTGATTTGTCAAAAAAAGTAGCATTAATATCTCAAGCATTAAGATATAATGCCGAAATTTTATGCGATTTTGATTGTGCGTTTGCTAGGGCTGAATACGCGTTTAAGACTAAGGCTACAAAACCGATATTAAACAACAAAGGCTATATAAATATAAAGCGTGGTAGGCACCCTTTAATTTCAGTAGAAAAAGTCGTTCCTATTGATATAACTATCGGCAAAGATTATAATTTTTTATTGCTTAGTGGTCCAAATACGGGTGGTAAAACTGTTACTATGAAGTTGGTTGGCTTATTCACTCTTATGGCTATGAGTGGGCTTTATCTGCCAGCCGACGATTTAACTGAAATATCTTTCTTTAACGGTGTTTTTTGTGATATAGGTGATGAGCAGAGTATTGAAAACGACGTTTCAACCTTCTCATCGCATATTAAAAATATAATCAATATTTTAGCAAACGTTGATACTAAGTGTCTTGTTTTGATTGATGAATTAGGCACTGGCACGGCTCCTGAAGAAGGTAGTGCTTTGGCGCTTGCTATAATTAAAGATTTATTAGAAAAAAGCTGTTTTGGTATAATCACCACGCATTATTCTAAATTGAAAGAATATGCGATGGAAAGCAGTAAAATTGAAAATGCTAGTATGGAATTTGACACTAAAACGCTTAAGCCTTTATATAAACTTGTTATTGGAATACCAGGCTCTTCAAATGCAATAGAAATTGCCAAAACGCTAGGTATTTCGCAAAAAATTATTGACGATGCTATGTCGTATATTTCTGACGAAACTATTGGGTTTGAAAAAGTGCTTAAAAAAGCTGAAGAGTCAAGAATTTTGGCTGAAGAAAAAATTGCAGAACTTAATAAATTAAATTTAGAAAAACAAGCAGAACTAGACGTTATAAAGGCTGAAAAAGAAAAAATTGTTTTAGAAAGAGAAAAAATACGTTACAACGCTAAACAAGAAACTAAGCGCATCGTGTCTGACAAACTTGCTGAAGCAGAAGAGATTATTGACGAATTAAAAGATATTCTTAAGCGTGCAAACTTAGAAAGCAAAGAAGTTATACGTGCTAGCGAACTTAAAAATAGGCTTAGAAATAGTAAATATTTAGAAAATGATAATTTTGACGTGCCATACACCTTAATACCTTGCCAAGAAAAAGATTTGGTGAAAGGAAATAGGGTTTATATTAAATCGCTAAATAATTACGGTATAATTAATGAAATAAAAAAGAAAAACAAAGAGATTGAAGTTTTAATTGGTGGTATTAAAACTATTATTAAACCATCTGATTTATTTAATGCAGAAAAACCTGTTATAAAAGAGCAAAAAGTTAAAGTATTTAATAGCACGACGCTTAACTATGCTATTACGGAAATAAACGTAATTGGTAAAGATTCTATTGAAGCGCTTGATTTGGTAAAACAATTTATTGACCAAGCGGTAATGCGAGGGTTGGAAGAAATTAAGGTTATACACGGCGTTGGTATGGGGATTTTATTAAAAACAATTAGAGAATATCTTAAAACTGATAAAAATGTATTAGAATTTAGGCGTGGTAAGTATGGTGAAGGCGAAAATGGTGTAACCATAATTAAATTAAAGTAGGTAAAAATGAGAGAAGTTTTTTATGAAGAAACTGCTAATATTGGTCAATATGGCAAGGCAAAAACAAAATATAATATTTTATCAATCATTTCTTTAACATCTTATGTTTTAGCGATAATTTTTGCTATGTTAGTATATATGTTTTTCGACTGGGCAAAAGGTAATACGTTATTTAGTGTTATAATTATTTTATTTGTTTTAATATTATTGATTGGTTTAGGTATTTTTGTTGGTATATTAAAAAATAAATTTTGTGTTGAATACGACTATACCTTTATATCTGGTGAAATTAGAGTTGCAAAAGTTGTTAAAAATATAAAAAGAAAGTCGTTAACTAGTTTTGATTGCAGTGATATCTTAAAAATTGGCGTATACGGTAGTGAGGATTATAAAAGAATCAAGTCGGATACTTCAATTGAAGAGAAAATTTTATCTTCAAATGAAAACGCCCAAGGTGATAAAGGATTTTATTATATACTAGTTGGTAAAAACGGTATTAAAACTTTATATGTTTTTGAGTGTACTAAAACGTTTTTGATAAACGTAATGCGTTTTAGTAATAAAAATGTTATTGATAAGGATTTATTATGATTTACTTAGATAATGCAGCCACAACTAAGCCGTCAATTTCGGTATTAGAAATGGCTGATAAATTTAATAAAGAATTATTTTTCAATCCTTCTGCATTGTATAGGGAAGGGCTTTCAACTGCTAAAGAAATTAAGATGGCAAAGGAAACTGTTTTAAGATTTTTGGGTTTATCTTCTGATAAATATGAAGTTATTTTTACTTCTTGTGGTTCTGAAAGTGATAACGCTGCTATATTAAATTGCGGTAAAAAAAGCGTGTACTTAACTGATAAGGGAGAGCATGCAGCAGTTTATAAAAGTTTCTTAGAGTTGAAAAATAAAGGCAATAAAGTTGTTTTTATTGACCTAAATAAAAACGGCTCTATAAATGAAGATTTATTGTATGATTATGTTAGACATAACGAAGTTGAATTTGTTTCAATAATGCACGTTAACAATGAAACAGGTGCAATAAATAATATTAATGAAATTTCAAAAAAAATTAAAAGCATTAATCCTAAAATTATCTTTCACTCTGATGGTGTACAGGCTTTTGGTAAGTTGCAAATAAGATTATCAGATAGTATTGATTTGTATTCAATTAGTGCACACAAAATAAATGCACTAAAAGGTGTAGGGGCTTTAATTAAAAAGAAAAATATAAACATCTCGCCTTTAATTTTCGGTGGTGGGCAAGAAAATGGGCTAAGAAGTGGCACAGAAAACCTTTTTGGTATAAAGGTTTTTGAGTATGCTACTAAAGAACATTATGATAAAATTAAAGTTAATTTTGAAAAAGTTGCTTTATTAAACCAGTATTCTAAAGACAATATCGACAAAGAGTTGTTTGAGATAATTTCCGACGAAAATTGTTCACCTTATATATTATCTATTAAGTCGGAGGCCAAGCGGT
>JAZQVG010000118.1:0-3466 GCA_045631625.1 Christensenellaceae bacterium
TTGAGCAAGTTACCGATTTAGGTGCTGATTTAGAAATTGAAAAGGTTGTTGGCTTAGAAAAATTGCCTGATAAATCGTTTGTTGTTAAAACGGAATACAGAGAATATAGTGCAAAAAGCGTTATTATCGCCGCAGGCGTTAAACACAAGCATCTTCGCACTAAATCTGAACGTGACGATTTAGTAGGAAAGGGCGTTTACTACTGCGCTATTTGTGACGGTGCTTTCTACAAGGATAGGGAAGTTGTCGTTATTGGTGATGCTAATACTGCACTTCAATATACTTTGCTTTTAGCAAGCTACTGCAAAAAGGTTTATATGTATACCTTATTTGATAAATTCTTTGGTGACGATACCTTAGTTAAGCGTGTTAAAGAAAAAGAAAACGTAGAAATTAGACCAAATACTTCCGTTATTGACTTTATTGGTGAAAACGAACTTACTGCCATTGAATATAAAGATGCAGACGGTAATATCTGCACGCACGAAATCCCTGCAGTATTCGTTGCTATTGGGCAAGTGCCAGACAACAAACCTTTCTTACCTTACGTTGATATTGACCAAAACGGTTATATTATCGCAGATGAAAACTGTAAAACTAAGACGGAAGGGTTATTCGTTGCAGGCGATTGTAGGACAAAGCCTGTTAGACAGGTAGTTACTGCCGTTGCCGACGGGGGCGTTGCCGGTACAAACGCTTCACTTTATATTGAAAGTCTATAATTTTCAAAGCCTTTTGTTTAGGAAAAAGTAAAAGCCACTGAAAATCAGTGGCTTTTAAATATTTTTTGATTTTTCTATTTAAATTATAAAGTTCATAATTAGTACTGCGCTACAAGCAAGCCCTGCAACTATAATCAAAGAACGCTTTGATATAGCAGCAATTATAGCAACAACAGTACCCGCAAGTGCCGTATATATATTGCCCGTCGCATAAAATATTGCAGGAAAGGTCATTGCAGATAGTACGGCGTAAGGTATATAGTATAGCAAACTATTTAGATACTGAGATTTTATTTTACGTCTAAAAAATGCCATTGGCAACACTCTTATTATATAAGTTATACCAGCCATTGATAGCACTAATAGCACCATTTGTAGTTCTTTACTCACTTTGCTTATCCTCCACGTTCTTTATTGGGAAAAAGTAAGCAACAATCCCTGCACCAACAAGTGCGCTTATAATAATTGCAAAACCTTGTGACACGTTTTCACTAAGCACGGGCAAAAAGTAAAACAAGTAACTTACCCCTGCGCTAATTAAAATTGCTAAAACCACCCCAACAGATTTTAATGCCGGTGGAATTATTATTGCTATAAACATAGCGTAAAGTGCAACGCCAAGTGCATTAGTTATTATTGACGGCAAAATATCGCCTGCAAGCGCCCCAAACAACGTGCCAAGCGTCCAACCAACGTATGGCAAAACGGCTACGCCAAGATAGTAATTTTTGCTTATTTTTTGTGGGTTTGAAACTGCTACGGCAAATATTTCGTCAGTTATAAATGCTGAAGTTAAAAGTCTATTTGGCAACGTAAACGTATCGTCAGTTTTTTGTGTCAACGTCAAACTCATTAAGAAATATCGAGAATTTATCAAAATTTGGGTTAATAACATTTCTGCAAGCAGGTTTATAAAAGCGTCTTGTCTAACGATTACGTTTAGCCCTGCAAGTTGACCTGCACTTGTTAAGTTTGTCATAGAAATTAAAAGGGTAATTAAAAAAGGCACGCCTAAAATGCTTGCTTGCACCCCGAAAGCAAACGCAACGGGAAAGTAGCCAAGCCCTATTGGTAGCCCGTCCTTTACCCCTTTTTTGAATTTTAAGTTAGAAAAATTACCCGTTTTTTCCATTTTTTGTACCTATAAACGTATTTTATCACTTTTAACGTTTATAAGCAAGTTAAAAAAGGGTGAAAACTTTTGGCTTTTTACTAAAAAAAGTGTATAATTGAACTTAGGTATTTACTATGAAACATTTTGAACTTAACTATCTAAAAGATTTTAATTGCATTGCCGACAAATGCCAAAATTCTTGCTGTAAAGGTTGGCAAGTTGGCATTGATAAAAAAAGTATAAAGAATTATAAGAGATTGCAAAAAAGAGATGCTCGTTTTTGCAATTTTATCGACTATAAAAATAAGTTATTTCTTTTAGATGATCAAAAACGTTGCCCCTTCTTAAATAAAAACGGGCTATGCGATATGATTACCGATTATGGCGAAAAAAGTCTTTGTCAAGTATGTAGCGACCACCCAAGGTTTCGTTCCTTTTTTGGTGATAGGGTAGAAACGGGTTTAGGCTTATCGTGCGAACAGGCTGTTAACGTCGTGTTGCAGTTTGAAGATAAAATTTACCCAGTTTCAGTTGACGGTAAGAAGAGTAGGCTTCGTGGCTTTAATAAACAACTGTTTGATATTAGAAATGGAATTATAAATATCTTTTATAATGAAGATAAAAGTTTTTTGGAAAAGTTTATTAGCGCCGTTAAATATATAGGAGCGGACGTAAAATATTTAGATGGAAAAAGATTTTTATTCGATTTACTTGATTTAGAGTACGTTGATAATGGCTGGCAAACTTTTTTAAATGAGTTTTATAGTAAAGACGAAATTTCTTGTTTAGTAAAAGATGATTTTGATTGGTATTTAACCCAGTTTATAGTAAACTTGATATATAGACACATATCAACGGCAATAGATAAGACGGATATAAAGATAAAGACGGCGTTTTGTCTGCTTTTAACTAATATGGTTATACAAATTAGTGGTACGTTAAATTATGATAAAAAACAGTTGTTTTCGTTAATAAGGTTAGTTTCGCAAGAAATAGAATATTCAAATGAAAATTTAGAAAAACTATATAGTGCAATAGAAGAAAAAGTGCCGTTGTATCTATAAAAAGCAAAGGCAAAGAAAGAAAGTTTATTCAAAAGAGAATATTTTAAAAGAAAAATTAAAAAATTATTGGCAAACAGTTGACATTGACGGGTTATTTTGATAAAATTTATTAGCATTGTCGCTGGTTGTATGTGCGGGTGTAATTCAATGGTAGAATTCCAGCCTTCCAAGCTGGCAGCGTGGGTCCGATTCCCATCACCCGCTCCAAGTAAGAAGGTAGGTGCTTATATAAAGTAAGTGGTGTCGCTTTCAACAACAACGTAGGCAAAAGGTAAATATGCACCTGTAGCTCAGTTGGATAGAGCAACGGCCTTCTAAGCCGTGGGTCAGGGGTTCGAATCCCTTCAGGCGCGCCAAATATGGCGGGTGTAGCTCAGTCGGTTAGAGCGCAAGATTGTGGTCCTTGAGGTCGTGGGTTCGATTCTCATCACCCGCCCCAAAAAAACATAGGGGTATCGCCAAGCGGTAAGGCACGGGATTTTGATTCCCGCATTCGTAGGTTCAAATCCTGCTACCCCTGCCAAATACGATTCATTAGCTCAGACGGTAGAGCACGTGACTTTTAA
>JAZQVG010000119.1:0-1536 GCA_045631625.1 Christensenellaceae bacterium
AAAAAACAAATCCAAGAAGATTTTGAGAAATACACCGCAGGCAAATACACCTATTTTGATTGCCTTATATTCGGTGAAAAAAGAGTGGAAATCAAGGCTATTGAAAAAGGCACTTGGTTGCCGACTATGTTGATATATCGGCAAATAGACCACGGAAACGCTATGGATTGGGCTAACCCAACCATTAGAAGATTTAACCCTAAAAAAGATTGGTAAAATAAAGGAGTATAACTATGGGATTAGATATGTATATGTGGAAATTAAAACGAGTCAATGTTTATGACTTTGGGCAAAAAGGCAGTTGTGTCGCTAAAAAACTAACTGTTAAAACCATTGCCGAATATGAAGACGGCAAAAAAGAAGAAGAAGAATATGTCGTAAATGAACCACAGGAAGACGGTAGGGTTTGGTTGCCTATTGCCTATTGGCGTAAAGCAAACGCAATACATAAATGGTTCGTTGATTTATCAGGTGAAGAAGATAAATGCCAAAAAATATATGTAAATGGTAGCCAAATAAAATCATTGGTTGACACCTGTAAACAAATACTTGCCGACCATAGTAAAGCAAGCGAATTATTACCTACACAAAGCGGGTTTTTCTTCGGTAGTACCGATTATGATGAGTGGTATTATGAAGACCTTGAAAAAACCGTAAAAATGCTTGGCGATGTAGAAGAAGATGACGAATACATATATCAAGCGAGTTGGTAAAATGACTACAAAGAAGATATTACTTCTGTGGATTAAAAAGGGCATTATTTGGCGTGAACCTGCCAATATGCCCCAAAATCCATTATATTTAACCGCACAAAAGTTCGCCAAGGCTATCTGCGAAATGGACGGTACGGAAGAAGAAAAGTGGCATTTTGCCAATGAAGTTGTTAAAATATACCCCGAAGGTGAATAATATGGAAAGAACTAAACTTAAAATGTCCGTTGTCCGTGAAATTGAAAAGGAAACACCCCAACAATTAAAGGGACAGAATATTGACGCTTTATTTAAGTATGGTGAAAAAATTAGAATAGGTTATGCCCAGCGAACAAATGCGAACTGGATGTTTTTTGTATATGTGGTAAAATACCACGACCAAATAATACCTATCGTGACCGTAGGGCAAATAATACAATAAGGAATAAATATGGACGAATACCGCAATTCTTTTATTACCGATAGTATAAACCAAGTACATAATGCTGTTGAA
Organism: Christensenellaceae bacterium; assembly: GCA_045631625.1. GTDB lineage: Bacteria > Bacillota > Clostridia > Christensenellales > Borkfalkiaceae > UBA1259. The sequence continues at coordinate 1,205 of JAZQVG010000119.1, forward strand.
TCCGCCAACAAAAACCTAAATAATGCTCTTGAAATCGCAATTTCCGCTTTACACGAATTAAATGCGATTATGGAAGACGCACGGTATGGGGAAACAAACCACTTCATTTTAGATAATGGTGACGCACGGAATATCAACGACATAATAAAGGAAGCCTTGGAAAACATTGCCAAAACCCTTAAAATAAAGGAAAAATAATGGAGTGTGTTGCCGTTCTTTTATACCTTTTATTACGACAGGCTATTGACCTGTTCTATGAATATAAACGGGCTAAATTAAAAGAACCGCCACCACCAGTAAATACTAATGCCATAGGCTTTGAATTACCGCCT
>JAZQVG010000120.1:0-1433 GCA_045631625.1 Christensenellaceae bacterium
ATGATTAAATATTCAAGTCCATTTATGGTGCCAAAAGCACCCGAAATAGTATATCGCAATGAACTTTATAAACTTATAAAGGCGATGATAAAGGACTATAAAGCCCTTATTCCTATTTACAGGGACAAAAAAGAACAAGTCGCTATGGACGCAGAAGGTACTTGGCTAACCACCGAAATTACCGAAAAAATGAAAAAATTAGGTAATAAATGGGCGGAAAAGTTTGGTGAATACGCCGATACCCATAGTAAAAAATATGTTGAAAAATTAGCCCGTATGTCCGCCACACAAATAAAGTTTATCTTAAAAGATTGGTTGGCAGATGAAAGGTTAGAACTATTTGGGCAGGTTATACCAAACCAAATAAAACAGGTTATGAAAGCCCATATAGAACAAAATGTTTCCCTTATTAAAAGCATAGCCCCACAATATCACGAAAGGGTTTTTGGTACTATTATGCGTTCTATAACAGGTAATGGTTCAATAAGACGGGTCAGAGATAGCATTTTTAAGTACGGCAATATGTCTATGCGTAGGGCTAAAATGATTGCCAACGACCAAACTAGGAAGGTTTATAGCAATATAACATTACATAATTGCCAACATTTAGGAATACGAAAAATGATGTGGAAACACAGCCACGCTGTAAAAGACCCACGCCATTTACATATTCGCAAATGGGACGGTGTCAGTAGCCCACAAAACCCTAATGGGCTTGACGGTTTGATATTTGACATAGATAAACCGCCTTTAATTCAAGAAGCAACGGCAAAGAGTCCAGCGATATATGGCTACCCCACAGACCTACCGAATTGTTCTTGCTATATGCGTGCGGTTCTAGAATAGTTGAAAACAATATGGAATAATGTTATAGTGAAGTAAAAGGAATATGGTAAATGTACGAACTAATATGTAAATTGACAGCATTACAAATCTATTGTAAAGACGCACATTATGCGTTTCACGGGGTCAATTTTAAGCCTTTACACGAGTGGGCAGATGAAATTAGTGACCCGATTTACGATTGGTTAGACGAACTTAAAGAGCATTATTATTTATTCAATGACACGGAAACACCCCGTGGTTCTAAAATAAACGATGACGCTAAACAATATATTCCCGAAGCCCTTGGTACTAATGAACAAATATTATCTAATATTCAAGCGGTTTTATATGAAGTTCACAAAAACACAGAACTTGTTGAAGAAAACAAACTTTTAGGAATAAGTGATATTATTGGCAAGATTGACAACCATATTATGAAACATATAGCACTTATAAACCTTGCCTTAAAAAAGGATGAATAATGATTAAATGGATTAAATCGTTGTTTTGCGGGAAAAAGCCCGCACAGAAAAAGGTTTTAGAGAAAATAAATATATCTAAACCCTTTAAGAAAAAACGCAATGTAGTGGCAAAAAAACAAGGGAAAC
>JAZQVG010000121.1:0-6375 GCA_045631625.1 Christensenellaceae bacterium
TAAAAAATAATTATTTTTTAAAGGGTAAAATAAGTAAAAATTTACTTTAAACTATTGCCTTTTTTTGTAAAATCAATTAAAATATAGGTATATTTTATAATAGGAGAATATAGCAAAAATGGTTCAAAAGAAAAGAAAGATAGCAATTTTAGGTACGGGAAACGTAGGTGCTTCAATAGCATATACCTTGACGTTATCTGGTGTTTGTTCAGAAATAGTTCTTGTTGACATTAACAAAGCAAAAGCAGAAGGTGAAGCGTTAGACTTATCGCAATGTGCAGCGTGCGTTCCATCAGTAAAGGTGTGGAGTGGTGAATATGAAGACGTAAAAGATTCTGATATCGTTGTAGTTACCTTTGGTATCGCAAGAAAACCTGACCAAACGAGATTGGACTTGGCTAAAGTAAATATCGGTATATTGAAGAGTGTAATTGGAGACGTTGCAAAAATTGCACCAAATGCAATATATGTAGTAGTAAGCAACCCTGTAGACGTATTAACTTACGTTACTATGAAAGATACAGGTTTACCTGTAAATCAAGTAATCGGTACGGGTACTTTACTTGATAGCAACCGTTTACAACAAGCAGTTGCAGAATATTGTGGTGTAGATGCTTCAAACGTAAACGCATACGTGTTTGGTGAACACGGTGATGCTTGCATGGCACCTTGGAGTTTATGTACAGTTTGCGGTATGCCTGTAAAAGAATATTTAGTAAAAATTATGGGCTTAGAAGCAGATAAGGTAGACCAAGTGCTTGAAGAAATTTACGTTGGTATGGTTAAAGCAGGCTCAAAAGTTATCAAAGCAAAGGGTGCAACATTCTATGCAATCGCTGCTTCAACAGTACAACTTATTAAAGCAATTTTATCTAACACTCAAACGATTTTACCATTATCAACAATGTTAGATGGTGAATATGGTGCTAAAAATATGTGCACGGGCGTACTTTGCAAGGTTGGTGGCAGTGGTTTTGAAAAGATAGTTGAACTTCCACTTCCTGAAAATGAACAAAAGTTATTTGCAGAAAAAATTGCTTCACTTGACGCAACTTATGAAGCACTTGAAGTTAGAAAATAATAACTACTAAAAATATATCTTGAAATTTTTTAACAAAAGTGTTAAAATAAATGAGATTAAAAGGGAGTAGTTGGCGCTAAAAAATTTAGCGTTTGCGTCGTCGTCAAACACGGCTTCGGCTCGGTGACGCAAGACATTACGTTTAACAAGACTTTTATTGCAATAAAGCAGTAAAAGTCTTTTTTATTAAAAGGAGATATTGTATGAAATATTTTGTCTTGGGCGCATTTATATTGATGTATTTATTAATCATTATAAAGCCTAACCTAAAAGTATTTATTACGGGTGGCGTTGCTTTAATAGTCACGCTTGGTTTATTGATTTTTGCTAACGGCAATATTTTAGAAATACTTTCAAAAATAAAAATTGATATTATGATGATGTTAATAGGTATTATGCTTACCGTTGGCACGTTTGCTGATTCTAATATGCCAAGTTTAATTGCCAATAAACTTATGAAAAAGATGCCAAACTCTATTATGGCAATAGTTGTAATATCAGCCTTAAGTGGTGTAGTTTCAGCGTTTGTTGACAACGTTGCAACCGTATTGATGCTTGCACCAATTGGATTAGCAATAGCAAAAAAGATAGACGTTTCGCCTATCCCTGTATTGATTTCAATAGCAGTTTCTTCAAACTTGCAAGGTGCTGCAACGTTAGTTGGCGATACAACTTCAATGATGCTTGCAAACGCCGCTAATATGAGTTTCTTTGACTTTTTCTTCTTCAACGGTAAATTTTCAATTTTCTGGGCAGTAGAATTAGGTGCACTTCTCACAATACCCGTAATTATTTTCGTGTTTAGAAAAGATAATAAGAAGTTGTTGTTTGAAGGGGACAAGGTAGAAGTCACAACAAAAGCACCTACAATAATTTTATGCTTAAACCTTTTGGCATTAGTAGTCGCTTCTTTCTTTGAAAACGTAAGGTTAAATATAAATTTAGTAGGTGAATCTTACGATATAACGGCAGGTACTATTTGTATGATTTGTGGTATTGCTTCCGTAATTATATATTCAGCAAGCCAAAAAGAAAAGATTATGCAATGTGTAAAAAGGTCTTTCGACTATGAAACGGTGCTTTTCTTAATATTCCTATTCTTAATAATTGGTATAGTTAGAATAGTAGGTATTATTGACGATATAAGTGAAATATTTAAGAGTTTAGCAAGTTCTAATTTATTCTTGCTTTTCGTAATAATAGTTTTAGGTTCTGTAATTTTATCAGCGTTTATAGATAATATACCATACGTAGCAACTATGCTACCTGTAATTGCAGGTCTATCTTCAACTTTAGGTGCAAACGCGTGTATAGTATTGTATTTTGGGCTTTTAATAGGTGCAACGCTTGGTGGCAATATTACACCTGTAGGTGCTTCGGCCAACGTAGTTGCAATAGGTATACTTGAAAAGAACGGATATAAGGTAAAGAGTAGTGATTTCTTTAAGATAGGTATTCCGTTTACCTTAGTGGCAGTACTTGTTGGCTCAATATTTACTTGGCTTGTTTGGGGCATGTAAAACAAAAGAAAAAATAAAACAGTATGCAAAAGGCGTTCCCTATAAGGGATTTTTTGAAACATTAAAAATTTATAGGAAATTGCACTTTCAAGCGGAGAAACAATCAGATTCCACAAAGGAGTCTGATTTTTCTTTTGGAAATTTTATAATGATGACATATATTGTCATATTTAATGTTTTATAATATAGAAAATAAAATTTGAAAACGTCCTATATTTTGACTTGAAATATTGTTTTCTTTATGTTATAATAGTATTGTTCCACGGGGCGAACAATACAGATTGGAGAGAATTCTAATGAACGGAGAATTTATGACCGCAAGTCAAGCGGCAAAAAAATGGGATATAACTCAACGAAGAGTGCAAATCCTATGCGCAAAAGGAAGAATTGACGGGGTTTTTAAGTTGGGTGAAAATTGGGTTATTCCTGCAAAAGCTCAAAAACCAATCGATGGCAGAATTAGAAAGGAAAACGAAAATGTTTAATGTGTTAGATTTGTTTTGTGGATGTGGCGGATTATCTTATGGATTTGAGTCCGCAGGATATAATATTGTTTTAGGTATAGATAATGATAAAAAAGCATTGGAAACCTTTGAATTAAATCATAAAAATTCAAAATCTATATGTGGGGACATTACTACTATACACGCAGAAAATATAAACCTTGTTACGGGCGGCAAACAAATTGATGTTATTATCGGTGGTCCACCTTGTCAAGGTATGTCATTATCGGGTCCGAGAAGATTTGATGACCCAAGAAATAAACTTTATTTATCCTATATTCGACTTGTTGAAGAACTTCAACCTAAAGCTTTTGTTATTGAGAATGTTCCCGGTTTAGTATCATTGTTCAATGGTCAAATAAAAGATAGTATAATAGAAAGATTAACCGCATTAGGTTATAATGTTCAATACAAAATCTTATGTTCTGCTGATTATGGTGTTCCACAAAGTCGTCGAAGAGTTGTTTTTGTTGGGTTGAAAAAAGGCGAATTTATATATCCTGAAATCAACGATAACCAAGTGACTTGCGAGATGGCATTAGGCGATTTACCCCCTTTGATTGATTGTTTAGGGGAAGAAAATCAAGAGTATGCAACTAATGCCATTTGTGATTATCAAAAACTTATGAGAAGACGCTCAAAAGTGGTAAAAAATCATATAGCCGCAACTCACTCTGATAAAGTAAAAAATATAATTTCGATGGTTCCTGACGGAGGTAATTATAAAGACCTTCCCGAACCTTATCGTAGTAGTCGCAACTTCCACGTTGCGTGGACACGTTTTAATAGCCAAAAGCCTGCCCCCACTATTGATACGGGACATAGACACCATTTTCACTATAAATATGATAGAGTTCCTACTGTCAGAGAATGTGCAAGGTTGCAATCATTTCCTGACGACTTTATTTTCTTGGGAAATAAAACACAACAATTTAGACAAGTTGGCAACGCAGTTCCGCCATTAATGGCACAGGCAATTGCTCAACAGTTGCTTAAATTTATCACAAAGGAGAACTAGGATGTATCAAGTCCCTGAAGAATATTATTTTAGAATACACCACGTTCGTCCACGTTTCAAAGGCGATATTGAAAACGTTTTGTTGTTTATGGCAACAGAAATCTCAAAAATGGAAGAAATGCCTGAAAAAGAGTTTGCCAACGAATTAAACAATGCGATTAGAAGATATCCTGGCAATGGTATTAGAGAGATAAAAACAATTAACAATTGGAGAACGGAAATTTCTGCTTTATTTGGTTATTTCATTGTAGAAAATGGAACAACTCGTCCCGGTAAACGTGCATTTGAGTTGGCTCAAAAAGAAGATTTGGTAGAAGCGTTTAAGACGTTCCTATATACTTTCCAATATCCGGGCGCACACATTAAGACTCACGAAGTATTAAAGCAAATAGAAAAAGGCGTTCATTTTAAGCCTGCACAATACATACTACAAGTATTAGAAGAAGCAGAAAAAGATACTAAAGGTAGAGTCGGATTAACAAAAGAAGAAGTTTGTCATTGTATCTTTAACGATTTACGCGCAACTGCTCAAATAGAAACTCCTTTAGAAACTTGGAAAAGAATAAAACATAATCGTGAATTGGAAGTTGAATATGATTCTACGGGAGATGTTGTTCGTTACGCAGGCGATATTGTAGATTATATGGAAATCGCAAACTTATTGGTTTCTCACGATAGTCGTTGTTATTACAAAAACACGCTTGAAAGTGAAACAATATTAAAGTTTATTAATTCATCCGAGTGGTATAGTGCTTATGATAAACTAATTCAAAAGAAAAGCGCAACGCTTGAAAATATCAAAGATTGCGTAGTTGGTTGGTTTAAGTATGTAAATAAAGATTTAGCGGATACTGATTTCACGACGGATATTTTAGCTTTTATTGCAAACGATACGGAGGAATATAAAGAACTTCAAAAAAGTAGAGATGATATTTTTGCGAAGTTGTTGGATGGCGAAGATGTTAAAACAAAAGACATTGGAGATATTGGTGAAAGCCTTGTACACTCTCACGAATGTCAAAGAATTAAAATTGGCGGACGTGAAGACCTTATTCATTTAATTAAACGTATTCCTACTCAATTTGCTGTGGGATATGATATACAGTCAGTTGAAATTGATGAAAGAAAGCGATACATTGAAGTAAAAACTACAATTAGTTCAAAACCTTTACATTTCAATAAAATTCATCTTACTCCAAATGAATGGAGCACCGCAAATACAACTCGTGACCGTTATTTTGTTTATAGGCTTATGATAAGCAAGGCGGATAAAAAGTTGTATGTTATTCAAGACCCTGTTGGTTTGTATAAAAATGATATAATTGAAATGATACCTAAAAATGGCGCGGAAATTACGTTCAACGTGGATGCCGCAGGACAATATGAGGAGTTATTATCGTGGGCAAATTAAAAGTAGCATCATTATTTTGTGGTTGTGGCGGTACTGATGTTGGTTTATTAGGCGGATTTGACTTTTTAGGTAAGAATTATCCTAATAACCCCGTAGAAATTGTATATGCGAACGATATTGATGATAATGCTTGTCGTATCTTCGAAGAAAATTTCGGTATTACGCCTGATAATCGTGATATTAGAGAAATAAAATCAGAAGAACTTCCAGATTTTGATATTTTGACAGGTGGTTTTCCTTGTCAATCGTTTTCTATTGTCGCTCAAAACCCTAAACGTTTAGGTGTTAAAGACGATAGAGGTAAGTTATTTTTTGAAATGTGCCGAATTTTAAGAGATAAAAAGCCTAAATGCTTTATAGCGGAAAATGTAAAAGGCATTTTGTCCGCCAATGAAAAAAATGCCTTCCCCTTAATCATTAAAGAGTTTGAAGATAGCGGCTATAATGTATCTTATAAACTTCTTAATGCGGTCAACTTTGGTGTTCCCCAAAAGAGAGAAAGAGTTATTATTGTCGGCATAAGAAAAGATTTGGGTTTCACATTCGACTTTAACGGTTTGCCACAAGAAGGCGATTTCCCTATTACTTCACTCTCTCAAGTAATAGAAAATAGTGTTCCTGAAAAATACTTCTTTAGTCAAAAAGCCGTTGACGGTATGATGAGAAAAAGAGAAACTATGAACAAAGGTCGTGCTCAAGACATCACTCAACCTTGCAATACAGTTGGAGCACATCTTGCAAAAGTTTCGTTGAATAGTACTGATCCCGTTTTAATGGTTGGAGAAAGATATAGAAGATTTACACCAAGAGAAGTTGCTCGTATTCAGTCTTTTCCTGAAACG
>JAZQVG010000122.1:0-2900 GCA_045631625.1 Christensenellaceae bacterium
CCCGTTAATCAACGGCATACGCATATTAAAATCTTGCGCCATATGCACAAGCGCACCATATACTGAACTATCGCCGTGTGGGTGAAACCTACCCAAACAATCACCAACTATTTTTGCACATTTTTTGTGTGGTTTATCTGGTGTTAAACCCATTTCATACATAGCGTATAAAATTCTACGTTGAACAGGTTTTAAGCCGTCTTCTACCCTTGGCAATGCCCTATCTAATATTACGCTTTCTGCGTAAGGTATCATTGAATTTTTTAATACTTCGTCAAGCGAAGATAATATCAAACCTTTTTCGTTTTCCATTTTTATTTCCTATAACCAAATACTTAGTTGTGTTTTATCTTTGCAAAACTATCTTCCTTATTAAAGTTAGCATGTTCAAAAATATATTTTTTTCTTTCGCCAACTTCGTCACCCATCAATACTGTGATAAGTTTTTCTGCTTCTGCTGCATCTTCAATAGTAACACGCATCAATGAACGTGTTTCTGGATTCATAGTGGTATCCCAAAGTTGTGTTGCATCCATTTCGCCAAGACCTTTATATCTTTGGATTTGATAGCCCCTACCAACCTTTTCAATCTTTTCTTTTAATTCTTTATCGTCGTAAGCATATTCTTCAACGTTATTTTTGTAAACCTTATAAAGTGGTGGCATACCTATATAAACGTGCCCTGCATTTATAAGTTCTTTCATATATCTAAAGAAAAAAGTAAGCAAAATTGCCCTTATGTGCGCACCGTCTTGGTCGGCATCTGATAGAATAATTACTTTATGGAATTTTAAACCTTCAAGGTCAAATTCAGAACCGATACCCGTACCTAACGCACTAATTATCGTCCTTATTTCTTCATTTTGTAAAATTTGGTCAATTTTTTTCTTTTCAACGTTAAGTGGTTTACCACGCAGTGGTAAAATTGCTTGGTATTGCCTTACCCTTGCTTGCTTAGCACTACCACCTGCAGAGTCACCTTCTACTATAAATAATTCGTTAAGTTCTGCTTTTCTGCCAGAACAAGAAGCAAGTTTACCTACCAAGTTTTGAGAATCAATACTCTTTGAAGCCCTTGCTATTTCTTTTGCTTTTCTTGCGGCAAGCCTTGCTTTTGCAGCGTTTGTCGCTTTAGCAATTATCGTTTCAAAAGTCTTGACAAGTTTCTTGTTTTTCATAAGTTCGCCAAGTTCACTTGTCGTTACGCCTTCTACTGCCGGACGTGCTTCTGGATTACCTAATTTGGTTTTTGTTTGACCTTCAAACTGAACGTTTTTCATCTTTATAGAGATAATCGCAGTCAAACCTTCCTTAAAATCGTCCCCAATAAAGTTTTCGTCTTTATCTTTTAATATATTTTTAGAACGTGCAAAGTCGTTAAACGAACGTGTTAAACCTGAACGGAAGCCCGTTTCGTGCATACCACCTTCTGCAGTTGGTATATTGTTTACAAACGAATATACGCTATCTACGTATGCGTCAGTATGCTGAATTGCGAATTCTACTAAAATACCGTCTTTTACGGCCGAAGCATAAAGTGGCTCACCATACAAAGTAGTCTTACCTTCATTTAAGTATTTTACAAAGTCTACTAAGCCACCGTCATACTTATAGGTACGCTTAAAGTCCGTACTTTCTTCATAAAAGTTTATTTCTAAACCTTTATTTAAAAACGCCAATTCTTTTAATCTTTTTAAAATTGTTTCAACTGAAAATTTAGTGGTTTCAAACACAGTTTTATCTGGCATAAATTGAACGAAAGTACCGTGCTTTTTAGTTTTCACCTTAGTGTCTTTTAAAGGTGCAACGGGTACGCCAGATTTCATCTTTTTAGTCTTTTCGTCTAAATAACTTTTAAATTCCATTTCATAAATGGTGTTTTTAAAGACTTTAACTTTCAACCATTCACTAAGCGCATTAGTGACTGATGCACCAACGCCGTGTAGACCACCCGAATAGTTATAGTTGTCATTATCAAATTTACCACCAGCGTGCAGTTTGGTAAATACAAGTTCTACACCAGACACCCCTGCTTTAGAGTGAACGTCCGTAGGTATACCCCTACCGTTATCTTCAACAGAAATACTACCGTCTTTATATAATACTATTTCAATTTTATCTGCAAAGCCGTTTGATGCTTCATCAACAGCGTTATCGACAATTTCCCATAAAATATGGTGTAAGCCTTTCGCACTTGTAGTACCAATGTACATACCAGGACGCATCCTTACTGCTTCTAAACCTTCTAAAATTTTAATGTCTTCTGCCTTATATTGTTTGGTTGCCATTATCTTCTCCTAAAATTAGGCTTTAGTTATTTAAATTATATCAATTATACCATATATTGTGTTTTATTTCAAGATATTTAAACAAAAAAATACCCACTGCTAAAAAGCAATGGGTATAATTTATAAATAATTAATTTAATTTCAAATTTCCGTCGCTAGCCCTTAACCAACAACCGTCACCCTTACCAGGATATGAAGTCTTACCGTCTGAACCACCAATTTTATCACAGCCACTTGGACTTGGCGAATCCATACCGTTCCAGCTTTGAACCAATTTAACATTTTTCCAATCCATAAGCGTTCCTTCATAATAGATATCATAAAATTTTTCGTTTTCGTAGAAAGCCTTACTACCAATTTCTTTTACAGTTTTTGGTATCCAAACACCCGGCATACTATTTGCATAACTTAACGAATCTTCCATAATCGTTTCAAGTAGTCCTGGAAGAAGCATAATATATCTATACTGAGAATTTAAGTTTAAAGCATTGGGTAAAATTTTAGTAATAGGTCTACCCCTTACAACACTCGCAAGTTCTACCCTTGGCCCTGCTAATTCTGGATTATCTTTATTTAAATATGTTCTCGGCATATACCACTTGGCAATACCTT
>JAZQVG010000123.1:0-1411 GCA_045631625.1 Christensenellaceae bacterium
CGAAAAGTCCATTATTAAGTGTGGGGTTAAGAAAGTTGGATAAGAGTTTAAGTTCCCTAAATTACCCCTACCACTTCTTTTAGGCTCTTTAATAAATGTTTTTTCCCAAATAAATTGATATTGTCCGTAATTGGTAAATTCCATTTCGTCAATAACAACTTTATGTATATCAACGGCTTCATATTCTTTTATTATTAAATTGCCATTTTCGTCAGTTTCTTTTTCGGGTATTGATAATATTTCATAAATACTTCTTCTACCCAACCTATCGTATGTTTTAAGATTGTCAAGATAATTCATAAATTACCACTCCCCACGCCTACGCATTTCGCTCTTTGCAACTTCGTAAATACCCGTTTTGCTAACTTCTCTAAATTGTGGTATATCGTGTTTTGCATTAGACCACCAATTACTTAATGCACTATTAAACGCACTTTGAATTTGTTGAATATTTGCTACTCCACTTTGACCACTTGGCGTATTGTAAACTATCTCTGCACCTGCTTCGCCTGCTCTAAATAAAGTGCCTTTGTCGGGTAAACCACCATTTGCATAATTATCAACTTTCAACATACCTTTTACGCCTGCAATAGCAACGCCTATACCTGCCGTAATTATTGGCAACGCAGTTCCCCAAGACGCTACACCTTGCAAAGCCAACATAGCCATAACAAGTGAAGTAATTGCACCAACGGCTAACATTATAGGGGCTACAATTTTTCTTGCATCTTCTCCAAGATTACTTAAAATCATATCTCCAACAAGGAAACCTAATACACCCGTCAATGCACTAGTGGCAAGTTGCAACGAAGTTATTGATTTTGTTGCCAAAGGCAAAGTAGTAGTGCTTTGAGTGCTTAAATATTTCATAAATGGTTGCAAGAAAGTTTTGTGAAGTTTAGATATGTTTTCTCCAATCTTCATTATTTTTGTTGATAACTTATAAGATAAAATTGCTACTATTGCAACTTCAAGCAAACCAAGAGTATCTAATGTTTCTACAATGCTACCTACAATTTTAATAATCCCTATAAAGATAGGCGACGCAACTTGTGATAAAGTTGTTATTATAGGCAATAATTCTTTAAGGGTTGTTAAAAGAGATGACATTAAAGGTGTTATCGCTTCAAGTGTTTCCTTTCCGTCGAAACCCTTTAAGCAATTTATTATACTATCTATTTTATCTTTTGCTTGTTTTAATTGGTCATTAGTGAGTTCTAATTCGCCATTTGCGTTAATCGTAAAGCCCCAAGCCTTAAACCATTGGTCGCTCAACTCTCTTGCGTCATTAGTTGCATTTGAAAGTATCGTGTCGTATCCCGACAAAGCATTTAGCAATTTTTCGTCAATACCAAGTGCATTTTCTTCTGCACCACTTAAAGACCTAAACTTATCAAAGTCAAGTAGTTTT
>JAZQVG010000124.1:0-5877 GCA_045631625.1 Christensenellaceae bacterium
GAAAAAATGTTCCACATTATAAGAGCTTTCCACGTAGCAGGCCGTTGCACCGACTGTGGTGAATGTTCAAGGGTTTGCCCAGAACATATACCACTACATTTATTAAACAGAAAGTTTATTAAAGATATTAACGAATTATACGGCGAATATCAAGCGGGAGAAAGCACAAACGAAAGAAACCCACTTATAAACTATACAAAAGAAGACGTAGAACCTTCTATCGTAAAAGAAAGGGGGAATAAATAATGCTTAAAATTTGTAGCGATAAAATTTATCAATTTTTTGATAGCGTAAACGAAAAGTTAAAAATTTATATTCCCGTTGATTGTGATAAAGGTGCTTGCTTTAAGCCTTATAAAACGGGCGATAAATTAACTAATCAACTTAACACTACCAGAAGTGCGAAAGACTTTTTCTTTCCACAAGTAGAAAACATAGTTGATTTTAAGATAGACGGTCAAAACATTGAAATTATAGACAATAGAAGTGAAGTAGAAGATTTTGCAATCTTCGGCGTACGCCCTTGCGATGCTAAAAGTTTTGAAATTTTAGATAGCGTATATCTTAACGAACCTGTAGATTCTTTCTACAAAAATCGTAGAGAACACGGCGTTGTAATTACTAACGCTTGTAATAACCCTGAAAAAACTTGTTTTTGTAAGGTTTTTGGCGTAGATGCATCAAATCCTTTTGGCGATATAGCCGTATACCAAGATGAAAATGCTTTCTATTTTGACGTTTTGACGGAAAAAGGCGAAAACTTTATTAAACCGTTTATAAACTTATTTGAAGAAACTGACGGCAAACAAGTCGAAGAAATTAAGAAAGATATTAAAGAAAAAGTAGATAATTTACCATTGTCTAACTTAAAGGCAAAAGACTTTACTAAAGAACAACTTGAAACGTTTAATAGTGCAGAGTGGGAAGAACTTTCTAAGGCTTGTTTGGGTTGTGGTACTTGTACTTTCGTATGCCCAACTTGTCAATGCTACGATATTAGAGAATTTAATACGGGCAACGGCATAAAGCGTTTTAGGTGTTGGGACAGTTGTATGTATAAAGATTTTACGCTTATGGCACACGGCACGCCAAGGCCTACGCAACTACAAAGGTTTAGACAAAGATTTATGCACAAGTTAGTTTACTATCCTATGAATAACGACGGTGTTTACGGTTGCGTTGGTTGTGGCAGATGCGTTAAAAAATGCCCAATTTCAATGAATATTGTTAAGGTTATGAAAACTTTACAGGAGGAAAAGTAAAATGGCAAATGAAACTTTAATTCCAATACTTGCAAAAGTTACTGACGTAAGAGTGGATACTCCTGACGTAAAGACCTTTAGAGTTTTAGGTTTGGACGGTAAAAAACCGTTAGAACATATGCCAGGTCAATGTGCAATGCTTTCTATCCCTGGTGTTGGCGAAGCGATGTTTTCTATTACAAGTTCACCAACCAACAAGGAATTTATGGAATTTTCTATAAAGAAATGTGGTTGTTTAACTACTTGGTTACATATGATGGACGTTGGCCAACAAATTACAATTCGTGGTCCATACGGAAACGGTTTCCCTGTAGAAACGGTGTTTAAAGGTAAAGACTTATTGTTTATTGCCGGTGGTATCGGTTTAGCCCCACTTCGTTCAGTTATAAATTATTGTAGAGATAACCGTGCAAATTACGGACATATTGATATCGTTTACGGCTCTCGTTCTAAAGATGATTTAGTAGATTATAAGGAAATTATCGACGAGTGGTGTAAAGAAAAGGATATTAACGTATATCTAACAATCGATAGAGAACAAGAAGGTTGGGACGGGCACGTTGGTTTCGTACCAAACTACGTTAAAGAACTTGGTCTTAACACTAAAGCAACGGCAATTATTTGTGGCCCACCTATTATGATTAAGTTTACGCTTCAAGGCTTACAAGAAATTGGCTTTGAAAAATCACAAGTTTATACCACTATGGAAATGCGTATGAAATGTGGTGTAGGTAAGTGTGGACGTTGCAATATAGGTAATAAATACGTTTGTAAAGACGGGCCTGTATTTAGATGTGATGAACTTGGTGAATTACCTAACGAATATTAAGGAGAAACGATAATGGAAGAATTTGTAAACGTTTATTTTTTTGGTAAGAAATATTCAGTGCCAAAATGTTTAACGATAATGAAAGCAATGGAATATGCTGGCTACACCTTAGTACGTGGCTGTGGTTGCAGAAACGGTTTCTGTGGTGCGTGTGCTACCATTTATAGAATTAAAGGTCAAACGGAACTTAAAACTTGTCTTGCTTGTCAACAACAAGTAGAAGAAGGTATGTACGTTGCAACCTTGCCTTTCTTCCCATTAGTAAAGAAAGTTTACGACGTGGAAAAGATTAAGCCAGAACAACAAATTATGATGCAATTATACCCAGAAATTTATAGTTGTATCGGTTGTAATGCTTGTACGAAATCTTGTACGCAAGGCTTAAACGTAATGCAATATATCGCTTACGCACAACGTGGTGATTTTGCATCTTGTGCAGAAGAAAGTTTTGACTGTGTAATGTGTGGCGTATGTTCTTCACGTTGCCCAGCAGGTATATCTCACCCACAAGTTGCAGTGCTTGCAAGGAGATTATACGGCAAGTACATTGCACCTAAGTGTGAACACTTAGAAAAGAGAGTAGAAGAAATTAACAATGGCGAATTTAAGGCTTTAATTGAAAATATTATGAATAAGCCCATCGCTGAAATGAAAGAACTTTATAACAATAGAGAAATAGAGAAATAGGAGAAAGAAAATGTATAACTATACACCAGAACAACTAAGTTCAATGAAAAAAGTTGAAGCAAGTAGACAAGATAGATTAAACACTCTTTTTCCAAGAATGTCAGCCGAAGAAAAAGAAAAAGTATTAAAAGAAAATCACCCTGACTATATTGACAGTGCATACGAAACGTTAAAAACGGGCGTAAACAAAGGGGATAGAGTACTTCACGAACTTGCCGACTTATTACAAGGCAGGTCAAGGGTACTTGATATGGACATCGACTTAACAAAACCTGATTACGACGTAGACGTATTGGTTATCGGTGGTGGTGGTGCAGGCTCTTCTGCAGCAATTACAGCCCACAACAACGGTGCAAACGTAATGATGGTTACCAAACTTCGTATTGGCGACGCTAACACGATGATGGCAGAGGGTGGTATTCAGGCTGCAGATAAAGAAAACGATAGCCCTGCAATCCACTATCTTGACGCTTTTGGTGGTGGCCACTTTGCCGCAAAGCCAGAACTTTTAGAAAAGTTGGTTTGTGAAGCACCAGACGCTATTAAATGGCTTTCAGATTTAGGCGTTATGTTCGATAAGGACGAAAAGGGTAATATGGTTACCACTCACGGTGGTGGCACAAGCAGAAAAAGAATGCATGCTTGTAAAGACTATTCTGGCGCAGAAATTATGAGGACGCTTCGTGACGAAGTATTAAACAGAAATATTCCTGTAGTAGACTTTACGGCTGCTATTGAAATTATCAAAGACGATAACGGCAACGCTGCAGGTGCAGTTTTGCTCAACATGGAAACTAACGAAGTATTGGTTGCAAAAGCAAAAACGGTTGTTATTGCAACGGGTGGTGCTGGTAGATTGCATTACCAAGGTTTCCCAACTTCTAATCACTACGGCGCAACGGCAGACGGACTAGTACTTGCTTACCGTGCAGGTGCAAAACTTCTTTATGAAGATACCTTGCAATATCACCCAACGGGTGCTGCAGAACCTACACAAGTTTTCGGTGCATTGGTTACTGAAAAAGTACGTTCCTTAGGTGCGCAATTAGTTAACTGTGATGGCGAAGCATTTGTATATTCGTTAGAAACAAGAGACGTGACGGCATCTTCTATTATTAGAGAGTGCAAAACGAGAAATAAAGGTATTAAGACTACTGACGGCGTAGGCGTATGGCTTGATACACCTATGATTGAAATAATCGGTGGCGAAGGTACTATTGAAAAGCGTATACCTGCGATGATGCGTATGTTTGGTAAATACGGTATCGATATTAGAAAAGAACCTATTTTAATTTACCCAACCTTACACTATCAAAACGGTGGTATAGATATCTCTGCAAATGGTGAAACTTGTGTTAAAAACTTGTTCGTAGCCGGTGAAGCAGTAGGGGGTATCCACGGCAGAAACAGACTTATGGGCAACAGTTTATTAGATATTATCGTATTTGGTAGAAACGCAGGCGAAAGTGCAAGCAAGCGTGCAAAAGAAACTACAGTTTCTAACTTAACGCTTGATTTCGTTAAAGAGTTTGAAGCAGAAAGAATTAAAAACAAAGTTACTTCAAACGTTCTTTCACCAAAATTATTACCAAACTACAACAAGAAATAAGATAATTTTTTATGCGTACTTAACACAAGTTAAGTGCGCATAAATAACGTAAAATAAAGGAGATTGTTATGGACAAGACAAGTAAAAAAAGCAATAAATGGCTAGGTATTATAATCGCTATCGTATTGC
Source organism: Christensenellaceae bacterium (assembly GCA_045631625.1). Taxonomy (GTDB): domain Bacteria; phylum Bacillota; class Clostridia; order Christensenellales; family Borkfalkiaceae; genus UBA1259. The sequence goes on from JAZQVG010000124.1 coordinate 4,517, forward strand.
TAGGCGCACTTGCTTTTTGGTGTGTTTATAACGCAGTGAAAAGTGGCAATGGCGTAAAAGAAGTTTTCAGTTTTGGTAATACGGCAGTATTATTTATATTGATTTTCGTTATTACTGCTTTAGGGTATTTGCTTGGTAGTATTACTATTAAAGGTGTAAATCTTGGTACGGCAGGCGTATTTTTAGTTGCAATACTTTTTGGCTTCTTATGTACTTTAGATTTTGGTAGCGTACCTGTTTTAGGCGCTTTCCACGTAAATGCAGGCGACTCTATCGTTGAAACGATGGGTGGTTCTGTTCAAAATTTAGGTCTTATAATGTTCGTTGGCTCAGTTGGTTTGATTGCCGGTCCAAACTTCTTTAAGAACTTAAAAAAGAACTTTAAAACTTATATAGTTTTAGGCGCAGTAATTATTTTATCTTCAACCGTGGTTGCAATAATTTTTACTAGCGTAACGGACTATGGCTCTGGTTTTTGGACGGGTATTTTATCAGGTGCGTTAACTACAACCCCTGGTTTCTCTGCAGCGCAAGAGGCAGTACTTGCTCGTTTACAAGCAATGCCACAATATCAAGGCTTATCTGTGGAAGCATTAAGATTACTTCCAGAATATACCATTATTTCAGTAGGCCACGCTATTGCTTATCCTTTTGGTGTTGTAGGCGTTGTATTATTCGTACAACTTATGCCTAAATTCTTAAAAGCAGATATGGCAAAAGAACGTGAATTATTAAAAATTGGTGGCGCAGAAGAAGCAAAATCATACAACGGTTTATTTGAAATAGAACCTTTCGGTCTTGTTCCCGTTGCTTTAACGGTAGTTTTAGGTTTAATTTTAGGTGCAATTAAAATCCCATTATTTGCTGGCTCTCAATTTAGCCTTGGTACTACGGGTGGCGTACTAATTATGGGTTTAGTTTTAGGGCACTTTGGTAAAATTGGTAAAATGTCGCTTCAAGTTCCTGAGTCAACCTTAAAATTACTACGTGAATTTGGGCTTATGTTATTCTTGTTAGGCGCGGGCTTTGAAGGTGGCGTAAGTTTAGTTGCTTCATTGAAAGGTAAGGGCGTAGACATCGTTTTATGGGGCTTTATCGGTGGTGCACTTATGACTATTGCACCTATGATAGTAGGTTTCATTTTAGGCAAAGGCGTAATGAAACTCCCACTTTTAAACAGCCTTGGCTCAATTACGGGTGGTATGACTTCTACACCAGCACTTGGCACTCTTATTAACACGGCAAAAACTGAAGACGTTGCATCTGCTTACGCTTCAACTTACCCAATCGCCTTGATTGCCGTTGTAATCGTATCTCAGCTGCTTATCATTTTCTTCCGCTAATTCATAGCTACTTATGAA
>JAZQVG010000125.1:0-14582 GCA_045631625.1 Christensenellaceae bacterium
AAATGAAGAGAGGAAAAAAATATGGAGAATAACGAAGCAACATTAGAAAAGTCTAAAAAACTTATTGACGAGGCCGACCACAAAGACGAAATTGAAATCTTAAAAAGTGAAAATGAAAATCTAAAAAAAGAAATTAAAAAAATGGAAGAAGTAGTTGAGCAAACACGAAGCGTCAACGAAAAATTATTTTTAAGATTGTCAAACGAAGTAAAAGGCGAAGAAAAAAATGAAGAAGTTGAAAAAAATGAAGAGTTAGAGCAAGCGCTAAAAAATATAGAAGAATATAACAAAAAAATAGAAAAAGAAAAGGAGAAATATTATGTCAATATTAACTAACAAACAAATATTAGCATTAGCAAAAGACGACCCAACATATAAGAGTTGGACATCAAAATTATCAAGCGAAATGTTTGAGCAAGAGGGCTTTGAGGAGTTAGCCAATAATAACTATCAATTATTAGCAGACTTCTTCAATTTATCTGTAAGAGTAGTATTACAGAAAATACAAAGACCTACACCACGCATACCGGAAGTATATAGAGATGTAGTTGAAGAGTACCCAAATATAGAAGGTGGCATTTTTCAAAGAATTAACACTAAATTATTAAAGCCAACCTCTCCAAAATATAAAAACTTAGTAAATGGCGGAAGCATTGACCCATTTGTTATAAGAAAACCGGAAACTGAGGAAAGATTTTATAAACAAAACTTTGACTTCCAAAACTTGCTAACTATACAAGAAATTGAGTTGAAGAAAATGTTTTTGACTGAGGGCGGAATTAACGATTATATAAGTGGCATATTGTCAAGCCTTGACGATAGTTATAATATACAAAAGTATGAACTTATGAGAGAAGTTATCTCAAAAGCAATTAACTCAACAAACTTCCCATTGCAAGCAAGCCAAATAATTGAAACACCAAAGATAGACGAAAACGCAGACAATGATGACCAAGCACAATTTTTACAGAAGTTAAAATCTGTATATAACTTAATGATAACAAGCGTTGTAAGCGGAAAGTTTAACGCTAAAGGCTATGAACACGGAATGTATCCTGAAGATTATGTATTACTATGCAGAGCAGATATATGGGAGAAGATACAAACAGAACTTATGGCAACAACATACCATACAGACAAACTTAACTCACCATTTAAGGTAGATACAGTTAAAGACTTTGGTGGCTTAATATATAAAGATACAAGTGATAACGACTTATTGCCAGTTTATGACGATTTTGGCACAGTTATAGGCTTTAATACAACTGGAACGGGCGACCCATTAGACGAGAGCGACATTGTAGTCGTTGACCCTAACGCAAGAGTACAAGCAATGTTAGTTAAGAAAGGCTTTATCTTTACAACAGAACAAAACCCATATCAAACAAGGGCTATTGTCAACCCAGCCGGACTATATACTAACTTCTGGGCAAGCCAGCCAAACTCTTCAATGAATTATGACGCTTGCTATGATGTTATATTATTCGTAGAGCCAACAATATAGTTGACAAAAACAAAATAAATGTAGTAAAATAATAATAGTGTATTGCTTTATTCTTTATTACATTTTTTACTCTTGTTCATTAAAAGCCATTATTGCAAAATAGTGGCTTTTTTGTTATAATAAAATATGATACAAAATATATTAGAAGATAAAATTATTATACATAAAGAGCAACCATTTTATAATTATAATAACGGAGTATGGAGTACTGGAAATAACAATTTTACATATTTACAAAGATATAATAGAGGCGGTGGAAACCCACTATCTAATTTTATAAATAATGGTACTCAAAACTTAGATAATTTTTTATATAGTTATTTCAAAATGTATGGTATTAAATACGAGGGCCTAACAAACAATTTTAAGAATGAGATATTACAATTTTTTAATGATTTTTATGACGAGTTTATAAATAATAAAAATATTATTGATACAGAACGAACGGCGTCGGGCGCTTATAAGTGGAACGGCGGAGAAACAACAGCAACAATAAATCTTAATACGGCCGTATCAATAATTGATAAGAAAACATATCAAACTAAAAATAATGAATTGATATTAAAATCAAAGTATTATGATAACCCACAATACATATATAGATTAACAATAAGTAGTATAAATAGTAGTAGGTGGTAAATAAAAAATGAAAGTAAAATTATATGCACAAACTGGCTTTAATGCCGTAGATATACCCGATAGCATTAAAATAATTGAAGATAATTTTATACCATTAAAAACTGAAACAAATATCGGCATTATACAAAATGATTATATCGCCCAAATAACAGTAGGAGATATAGAACATTATGAGGCGAGAAAAATTGATTATGTTATTATAGAAGATGACGACACACCACTTAATAATAACAAAACTTGTTATACAGTAGAGAGTTTCGAAATGGTAGCGCCGGAAGTTTGCAAGTTTACATTATTGATAGACGCATACAACACAATAGGCGGTTTCAAAGCAGATAGTGGAAATCTTATTGTGGCCGGTAGCGCCAATAGAATGAGCGTAAGCCTTGCAGAAGATAATAGCCAATTTTTTATTTTACCAGAGCCTTTTAAGCCAAGCGGAAAAATAAAAATAACAACAAGCGACTTAAATAAGCCTAACTCAAGTGATACAATAGTTAGATTAGTTGAAACATTAACGATACCTCCAAAAACAGTTGCCGGAAAAATTAAAGCCGGAGCGGAAAACATAACTGCATACGATAGTGATAATAGCCACGTATATATGGGACACTCAACCGGACAATATATTATGAAACAACAAAGTCAAACACCGGCCGGAAATATTGAGAACATAACAGTAGGACAAGTTATAAGCCCAAAATCAAGAAAAATAAAACACACCGCTTATAAAATAACAAAAATAGACGGAACATCAATAACTATTGACTTAGGCACTCGTTGGTGGGTAGAAACGGAAAACAGCCTTGAGTACGAAAAAACATTGGTAGACGGAACAGTAGTTAGTGGAGACTTAATACAAGATTTTAGAGATAACGGAAAAGACCAAGATATAATATCTTATTGGGAGATACCGAGAAACTTTATTGTATTACCTCTTACAATACCAAAATATGACCCTATTGAAGAGACAAATTATGGTGGCTTAGATACGGCTGAAGATGTATTACATATAAGTTCACTAACTATAACACCAATAACTGCATATAATAATAAAGCAAGATATAGCCAAAACATTAGTGTAAAAGTAGTTAGCCCAGTAAGTGCTAACCAACTTGACAAGAAACTTTATGAAATTATTAACCCAGCAACAACACCAGCACAAACAAGTTATGTAAGCGATTTTGCTATTGGAGCAGATATAAGGCCAAGTGGTAGCCCATATTTTCTCTGGAAATACATTAACGGCGAACAACAAGTTAAAAATAAAACGTATGAGATTATAAATGGTGGAACATGGAGAGATATACCATTAGTAGCAACCGGAGTAAGCAACAAAAACTATGAAAACGCAAGAGTAAATCAACAAGCCAACGTTGCCAAATACGGAGATATTATGTCAATGATATTAGGAGTAGTTGGAGTTGGAGTAGGCGTAGCAACAATGGGAGCGGGAACGGCCTTAGGTAGTGGAATAAGCGCCATAGGAACGTCTTTAGGCGCAAGAAGTTTAGTAGGAGGCATTAAAGGCTTTGCCGAGCATAGTTATAACCAAGCAGAACAACAAAGACTTTTAGATGTGCAAGGCGAACAAGCGTCCGCACAATTAACAATAGGCAACTCAACATATCTAAGAGAAGTAGGAGATAATTATTTTGTGGCAGTTATTGCACAATATAACGAAGTTGACACAATGGCTTATGATACATTTTTAACAAAGTACGGCTATAATGTAGGAAATAAACCTATTACTAACGCAGATTTTTATAGTAGGCCAGCGTTTAACTATATGAGAATAAATGATATAACAATAGAAAGCGTCAACGCCGGTATAAACATGATAAATATGGTAAAGCAACAATTACAAGCCGGAGTGAGAATATGGCATAAAAAACCAACCCCGCAAGATATGGTGGCCGGAGGGAATAGATAAATGGAGTACTCACTAAAAAAAGACGGAGAAAAAAAAATCACACCCAATTTTAAGATTAAAGAGTTTGCTTGTAAAGACGGTAGCGACAAAATAATTATAGATACAAAACTCGTTGATATTATACAACAAGCAAGATGTTATATTAACCAACCAATTAAAATAATAAGCGGTTATAGGACAAACAGTTATAACGATTTTTGCGGAGGAGCAAAAAATAGTTATCATTGTAAAGGAATGGCGTGTGATATAAGGCCTTATGATTTTGACCTTAAAGAACTTGCTATAATTTGCGCCTCGTTTGGCGCAAAAGGAATAGGAATATATAAAAATCAAAAGTTTATACATATAGATATAAGACCAAACTTGTATCTTTTTGAGGGGGAATAATGAAAAATAACCAAAATGCAATACCGTTTAACGAGTATATTGACTTATTAAATAATTATAATAATGATATAACACTAAACGGCGACACATACCCTAAGACAAACTTAACCAAAATTGAAAAACAAAAAAGAAAAGAACTAATATATGCTAACCTAAAGGCAAGACTTATTAACTTATTGTGTAGGCTATATAAATGGAAATTGCCGGACAATTTTGAAGAGAGGACAATAGAGTTAGGCTTTATATATTATGGAATGATAGCGTGTTTTAAGGCGGACGAGGGAACATTTATTTTGCCTTGCATACCATACAATAAATATAATATATATGGCAACCCAGTACAAGTCAACGTACACGGGTGGAATGGCTATCATAAAGTCGTTGATGTATTATATGGCGCAGATATACCAAGCGAGATAAATATACCAAACGACTATACGACCGCTAAAGGCGTTATATGTAGAGATAACCCACTCGCATACCCATATATAAGATATGTAAGAGAGTATGCGTGGAAGTTAGCAGATAAAATTATAGCCTTAGAGATAGCGACACAACGACTTAAAAGCCCATTTATATATATTGTCAATGATATAAACCTTAAAGACAATTTTGAGAGGCTTATAGAAAAAATTGAAAGCAACGACGATATTATTTTCAAAATTAAAAGCAATAAGTTGATTAAGTTTGAGGACGCTATACAACCTATAAGCGTAAACATTAACCCCGCAATAATACAAGCAATTAAAGACAGTATAAACTTTGACTTCAATATGTTTTTAGAGACTGTGGGAGTAAATACAAACCCAAGCCCCGACAAAAGCCAAGTAGTATTGACACCAGAGATAGATAGCAACGACGAATTGGTACAAATTGAGAAAAACCTAAGATTTGAAGAAAGAAAAAAGTTTTGCGATAAGGTTAAAAAATTGTTAGGCGTTAAAATATCGTGCGAGCCGAACGAAACGGAAATACAAAAAGAAGTAAGTAAGATAAAAAAGGAGTTGAGCAATGGAGAAAAAGTTGACACTAACAGAACTGAGACAAAAACAGAATGAAGACTTTTTTGATATGGCAATGGGAAAGCCGAGAGAGCAATTATTTGCTTTTTATGTTAGTTGGCATCCAAAATTATATGAGGGCGTTGACTTAGACAAGGCGACCATTGATTATATTAACAATTATTTTTACGAGTATAAAGTAGATGTACAACATTTTCACAGACATTTTCTAAATGCGCTAAGACACGCAACACCAATATACAACAACCTAAAGGCGATAGAGTTTAGCAAAAAAGTATTTTGCATATTAACCAATAGGAGCGTGAGAAAACTTGCAAGCACCGCAATAGCAAACCTACAAGAAAATGGAGAGATAGTTAAGTTAAGAAACGATAGCGGAACAATAACCGATAGCGGAAGCGTTAAAGACAACGGAAGTGAGACGACGTCAAACAGAATTGCAACAGATACCGACAACAATTCAAGGACGGCCAATAAAGAATTGCCAATGCGAGCCGACGGAGATTTTGAGGACTTGTTTGACTGGAATGGAGCAAGCAATATAAGCGAAGTCAACGAACAAAACGAAAAAGTAGAAAACGCAAACGGAACAACAACTGATAACCGAATGACATATACTGGAAATGTTAGAACGTTAGCGACACAAATACGAAACGAAGATACTAACAACTTAACTAAAATAAATAATGAAACAAACAACGATAAAGAGACAATAGAGAGAATAAGCGGACAAGGCGTTGACTTAATTAAAAAAATATGGAACTATATTATCACACCGAAAGCAATAGACTATCTTGTAGAAGAATTAGAAGAAGCATTTATTACAGTTATGTAAGGGGGTATATATGAAAAAAGCAATTATAGCACTCGTTGCAATAGTAGGAGCAGAGTTTATTAAGCAAGTAGGAGGAATAGACACAATATTCAAGTCATTATTATACTTAATGATAATTGACTATATTACCGGAATTATTAAGTCAATTAAAAACAAAGACTTGAATAGTGAAAAAGGCTATTTTGGCATACTTAAAAAAGTACTTATGCTTCTTATAGTTATAGTAGCGCAACAGATAGACACAATATTCTCTGAGCAGAGTATAGACTTATGTGTACGAGAGGCCACAATTATTTTTTACATTATAAATGAGATAATATCAATTTTAGAAAATGCCGGACAATTTGTGGCAATACCGGAAAAAATAAGAGAAGTATTGGAACAAGTGCGTAAAAAGAAAAGTTTAGGCACACAGTTTAGTAGATAAGGAGATAAAAATATGGCAATTAAAAAAATTAAAAATGCTTATAATAATTGGGAAGAACACAAAGACAAAATCAATGCCTTAATTGACGGCGGTGGTGGCGGTGGTGGCAACGCCGTATGGGGAAATATTGAGGGCAATATATGGGCGCAAAGCGACTTAGTTGCCGTTTTGTCCAATAAGGCTAACGCAAATGATGTATATACTAAGGCGCAAGCCGACACATTGCTTGATAACAAACAGAACACATTAACCGCTGGAGACGGTATTGTTATAACAAGCAATATAATAGCAACCAACATTATTAACGATACTGTCGCAAGTAGAACGACAGTATGGAGTAGCCAAGAAGTTAAAGATAGGTTTGACGCTATAAGTGGTAGTGCAAGAATAGTTGTCGTTGCAAGTATGCCAGCAACACCAGAAGAGAATACATTGTATTATGTAGGCTCTTCAAGCCCTTATAGCATTAAATTACAAAGCGCCGGCGTACTATACGATATGGGTACAACCGAAATAGACTTGACAGGCTATTATACCAAGACAGAAGTTGACACATTACTTAACGCTAAGGCCAACGCAAGCAATGTATATACAAAGAGCGAGAGCGACGCAAAATATCAAGAAATAATTACTGATAGCATAATTACAACCGCAAGCGATAGTGATTATATAAGCGACGTTGACGCCAATGCAAAAACAAATAAAAGACTAACACTTGCAAACTTATTTAATTGGCTTATAACTAAACTTACAACGGCTATAACAAGCGCTTCAACCAATAGCCAAATACCAACCGCAAAAGCCGTATATGACGCCACATTAAAAGTAGAAACTGGGAATGTACCAATACAGCCAACTACAACATATATTACTACACGAAACTTAACCTATACTAAAATAGGAGGGTTAGTTATTATCAATTTTAACTTACAGTTAGCAACCGGAATAACAATTAGTAAGCAGAATGTTATCGCAAAAGTACCAGATGCAATCAAACCAACAAGAAATATGACTTTTATTATAGCGAACGCAGACCAAGTCGTAGGCATGCAAATAAATACCAATGGAAATATAAACAATGAAGCAGTTATAAAAGGCGACACATTACCGTCGGCCGACAGATGGTATAACGGACAAGTAGTTTATACAATAGATTAAGTATGTGAGGAGATAAATTATGGCAAACGGACAAATAGTAAGTGAAAATAACATACAAACAACGCCACCAAGTTGGCAACACCCAATATTGCCAGCACCAGCAACGCAAGGCAATATACTCATAACAGTCAACCCATTTATTACACCGCCCGAAGATAGTAGCAACTTCAAGTGGCTTCCTATGGAAGATATAATAGGTACGGCAGATATTAAAATGGAGTATGACGATACAAGGAACGAGTTTAACTTTTATAAAGCCAAAGGCCACCTTGACAACAATGGAGAGTGGCATTATGACTGGGAACTATTCGCAACAGTTGACGGCATAACACCGGAAGCACAACAAGCGTTGCAACAATTAGTATATGTAAGTTATGAGTATGACACAACCGTTGCCAATACATTAAAAGTATATGGCATTAAGAAAAACGGACAAAAAGTTTTATTATGTGATATAAACTTTGTCAGCGTGCAAGTATTTGAGCAAGCAATTACAAACTTAACATCATTGATTACCGCAGAGACCACAAGAGCGACAACAAAAGAAAACGAGTTGGAGACTGCAATTACCGCAGAGACTACAAGAGCGACAACGAGAGAAAACGAGTTGGAGACTGCAATTACCGCAGAAACTACAAGAGCGACAACGAGAGAGAACGAACTCGCACTTGATAAGGCGCTAAATGGTATTGCCACTAACGTTGTACAAGAGACAAACGGAAAATCTATAAATGTTAAAGTTGATAACGATACTATTATTGTAGATAATAGCAACAACCTTAAAAGCAATATTATTGACGACACATCAACCGGAAACGATAAAACGTTAAGCGCACAAAAGATATTAGCACTTGCAAACACCGCTTTTCGCTATAAAGGCAAAGTGGCAACAATGGCAGACTTGCCAAGCGTAGGGGTAGAAGAGGGCGATACATATAAAGTTGAGGCAAATGGCAATTATTATGCGTGGAATGGTACAATATGGGATGATTTGGAGACAGATTATACCGCCGGCGTTGGTATAGATATAACAAATAGAGTTATAAGCGCAACGGGCGTGGCGTTTGCGACAGGAGACGGCCTACAAGTACAAGGTAGCGGACAACAAGCAGTATTAAGCGTTAAGGCCGGAGACGGCTTACAATTTGCACAAGATAAGACAATGAGTGTTAAGGCTGGAGACGGCTTACAATTTGCACAAGATAAGACAATGAGTGTTAAGGCCGGAGACGGCTTACAATTTGCACAAGATAAGACAATGAGCGTTAAGGCCGGAGACGGCTTACAATTTGCACAAGATAGTACAATGAGCGTAAAGGCCGGAGACGCAATAATTATTAACTCAAACGGAGTTAAAGTAAATACTGGTACAACAATAAAAATTGACAATAACCAATTAGAAGTTGATTATGACAAAGGCTTAATAATAAGCGACGACAACCTAAAACTAATGGCACGCATTAACTCAACAAATCTAAAGTTTGATACTTTTGGCGCAATAGACACAGTATTACAAACATGGACGGGAACGCAAGCAGAGTACGACGCCTTAGGAACATACGACAATAACACTATATATATGATACACGAATAGGAGATACAATGGGTATAATGTTTAAGAAAGGCACTACTAATTCTAAAAGAATTATGTTAGGCCAAACTGAAATAGCAAAAATTATGTATAGAAACAATACAGTATGGTTAAAAGATAAAAAAATTGATACATTACTATACACAATAGTTAGCGACCAATATGCAAATTATAATAGCGTTGACGGCAAACTTAAATTAGACTTATATAGAAGTGGCTATAATTCAAGTTATTCATATATTAAGTTTAATGATGTGGTTGATTTTAGTAGGTATAACACAATTACAATTAAAAGAAACCTATATTATTCAAACCCAGATACTTCTATTACCGACATTAAATTAAGAATAATGATATATGACGATAACAATAATGTGATAAGGCAAGGCGCTTCTATGAATATAACCGACTTGCCAAGAAATACCTCAAGAGATTATACGCAAGTATTAAATGTGGCAGATATAACCGGACAATATCACGTTGGAGTTTTTGATTATGATATGCCACCTTACTCAAATTACCCAATTACTTTAGAAATCAAATACGATAGTATAGTCGTTAGTTAAATATGAATAAAAAGTATTACAATGCAAATGAATTACTTAGTCGCCACCACACAATAAATATGATATGTGGAGACCGTTTTGGCGGGAAATCAACTTGCATACAACGGTATGCAATTAAAAGGGCGATAGAGTTTATTAAGGGAAATGACAAGGGCGGACAATTTGCCGTCCTTGTTCGTTATGATAAAGACAAAAAATTATTATGCGAAACATACTTTGACAATACAATGCTTATGTGGTATAGCGATTATGAGTTAAAATATACGAGAGGGCAATTTTTAATAAAGCGCAAAGACGAGGAACTTTGGAAAGTCGTAGGCTATGCGTTCGCTCTTAATGAGGCAACTAAAAGGAAGTCAACGTCATACCCATTTATTAAAACTCTTATATTAGAAGAGTTTATGAACTTAGAAGATAAGTATATAAAAAGTAAAAGCAATGCAGAATTGGAAGTAGAATTACTAATATCATTGTATAGTACAATAGCGAGAGGCAACGGCAAGCAAGTAAGAGATGACGTTAAAGTATTTTTAATATCAAATAACTTCTATATCAATAACCCATACTTCAAATATTTTGGCCTCATTGAAAAAATTGTAAAAAATCCATTCAAGAGATTTTATGAGCAGAACTTTAGCCCAAAAGTGTTAGTGGAAATGACACACAACGACGTAAGTCTAAATATAGGAAGAGACGAAGTTAACAAAGGAAATAAGTTTATTGACTTACAAAACCAATTAAAATATGCCACAAATTACAGTACTAAAAATGTTATATTACAAATAACTTTAGACAATAAAGAGTTTTTGAGCATTGCACCTTACAATGATAGCAATATAGTATATAGCAATGGCAATAAGCAGAGCCAAAACGTTATGACCTTTAGTTGTAGCGACATAAAGCGCAAAGATATATTATCTATTAAGACATTAAAACAAATGGACGCATACAAAAAGTTAGTAGAAAGTTTTAACAATAACTTTCTATACTATGATAAGTTAGATACATACATAACCTTATATAACATACTTAATTTTTAGGACACAATTAAAACACAAAAAAAACACAAAAAAATGCTTGACATTTTATGTGTTTTTTTTTAATATATAAATACAACCAAAGTGTATAAAGCACACGGGTTGAAAAGGAGAAAAAGAAAATGAAAGAGAAAATGTATGAAGAGGCATTGTATGAACTTAGTAGTCAAGCAGACACAGATATATGCATTGCAGTACATAGGGCAATGAGTAGCGTCAAAAACAAAATTAAATTAGACTTAAAATATGCGGAAGAGTACAAAAGGCTCAGAGGCTTATTAGAAATTCTTAAAAAAGGACATTTATACATTGTGCCATACTATCACGAAAAAAAATATTTTAAGAGAGGTAGAAAATAATGAAAATTAAGAAGAGAATTAGAATTACATTACAAGACCAATTATACGATTTTTTTAGAGATAAAAAGAAAATCAAAATTGCCAAAAGTGAGTTATGCAAAATATTTGATGTGAAAGACAAAAGAACGCTTACTCACGCATTACAAGCACTAAGAGATAAAAAGAAAATCAGCATTAAGCAAAATATAGCGGACGGAACTTATACAAGAACTGAGTATATTTTTAGGGGGTAGAGTATGGGTTATTATTTTTATATATATAATGACAAAACAATAAACATAAAGTTTAAGAGTAAAAATAAAATATTTGAAAATAAATATATAACACAACTTAACAATGTTTTACTTAATGAATTAAACGACTATATTGATATAGACAATTTACCAACGCCTATTCAAGCAATTTTAAGGGCAACGGAATATATTGACAACGGAGTACTTACAAGAGAAAGAATGGCAACTGAACAATTTGTAAAAGAGCAAGTAGCATTATGTGAACACAACACACACATTTTACGAGGAGATTTTAATGAATTAAAAAAAGTATATAAAAATCAAGGCCATAATATTGACGATATATATAGAACATTAAAAGACTTTTCAATGTTAATTGATAGAAATAAAAATGTTATTCAGTATTTTGAAGAGAGTTATAATTGTTTTAGGAATAATTATTATAAGTCTTACGACTTAATTATAAAAGGCTTAGTTGCTATTGGCATTGGAATAACTATAATATTAGGACTGGTGGTTATATATGTTAAGTAGTTTAGACAAATTGCACAACTTAGGCTGGAAAACGAAAAAGTATGATAAAGAAAAAGGCCTTATGATGTTTGAAAAATACGGAAAAAAACGTACTGGAGTGATAAAAATTGATATTGAGAACAAACAATTTTTATGCTATAATAGAGAGACGAATTACTTATATGACAAAATAGACGTAAGAGACTTAACGTTAGAGGAACTTATATTAGTATATAAATTGTTAAAAGAGTGGAAAAATGAAAATAAGGACAAGCCAAAAACTTAACGACGAAATCAAGCGACTTAGTCGCCTCATTAGAAAAAATGAGAACGACAAGAGAAACGAAGTACGACAAAAAAAAGTACAAGTCTTAAAGTCAATTAAAAAACTTAACAATAAACTTAAAAGCAAGCAGATAAAGCCAAAACAATATACGATACAATATAAAGACCTATCTAAAAAACTAAAATACCTTAAAACAAAAAGAATTAAAATAACTAAACAAGATATTGATAGTAGTAGAGCCAATAAATATAGTGAGATATTTAACTGGAAAAATACATTTTCAAGAGGAATTATTGGAGCAATGGCAAGGGGTGGCCTATTAGACGACATTTTAGGCTTTGAAGTTGCCTCGTATATAAATAGCCCAGAGAACTACCAAGCAATTATAGTAAAGTTAAAAACTGAATATGCAGAAGAGTTTTACAATTTACTTGACAGATATTTTGCTGGCAATTTATCATTTGGCGATATATCAAGTATTGTTAAGCAACAAAAATACGCAACGGCATTAGAGGAGTTGTGGTATGAGAAAGACGACGAAAGCCCATTCTTTGATGTGAGCCGTTTTGAAACAAGATTAAGTGAGTTTATGGCTTCAATTAGGAGCGACAATGAGAAAATCTAAAATATATGAGTTAAGCAATAACAATATATATAATACAAGTGAGGAATATAGAAAAGAATATGTAAAATGTAAAAAAAATAGTTTTCGGCCATTAGACGATAGAGAATATAGAAGTCTTAAAATAATGTATCATAAATGCTTGCCTAAATATTACTGGAGCAATAAAATGCAACTTCATATATCTAAGGCCTATAATGGTGCGGGCTTTACACTACTTAATAAAAATTATATTTTGAATAATAACAAAAAATATTTACTTAATATATATGATATAAATAGCGCATATCAATATACACTTATCAATGATATATATGTTTTATCTAACAAACATAAAGTGTATAATTATGTTTTCAAAGACATAACATTAGATAAGATTTTCAAAATATTTAAGAATAAAAAATATATATGTTATATTGAGTTTAGAGGCCTAACGCCAAAATATGATTATGTAGATTATAATATATACCAACAACAACTTAGTATAAAAATGTATAAAGACAAAATTACACAAATTGGCTGGTTATGTGATATTGACTTGAACAACTTAGTCAAATTATATAATTTTGAATATTGCAAAATATACTATTTATATCATTTTTTAGAAATTGGCAAATTAAAGGTTAAAGATTTTATCAAGGAAAAATACGAGAAATTACACTCAATAGCCAATAAGGCAGAACGCAAGAACTATAAAACCATGTTGCATATCACAACTTACGGAAAGAGCGCCCAGCGAACAAAGTACGAATGGGAGAAGAGAAGTAAATATACCATATTAGCCATATACCAAAGCGCATACGTGCGACAAAGAATGATAAACATCTTCTTGAAATATAAAAAAGATATAGCCTATATTGATACTGACAGCGTTTTTATTCGTTCTAACGTTAAGCCAGCGTTTAGAATAGGAAATAATATTGGAGACTTCAAAATAGAGTATTTACAAGTTAAAGCATATATCAACAGAATTAAAGCATACATATTATATAGAAATAATAAGCGCATACTATATAAATGGAGCGGACTACAAAAAGAACTCACAGAAAAACAAATCCAAAAAATTGAAAAAGGTTATATTATAGAAACAAAAGAAAAAAGAGAGGGTAAGGAGCAAACTTTCAAACTATATAATAAGTACATCTTAGGAGATTATATGGAAATCTAACCCACACCGATAGGCTTATATAGTATATGTACGCAGACAAGGGCGGAAGCCTCAAACATATACTATACAACTGCAAAAGTCGCAAGGCGTGGCGTATGACGATAGCGGGCGTTAGCCCGTTTTTAATTGTTCACAACTTAAACATAATTAAAACACAAAAAAAACACAAAAAAAAACTTGACAAAATCACATCTGGGGTGTATAATTAGATAAAAATTAAGAGAGCCGAACTCAGCCAAACGGGAAAGAGTGAAAATATGTTAATAAATCTAAGTAGCGAAATAGTAATAAACATCTTAATT
>JAZQVG010000126.1:0-5974 GCA_045631625.1 Christensenellaceae bacterium
GGTGTACCACCACCAATATAAATACTTCTTAAATTTTTAATATGTTTTTTACTTTCATTAATTTCGTAAATTAAAGTGTCTACGTATTGGTCTACTAAGTTAGTAGAGCCTTTAACGTCAGCCGTTATAAAAGAACAATATTTACACCTTGACGGGCAAAATGGAATAAACACAAAAAAGTCTGTCAAATCTTCTTGTTTTTTATAAATTCCTTTTTGGTTTTCAAGTATATCTTTAATGAGTGCCGTTTTTTCTTCACTAACCTTCATAACGTCAACGAAAAACTCTTCAAACTCACCATTTTCTTCTATCTGTTTATAAGCAAGTTTAGTAGGTCTAATACCTGTTAAAGCACCCCACGGCAAGTCAATGCCAAAATGCTTAGAAAGTGCCTTATAGACTGACAATTTGGCGTATCTCTTTTTAAGGCGTATTTCTTCAATTTCGCCATTAAACTTTTCAACTAAATTACCGTAAGCGTACACGCTACCGTTAACGGTAACGGTGTTTACAAACTTATTTTCATTTTCCTTAAATCTATGGCGAACTGATATGTTTTCACTATCGGGAAACATATTCAAGACTTCATTTAAATCGCTTAAAAAGATTGTTAAGTTAGTATCAATCATATTCATTTATCCTATTAAATTTACGTTCTCTGTCAAGCGTAGTAAAAACGTCGTGACCAGGGAAAACCTTATAGTCCTTTTCGAGTGCAAAAAGTTTGTTTATAGAATTTATCAAGTCTTGTCTATTGCCAGAAATAAAGTCCGTTCTACCAACGGAATCATAAAACAAAGTGTCGCCTGTAAACATCATATCATCTACTATAAAAGTTGCAGAGCCGTCAGTATGACCAGGTGTCATAACAACCTTAATTTTAATGCCACAAATATCTAATATTTGCCCATCATTAAAGGTAAAATCAGCCGTTAAATAATTGAATTTTCTACCAAAATCCATTGATAAATTTTCGTCGTTTAACAGTTTTTTTGCGTCTATTTCACTAATATAAATCTTAGCACCGTCATCTTGTAACAGTTTAGCGTTTCCAGAGTGGTCAAAATGGGCGTGAGTAAGTAAAACGGCTTTGATTTTAAAGCCGTTTTGCTCTTCAGTTTGTTTGATTTTTTTATAGTTTTCGCCACTATCTATAACCACGCACTCATTAGTATCTTCATTTACTAAAAAGTAACTGTTTACCCCAAGTGGGCCTGTCCTCAAATGGTATAATTTCATCAACCTGTCGTCCTAAATACGTCTGTAATTTTAGGGTCTTTTTTAATTTTTATAATAAGACTTTCTAATGCATCTTTACTATTAATTTTAATATTAAAATCAACTATAACTTGCCCGTTTTTAGCATCCGTTCTACCGTTTGTAGACACAATTTCAAGTTTCAATGAAGCAACCGCACTAGCAACAATAGTAAGAATTTCTGCTTGTGTTTTTCCTATAACTTTTATCATACCGTTATAGTATGAAGACGCTTTTTCTGTCCAATCAACTTCAATTAGCCTTTCCTTTTCAACGCCTTTTAGGTTAGGGCAATCTCTTCTATGCACGGAAACGCCGTGCCCCCTTGAGATAAAACCTACTATATCGTCGCCAGGCACAGGGCTACAACAACCTGCAAAATGCACCAAAATACCCCTTAAGCCTTTTACTACTACGCCACCGTTATTTTTAACGTTTGGCGCAAGATATCTTGTAATTTCTTCAGCCGGTTGATTTTTCCTATAAAAATCAATAAGTTTAACCAATACTTGGTTTACGCTTACCGCCCCATAACCTACTGAAGAAAACATTTCTTCTTCACTATTAAAAGACATTTTGTTAGACAAAATCAAGAAGGACTGTTCAGTAAGCAAATCACTTAAATTATAGCCGCGTTTCTTGGCTTCATTTTCAAGCATTGACTTACCCGTTTTGCAGTTTTCTTCCTTCATTTCTTTTTTGAAGAACTGTCTTATTTTAACCCTTGCAGACGGACTTTTTACAATTTTAAGCCAATCCCAAGACGGACCTTTTGAGTTTTGTGACGTGATAATTTCTACAACGTCGCCAACCCTTAAAGTGCTATTTAACGGCACGATTTTATTATCTACCTTAGCACCCACACACTTATTGCCTACTTCAGAGTGAATACTGTATGCAAAATCTAACGGCGTTGCATCTTTTGGTAGACTTACAACCTTACCTTTTGGTGTAAACACCAATACTTCAGAACTATAAATATCGCCTTTAAGTGACGCCAAGAACTCTTTACTGTCCTTTAAACCACCTTCCCATTCCATAACTTCTCTAATCCAAGTTAAACGGGTATCAAGGTCGTCACCAACTTTTTTATTTTCTTTATATTTCCAATGTGCCGCAATACCGTATTCTGCAGCGTGGTTCATTTCGTAAGTTCTAATTTGTATTTCAAAAACCCTACCATAGTTAGTCATAACGGTGGTATGAAGTGAACGATACATATTAGGTTTTGGGGTTGCAATATAGTCTTTAATTCTGCCTGGTACAGGTTTCCATTTATTATGGATTTTACCAAAAATTTCATAACACTCATCAACAGAGTTTACTATAACCCTAATTGCAACTATATCATATATTTGGTCTAGAGTTTTGTTTCTAGACTTCATCTTTTTATAAATACTGTAAATATGTTTTCTTCTACCTAATACTTCGCCTGAAATATTAGAGTCTTTCATCATACCTTTTAATTCGTTAATAACGGTATCAACAAGCCCTTCGCCTTCTTTTAAAAGTTCGTCGATATGTGAAGAAATATATTCGTATGCTTCAGGTTCTACATATTTTAGGCATAAATCTTCAAGTTCACATTTAATTTGCGAAATACCAAGTCTACCGGCAAGTGGAGCGTAAATATCAAGAGTTTCTCTTGCCATACGTTGTTGACGTTCTACCGATAAAAAGTTTAATGAACGCATATTATGTAATCTATCGGCAAGTTTAATGATAATAACCCTTATATCTTTAGCCATTGCTACAAACAACTTTTTAAAGTTTTCTGCTTGTTCGTCTTCCCTAGAGTTAAACTGAATTTTTTCAAGTTTTGTCACGCCTTGAACAAGCGTCAAAATTTCTTCGCCAAAGTTGTTTTTTATATCAGTTTCCGATACTGAAGTATCTTCAATTACATCGTGTAAAAAGGCAGCAGCGATTGTTGCCGTGTCTAAGCCTAAATCAATTAAAATTTCCACGACAGTACACGGGTGAATAAAATAATCTTCACCCGATGCACGCTTTTGATTTTCGTGTGCCTTTTTTGCGTATTCATACGCCTTCATACACAACTCGTAATCTTTGCCAGTATACGTTTTACCTAAACGCTCTATAATGTCACTCATAACTCTTCCTAGCCGTTTGCCTTCTTTTCTAAAATGTTAGCGTATATTTTAGAATTTGTCAATAGACTTTTTATATTATAATTCCTTTTAATTTGCCCGTTTTTTATCTCAAAAATACCAAGTTCTAAAAACACTTCACTAACAAATATAAATTGATACGGATTAAACAAAGCGTCTACCTTTTCATACTGTAATTTTACGTCAAAATATTCTTGATTTATAACACCGTTTAGAATATTAAATATCTCTTCAAATTCACATCTATCTGTAGATATTTTTTTAAAACAACCTTTACCAGATATATCTTCTACTACAACCGTTTCAATATCAGTATCTAATACAAACAAAGGGTTATCTAAATATACTATTTTACTATACCCCGTAGGCGCATTACTTAAAGAAACAACTAAACCATTTTTACCATTAAGCGCATCTGCGTTAAACAACGCTTTTGGCAATTTTTCTAACCCCTTATATTTTTCAATATTATTTGGGTCTGATAATACGTATAATTCGCCATACCCTTCTTTCACTAAATCGTCACGATAATTTATGTAAGTAATATCCGCTTTTTGCCCGTTTTTACCCTTTAGAAGTTCATTTCTAAATATTTCAAGTGATAAATTACTAAAATCACCATAATCAGAAACGATGGTTTTTAAATAACCTTTAACAGATTCTTTCCCCTTAAATACTGAACGGTTAAGTTCAAAAACAACCGTTTTATCTATTGGCAAAGCAAGTTCGTTTACGTCTTTTTCACCATTAAAATCTAATATTTCAATAAATTCCGTATCAAAGTTATAGTGTGGCGAACCTTCCCTTAAAGGCTTCAAGTCTACCATGTTTACGTCAACTGAAAAAAGTGGTTTTCTATTGCCTATACCAAATGGCTCTAACTTTTCTATTTCTTGTACAAATTTACTATCTATTGGGCTATCTATTTTCCAATCAATAAAAATTTTATTTTCTTTTTCAAAAAAGCCATATTTTTCATTTACTATCGTTGATATTTTTTGTTGCAAAGCCTTAAAATCGCACTTTTTAACCGTCACGCCTGCCGCTTGAGAATGGCCACCAAAACCAACCAATAGGTCGCTACAATCATTTATTACGTTTAATATGTTTATACCGTCAATGCTACGTGCAGAGCCTTTAAAAGTGTCATTATCATCTGCAAAAACGATAACAGGTCTTGAATATTCTTCAACAAGTTTTGAAGCAACTATACCAATAAAACCCGTTTTCCACTTTTCGTCAGCCACTAAAATTACAGGGTTTAAGTAAAGTTTTTCATCTTTTATTTTTTCTTTTGCTTCTCTATATATATTATCGCACTCTACTTGACGTGCTGTATTATACATATTTAGTTTTACTGCCAAATCGAAAATCTCTTTTTCGTCTTTTGTAGTAAACAATTTTAATGCTGAAAGTGCATCGCCCATTCTACCACCAGCATTCACCCTTGGCGCTATTGAATAAGCTAAAGTTTGTGCATTTATTTTTCTATTATTATCAGTGATTAAGTATTTAAAAGGCAATCTTATATTATCGTTGAAAATTTTTAAACCTTCTACGACTATACTTCTATTTTCGCCAACTAAATCCATATTATCGGCAATAGTTGCAAGTGCAACAAAATCAAGATAATCATTGGCTTTTTCACCAATCAATGCGTAGCCTAATTTATACGCCACACCTGCGCCACAAAGCCCTTCAAACTGATACCCAAGTTGATTAACTTTTGGATTTATTACTAAGCAGTCTGGCAAAACTAAAGGTGGCTCGTGATGGTCTGTAACTATTACATCAGTGCCGTTTGCTTTTAAGGCTTCCACCTTTTCATAGTCAGAAATACCACAGTCAACGGTAATTAGTAAGTCTATATGCTTTTCGCTTTCGCTAACTGAAAGTTTTTCTATACTCAACCCATAACCTTCGTCCCTTTCAGGTATAAAAAGTTCAGTATTAATACCAAACTCTTTTAAGCAACCAGATAAAACTGACAATGCGCAAACGCCATCCGCATCATAATCGCCAAAAATTACTACCTTTTGGTTTAAATCCCTTGCCAGTCGTATTCTATCTACGGCTTGTTGCATAGTAGAAAAATCAAACGGATTTAGAAATTTACTTTTATTAGGCGATAAAAAGGCTTTTGCCTTTTCTACTGTATCGTGATTACGGTAAAACAAAAGCCTTGCAGTATCATAAGTAATACCACAATTATAAGAAATATCGCATACAATTTTTTCTTGGCTACTATTTAATTGCTCACCGTAAACAAGTTTCATTTTATCCTTTAAATCAATAAAGGCGGAAAGTTTCCGCCTTTATTAGTTTATAATTTTTTTATTTTTATTATTTTTCAAGTGCTTTCCTATCATTTAAAACTGCCCAAACGATTGGAGTGATAAATAAAGCAACTGCACTAGCAACTACGCTTGATAAAGCAATTTGTAAACCAACAAATACTAAACCAAGTAAAGCCATTACTAAAACAGATAATACTACTAAAGAACCTACAACAAATAAAATTCTAAGTAAACTGTCTAAAACGCCTTTGTTTGCAACTTCTACAACTGATAAATCAGTATATATTT
>JAZQVG010000127.1:0-12995 GCA_045631625.1 Christensenellaceae bacterium
AATTGCGCACCCGTTAAAGCGGCGTCAATAATTGCTTCAATTTCTGCCTTAGGTTTTAAACCTAAAGCATAAAGTGTCATATCGTCAATTTCATTATTCGAATCAACTACTAAAACTATTTCATTTTTATCATTTGGCCAACTACCATACAATAAATCGTATTGTTTATCAAATAATGAGTTAATAAGATTACCATCTTCACCAGAAAGCATTTCTTGCCACAAAGTAAATGCACCCGTTGACATTTGTGACATTGAAGACATCATAGAACTTGAGCCACCTTGCATATTCCCAATGGCACCGCCTAAATGCTTTGCAAGTAATTCGTTCATTAATTCTTGAGTATCAGATTCAATAATTTTACCATCAACGTTTTGTGTATAAACGTTCATATTAAAATCGTAAGTATATTGAACACCCGTCAAAATATCGTTAAATTTTCCGTCGTCCTTTTCAAGTTCTGCTTCAATATACGCCTTAAATGATTTTAAATCGTTTTTCTTTGCTTGAGAAGAATTTAACGCTTTTGCTAAATCGTATAAAGCAGACTTTTCATACACTGCATCGTTTTCGTGCTCTTCTTTCCCCATAGAAGAATCTATAAAAGATTGCATCAATGCACCAAAATCCATGTATTCTGCCTGCAAAGTAATAGGATAAGAAGAAAGCGTGTCTTCTTGCACTAAGTTTATATAGTTGGTAGTACCTTGTGATACAGCATAAATAAGTGCAATACCTATAATACCAATACTACCCGCAAAAGTAGTTAAAACCGTTCTACCCTTTTTTGTAAAAAGATTTTTAAGAGAAAGTGAAAAAGACGTCCAAATTGACATTGACGGTTTTTTCGCTTTTCTCTTTATTTTTTTAACTTTATTTTCTTCAATAATTTGTTGGTCACGTTTTGCTTCTTTTGTAATTTCTCTCTTTGTTAATGGTGCACTGTCAGAAGTTATCAACCCATCAACCATACGTACTATACGTGTTGAGTACTTATCAGCAAGTTCTGGGTTATGAGTGACCATAATTACTAACTTTTCTTTAGAAATTTCCTTTAAAATATCTAAAACTTGAATACTTGTTTCAGTATCTAATGCACCGGTAGGTTCATCAGCCAATATAATATCAGGGTCGTTTACTATCGCACGTGCAATAGCAACCCTTTGCATTTGCCCACCAGACAATTCACTAGGGCGTTTATGCGTTTGATTTTTTAACCCCACAGACTCAAGTGCTTTTTTTGCTTTTTCTCTTCTTTCCTTTTTAGAAACACCAGAAAGCGCCAACGCCAATTCAACGTTTTGCAAAACCGTTTGATGTGGAATTAAATTATAACTT
Organism: Christensenellaceae bacterium; assembly: GCA_045631625.1. Classification (GTDB taxonomy): domain Bacteria; phylum Bacillota; class Clostridia; order Christensenellales; family Borkfalkiaceae; genus UBA1259. The sequence continues at coordinate 1,339 of JAZQVG010000127.1, forward strand.
TGAAAAACGAAGCCTATAGAGTGATTTCTATACGCATCCCAATCTCTATCTTTATATTCCCTAGTAGAAATACCATTGATAATTAAATCCCCATCAGAATATTTATCTAAACCACCAACGATATTTAGTAGCGTAGTTTTACCACAACCAGAAGGACCAAGTATAGAAACAAATTCGCTTTTTCTAAACTCTAAATCAATGCCTTTTAGAGCATGTACGGTGTTTTCCCCCGCAAGATAATCTTTTTTTACATTTAATAATTTGAGCATTTAACTCTCCCATAAATTATATTCTTTTTATGCTTTTAATCACGATAGGTTCGTCAGGAATATCGTCGTATCCACCCCAACTATGTGTACTTTCATCAGATACCCAAACGGCATTTTTTAAACTTTCTTCATCACAAACTTTGCCAAAAGCAGCATATTCACCGTCTAAATAGTCACAATTTGCCACACAAATAAAAAATTGTGACGTAGCAGAGTCTTTTATAAACGTTCTCGCCATTGAAATAACGCCTTTTTTATGCTTAATTGGGTTAGAAATGCCGTTAGAAGCAAACTCACCTTTAATTGGAGGATAGGTTGCCTTTTTTTCTTTAATAGCAGGTTCGTTATCAGTAAAACCACCACCTTGAATCATAAAACCAGGTATTACACGATGAAAAATCGTACCATTATAAAACCCGTCGTCAACGTATTTTAAAAAGTTTTCAGTTGAAATTGGGGCATTTTCTTCGTCTAACTCTATATCAATATTTTTTCCATTTCTAAGTTCTATTCTAATTTTTGTCATAAAATCTCTCCTTTATACTAATATTATAAAATATTTTTATTAAAAAAACCTTGAAATATATTTTAAATTCAACACAACACATTGTCAAGAAAAAGATTGTCTTTTTAAAAGGAAAAAAGTATTTTTTACTATTGACAGAAAGTTTAATATATTATATAATTATAAAATGAAAAAACCTAGTTTAAAAGGATTGACTTATGAAGGAAATTAGATTACTTGGCAAAAAGATAAATTTCGACAAATCACCTGTGCTTTTATCTTATAAACCTGACGAAAATTGGGATAAATATTTTATGCGTATGGCTGGTGAGTGGTATTATGAAGATGGTTATCTAATAGGCAAAGAATTAGGTAATAAAGGTGGCATTATGTTTAGTAAAGAATGCTTTGACAAAAACGTTATGCTTTCTTTTACAGTTGCTACCGTACTTCCTGCAACAAGAGACTTAAACGCAGTTTTCTGCGCACATTGGAATACTGATACTGATTACTTGGGCGATTCTTACGTATGTGGTTTAAACGGTTGGTATGAAGAAAAAAGTGGTATTGAAAGAACAAGAAGTTCTGACCTATACTCTACTACTTCATTATATAAATATACGCCAGGTACAGAAGTTAGAATTACTTGTGGTGCTATTGACGGGCATACTTTCATGTTGGTTGACGACGTATTAGTTACTGAACTAATAGACCCTAACCCACTTAAAGGTGGCCACGTAGGCTTCTCGCCTTACTGCACAATGTTAAAAATAAAAGATATCGAAATTAGAGAAATAAACTGGGAAAAGTTTGAACAAACTTACGAACCAGAATTTTAATAAAAAAATTTTTTAAGGAGAAATATAATGGGAAAAACAACAGACTTTAGGTACAATACAGGGGCTACAAGAGTTCCTTGGGCAGCCGTAGGCGAAAACTATAACGTTTCTGACCTTATGGAAATTATTCGCTTTTTAATGCAAGGCGAAGGTAAAGAATATGACGATGCAATCGCAGCCGTTTGGGAACAAGTTAAGAAACTTGACAAACTTGCTACTCCACCAGGAAAACTAAGTACTGGCAAACAAGTTGAAGCAGCAGAAGAAGCATCAAACGCATATCTTGGCACAGATTCAAGTACTTTCGTTACAAACGCTACTTCAGGCTTTGAAATTGCTTATAAATATGCAAATATTCAAGCAGGTGATGAAGTAATCGTTCCAGCAATCACTTTCGTTGCAACAATGGCATATCCACTTGCAGTTGGCGCTAAGTTAGTATTTGCTGACGTTGACCCAAGAACTATCAATATGGACCCTGCAGACGTTGCAAGAAAAATCACACCAAAAACAAAGATGATTGTTCCTGTACACATTGGTGGCTACCCTGTTGACCTTGACCCAATTATGAAACTTGCTAAAGAACATAATATTTTAGTTCTTGAAGACGCTGCACACGCTTTCGGTGCAATGTATAAAGGCAAAAAGATTGGTACGATTGGCGATTTCGCTTCTTTCTCTTTCCACGAAGTTAAAAACATTACTTCTTTTGGTGAAGGTGGTATCGCAACTACAACAATTCCAGGCTTTGCAGCAGATATGAAACGCGCACGTTTCCTTGGTTTAGACTTCTCTGCTCCAATCAAAAATTGGTTATATAACATTACACCAATTCCAGGCAAGGAAAAACCTTTCGTAGCACTTAACTACTCTACTACTGAAATTCAAGGCTTAGGCTTAAAACTTCAAATTGCTAGAAACGAGGAAATTATTGAAGAAAGACGTAAAGCCGCTGCTTACTTAAATTCAAGATTTGAAGGTAATGACGCAATTATTGCTCAAGATTTAGGTAATGACCAAATTAAACCTACCTTCCACTTATATTTATTACAAATCGACCCAGCAAAAGCAGGTGGCGATATTCAAGTATTAAAGAAAAAGTTAGAAGAAAAAGGTGTTACCAATATTCCACACTTCGGTCCACTTTACCGCTTCAAAGTTGTTAGCGATATGGGTTATAATCCAGATGAAATTGCTAAAACTTGCCCAGTTTGTGAAGAAGTATTCTATCACCGCTTCACACACTTACCATTATATGGTTTAAGTCAAGACCAACTTGAATATATGGCAGACGCTATTTTAGAATCTATCGCAGAAATGCAAGCAGGTAAATAACTTTAATTAAAACTTAAAAGGGTTTGGTTTCCAAACCCTTTTTAATTTGACTTTCATTATTTTTTTTGTTAAAATGTATGAAAAGTATGATTTTTCATACTTAAAAGGAGTATGCAATGAAAACTGATAAAAAAATATTTGGTATTTGTAAACTTGGAGAAAGAGGGCAAATAGTAATACCAAAAGATGCAAGAGCCATGTTTGAGTTAAAAGCCGGCGATAGTTTAATATTACTTGGTGACAAGAAAAAAGGTATGGCCCTTATTAAAGCAGATGTTTTAGAAGATTTTACCGACAAGAAACTTGGAGAAATAAATGGAAATTAAAGTTAAAAATTTAGTTAAAAAATTTAGTGATTTAACTGCCGTAAACGACGTTAGTTTTGATATTTAAAATAACGAAATTTTCGCATTGCTCGGTGTAAATGGTGCAGGTAAAACTACTACAATAAAAATATTAACAGGATTAATCAGTAAGACGTCAGGCGATATAATTTTCAATAATATACCTATTGAAGATTTAACCGGAGAAATTAAAAGCAAAATCAACGTTTCCCCACAAGAAACCGCCATTGCAGAAAATTTAACCGTTTATGAAAATATTATTTTTATTGCAGAAATTTTTGGTTTATCCAAAGAAAAGGCAAAAACTAATGCAGATGAAATAATTTCTAAACTAAATTTAACAGAAGTTAAAAACAAAAAAGCCAAACTGTTGTCGGGTGGTATGAAACGTAGACTTTCTATTGCAATGTCAATCGTAACTTCACCTGAAATTTTATTTTTAGACGAACCTACGCTTGGTCTTGACGTATTAGCAAGGGCAGATTTATGGTCGCTTATAACTTCTTTGAAAGATAAAATGAGCATAATTTTAACTACACATTATATGGAAGAAGCAGAACAACTTGCCGATAGGGTTGCAATTATAAATAATGGTAAAATTATTGAGATAGATACTCCAAAAAACATTATCAATAAAACACAAACGACTTCTTTAGAGCAGGCTTTTATTAAAATAATAAAGGAGGCTAAATAATGAGAAGTATTATTTTCGCTAAAAGAAATATTAAAGAGTATTTTAGAAGCCCACTAATGCTGTTTTTTACAATAGTCTTTCCTATTGTTATGTTTTTTATATTTCAAATAATAAAAATTGGTACGGGTGCAACGGATGAAATGGTACCTATGTTTGCCGTAAACAATCTAATTCCTAGCATATCCGTTTTTTCTTTTTCATTTATGGCAATGAATTTAAGTCTGCAAATATCTAAAGATAGGACGACTTCTTTTCAAGCAAGATTAAATATAAGCCCTATGAAACCTTTTGATTTCTTTATCGGTTACTTTATTCCTAATTTAATAATTGTAATTATACAAGTAATTCTCTGCTTTATTTTAGGTTTTATTTTTAATCTTAAATTTGATTTATCAATTATTTACGCTTTTTTAAGTCTAATATTTATATCTACTTTTTATATTAGTATTGGAATATTGATAGGCTCTTTATTAAACGAAAAGGCATGTAGTGGCGTAAATACTATATTCGTAAACGCTACTGCACTTTTTAGTGGTATGTTTTTCCCATTGACAGACGGAACATTTAAAAAAATTTTATCCTTCTTTCCTTTCTTGCCAAGCGTAGCAATACCACAATCTTTTATCAATAACGTTTATACAGATTTGTTATTGTATTTTATTGTTTTAATAATATATCTTATAATTACAGTTATTATTTCAATAATAATGTTCAATCAAAAATTAAAGAAAAATTTATAAATAAACTATTACGCTTAATCAATTAATGGTTTTTAATTATTCAATTTTATATAAGCCAATTTTTTATAACGTCTAACAACTTGCTTTATATTTCTTTTTTTGATACAATAAAAAAGTCGCTTATATAATTAATAATTTAAGAAATCAAGGTAATGTATGCAAAAAAAATTACGTGCAAACTTAATGCTGTTAATTGCTGCTCTAATTTGGGGCAGTACTTTTGTTGCGCAAACTACAGCCAGCGACTCCGTAGAGCCTTTTACTTTCCTTTTTTCAAGAAGTTTTATCGGTTTTTTGTTTTTAATACCAGTTATCGCAATATTCAATTTTAGCAACAATAAAAAGTTACTAAATTGCGAAAAAAAACAAAAATTACTACCATCAAAATTAACAATTATTGCAGGTGTGTTATGTGGCGTAGCACTAACAGTTGCAAGTTTTTGCCAACAAAAAGGTATAACTTTAATGACTGACAATGCTTCTGGCAAAGCAGGGTTTATAACTGCATTATATATAGTATTTACGCCTATTTTTGGTGTAATTTTAAAAAGAAGAATACCAAAAATTATTGCCATTTGTGTACCAATTGCTACGTTAGGCTTTTATTTATTGTGTATTAAGAGTGGCTTTAAAATTGAACTTGGCGATATTTTAACCCTGTTAAGTGCATTTTTCTTTACTTTCCATATTTTAATCATAGATTATTTTATGGAAAAAGGTGCAAATCCAATTAAAACTTCCTGTATTCAGTTTTTAATAGTTGGGATAATATCAATAATTTTAGCATTTGCTTTTGAAAAACCAGACTTTTCAGTAATTTGGAATGCTAAATTTGAAATTATGTATGCAGGTTTGTTATCAAGTGGTATTGCCTACACTTTACAAATAATTGCACAAAAAGATGCCGACCCTACAAGCGCAACCTTAATTATGAGTTTAGAATCGGTATTTGCCGTACTTTCAGGCTGGTTAATTTTAGGCGAATCATTATCACCAAAAGAACTTATCGGTTGTTTATTTGTTTTCATTGCAGTAATACTTGCACAAATCCAACTACCACTTAAAAAGAAAACTGAAAAATAAAGTATTTTAAATATACCATTATTTCTACGAATATAAAAAGCACACCACGTTTCACATTCAGTGAAATACAGTGTGCTTTTATTTTTACTAAATATAATTATTCTTCAATTTTATCTTCCCAAACGGTTACCGGTTTATCCCTAAAACGCTTTTTAAATATCTTTCTTCTAAACAAAAACATAGTATAAATTAACCATAATAAGAAGAATATAGCACATGCAACGACGGCATTTGTATATGATTTTGCTGCAAAACCAAGTAGCAATAACAACGGCGCAATCATAACCATTGCAGGAAAATTAGAAAGAATATATAAACTTGAAGTAGGGGTTCGTAAGTTTGGGTCAATTTCCTTCATCAAAATCATTCCATTAGATGCAGTACCTGTCAACGTCCCAAAACTCATAAGGAAAAATTCGTGTTCAAATCCCTTAAAACATTCTTTAGAAACTAAACGAATATAAACGAAAGTAATAATGGTGCCAACTATGCTCAAAATTATGATTGGTAAAATATAATTTTTAATATCGTTAATTTGAATAGCAGCAACACCAGCAACTATCATGAGGTCGAAAGAAAAACCAGATATACGGTCCATTTGATAGTTGTTTATGTATTCGTACTTCATTACGCTACGTTTACGTAAAATCTTTACTATAAACTTTATAAACATTGCAGCAAGCGAAGCCCATAAAAAGTTAAATCCCCAAGCAATACTGTTGGTAAAATCAGACAATGTTCCAAGTAAACACATAAATCCAAACGATAAAGCATAAGCAAGAGCAACAAACCCTGCTTGTATAGTAAGTTTATCAACAGATTCACTATCACTTATTTCCTTGCCACTAGGGTTTGTTTGGTCTATAAATGCTTTAGATAGTTTGGTGTCACGAACAACAATGTTACCTTTTTTCTTTTGAATATTAATATAAAAAACACCAAATACCGAAGCAACAACAAAACCAATTGATGCAAGCGATAAACCAAAACTTCCGTTCCCTGCAAACTGCGTAATATCCATATTAGTAAAGTTTATATCCCAACTAAGCGCATTACCAGGACCTTGCCCAAACGCTAATGGTAAAATTAAACCACAAATATATGAAATAACGCTTTGTCCATTTTTAGTAGGCAAAAATAATAGCAACGTTATGCCAAGCCCAACAAATGCTTGTAGCATATACGTACCACCCTGCAAAGCGCCAAATTCTACAACTTGGACAGATTTGGTTTGATGCTTACTTTTCTCCGTCTTTAACGACATTGCAGCAAAACCAATCGCTAAACAGTGATATGTAATTACTTGCATCATTCTATTATCAACTAACGTAACGTTAAATTGATTGCAAATAGTATCAACAATTAATAATAATCCTCCACCCAAAAGCGCAGAAGGAATTAAACAATTTCTAAATAGTGGAATTTTTCTTCTTAAAACATTACCCAACATTAAGAATAAAAGTAAGAGACCAAGTTGAACAATAAACGCCCAGACAGCACCGTAATTAGCAAGGGTAAAATCCCAACTTGACGTTCCACTAGCCAACAATAAAGTAGTACTCATTTATAACACCCCCCATCGTAAAAAAACAGACCATTAATCTAGTTTAGAGTAAGTTAAATGCTTGCCCAAATCATATTTATATTAACAAAATTCCATCATTTTGTCAACCAAATACAATTTCCCACGTTAAAACAACGTATACATATATAAAAATTATTTAAGTGATATTACGTAAAAAAGAGCCATCTTTTGATGACTCTTTTTTAGTAAAGTAAGAAATAAATTTTGCACTTTTTATATTATTTTAACAATAAATCCAATGCTTTTTTATATTTTTCACAGCGAATCTTATCTTTTTCATCTATAATATTTAATCTAGTAATGTCGCTATTATGTTTTAAGTCCGCAATTTTTACTTTTTTAGCAATGGGGTTTGTTGAAATTTTTTCGATATATTCCATATAGGGAACAGAGTCTTCGTGTGTTAAAAGTTTTAATACCATAATAACATCTTGAGGGAATCCCATTTTTAACAAATTTTCAAAAGTTATATCAGTATCTTCTAAAACATCATGCAAAAGTGCGCAAATCGTTGAAATTTCATCATCCATTTGCTCTGCCAAATGAAACGGATGGAAAACGTACGGCATCCCTGTTTTATCAACTTGTTCTTTGTGTTTTTCAAAACATAACTTTAATGCTTTTTTAGTTAAATCGGTATATATCATAATATTTGTCACCTATTTTATTTTAAATTTGGTAATTTATCCATAAGTTCTTTAATTTTATTTGGTTGTCCTTTAAAGAAATACCAAAGCATGTGGTCAAACGCTTCATAAGTAACGTCGATATTGTTTTCTTCTTTAATTTTTTCAATTATAGCGTTAATTAATTTTATGTATTCATAATAACCACCACACGTTTTAACTTTACAAACTATACTGCGATTATGTTTTATTCCTTTGTTGGTATAAGTAATATAATATTTTTTATCTAAATCAACTTTATAATAATTGGCATAGTATGGTAGAACTGATTGCACAACTTCATCATAAATGCAGTAATTGTTTTCTTGTGGCAAATCCTTAAACAAATATCGGCATAAATACGAACAAAACTTACTTGCAAAAGAAAAATTATTTTTGCCACCAAACCAAGCAATTTCGTCAACTAATTTTGCATCAGCCTTATATAATCTTTCTCTAAAATTTTCAATATTGTAAACACCTTGCGCTGTTTTAATCCTTCCTTTATTGCCACCTTTTGGCCCTTCACTTGCTAAATGTGTTGAATTCATTTTGTCGATAGATTCAATAACTAAATATAGAGAATCATTTTGCATATACTCTTCTTCATTCACATAATCTTCTAATTTTTTAAATTTAAAAAAGTGTTCTTTCTCTTTTGTTAGTATGCCACCATAAGTTTTATCAAAAACCAAGTTTGCATTGTCTTCTACACCGTTATAATTTGAATCATATCTTAAAAAGGTGTTTATTAATTTAAAATTTTCTTGCGTAAATAACGGAGCACCGTCTTTATTTGTTTGCAATTTGTAAAAATCTTCTGTTACTTTTTCATAATTCATAATTTATACTTTCTCCTTATATAATAAAATTTATATAATTATTTATAAAAGCAATATGTTCTTCTAAACATTTTTTATCATAATTAATATCTAGTAAATATTTATCAAAACCACCGTTGTTATATATGCAAAGCATATACTTATAAATATCAATAATCCCATCTTCAACATGGTCGTTTTTAATAAGCAAATAATTCATCCAAACAGAATCAAAGAAAGAGTATAATTGATTGTATCTATTTAAAAATTTTCCTTTGTACCCACTATAATAATAACCACCTTCAAATTCTTCTTCTAAAAAATCAAGTATGCTTTCGCCATTTAACTTACCATTTTCATTAGGACGCATAAATTTTTCAATATATTCTATGTAATCCCAACTATACATTTCATACGTGTCTAGTGAATTAGCAATATATCCTTTGTTTTCTTCTCGCTTATTTAAAAATTTAAAGTAATCATTATCATCTTTGACGTATTTATTAAAATCTTTATACTTTGAAGCATCAATTTCTTTATAAGCTTTACGAGAAATTAACCAAGTTTTTTCAACAGGGTAAGGAGCATTTATTTTTTTATAAAAGCCCGTTTTTATAACGTTCCCTGATTTTTCGTTGCCAAAAGGTAAAACCTTATCACCAACTTTTATACTATAATCGTTAGATATATAAATATGTTCTTTTGAACGGTCAGTTTTTCCAAACCTAAAAATAACGTAATAATATTCGTGTTCTTCATCATCTAGCCATTTTTTTGGTATAAACTGATAAATTTCACTTTTAGTCAAGTAAATAGTTTTTCCACCATTAACGAATTTATAGCAAATTTCGTCCCAATTATCGTAATCAGGCATAATAATTTCTACAAGTCGCATAAGTGTGGGCGAGTTATTTCGAGAGTCAGAAGCCACTAAAATTTCTTCACCTAAAAAATCATTATAATTAATATCTCTTTGATAATTTAATTCATCAAATTCTTCTTCTGTCATTTTCCCAACAATAGTAGTTCCTTTAGCAGTAGAAGAATAACGTTGAAGAGCTATCGTTTCATTAATACGTTTTAGTGTAAGCTCATCTATTTCTTTTAATGGAATAAAATCGTCGAATTCATCAAGAATATGAATTAGTTTTTTACCTGAAGACATAGTTTTTTCTTCTAAATTAATTAAGTAAAAAAGTTTATCTATCTCGATAATATATTCATTTTTTCCACGACAAAACAATACTTTTACTTCCATAATATACTCCCAAAAATAATTTCATATTTAAATTTAGTATACTAATATGACAATTTTAGTCATATTATAAAAATATTTTTTTAAATTATATCACTTTTTTAAATAAAAAACAATATAAACAAATATCATTGAAAGTAATATAAAATGAAAAACCTAAACCAATTATTTGGTTTAGGTTTTTCGTGGCGGAGAGTGAGGGATGCATCTACACTATCGTTACGATGGCAAAGCCGAACCATAGAACCAAAACAAAATCTTACTTTCAACCAACAAAAAAGAGCCATCTTATGATGACTCTTTTTTGTTGGCGGAGAGTGAGGGATTCGAACCCCCGTGGGCTTGCACCCAAACGGTTTTCAAGACCGCCTCGTTGTGACCACTTCGATAGCTCTCCAAATATTAGGCTTAAAAGCGTTTTCTCTTTCAAGCCTTATTATTCTACTACAAAAATTTATAAAAATCAAGCGTTTTTATACTATTTTTCTAAATCTTCAAATTTTATTAGTTCAACGTCTGATTGACGGAATAATTCTTTAGCAAATTCATCAGGATATCCGTTTTTATAGATAACTTTTTTAATACCAGAGTTGATAATCATTCTTGTACAAATTACGCAAGGTTGGTGTGTAACGTACATTGTAGCACCTTCTAAACTTACACCTAATTTTGCTGCTTGAATAATAGCGTTTTGTTCTGCGTGTACGGCATAGCAAACTTCTTGCATTGTACCACTAGCAATATTTTTTACACGGCGTAGACACTCACCTTTTTCAGCACAACTTTCAATACCACTTGGTGCACCGTTATAACCTGTTGTCAATATTCTTTTATCTTTAACAACAACTGCACCTACGTGTCTATTTGATTGATAACAACTAGACCATTCAGCAACAGTTTCTGCCAAAGACATAAATCTTTCATCCCATTTATTCATAACTCACCTATTTATCTTTTTTCATCATTTTTTCAAGTTCCTTCATAAAAGAAGAAGTGTCGGTAAATGAACGATAAACGGAAGCAAACCTAACGTAAGCAACTTCGTCAATATCTTTCAACCCTTCGCAAACCATTTCGCCAAGTGCTTTTGAAGAAACTTCTTGGTCAAGAGAATTGTAAATCTTCTTTTGAATATCAGAAACAAGTTTATCAATAACGCTAGCAGAAACAGGGCGTTTTTCACAAGCCTTGATAATACCGTTTTTAAGTTTAATAGGGTCAAACGCTTGTCTTGCACCATTTGATTTTATAACAAAAATAGGGGTGGTTTCAATCGTTTCGTACGTTGTAAATCTTTTACCACAAGTTATACACTCTCTACGGCGTCTAATACTTGTACCGTCTTCAGAAGACCTGGAATCTACAACCTTACTATCTATTGAGCCACAATACATACATTTCATATATAATATCTCCTTAGTTTCTCGTTTATTTTAACATATCCCAAATTAAAGTACAAGCATAATTTTAAAAAAGTATGCAATACTATTAAAAAGAGATAAAAAATAATGCCAGTTTTATT
>JAZQVG010000128.1:0-2666 GCA_045631625.1 Christensenellaceae bacterium
TTTAGCATATTATTATTTATTTTAATATTTACGCTTTTAGCGTTTATATAATAATATTTTATTTATAGGAGATTAAAAAACATTATGAAAACAAAACAAACAAATTTATATATTGGGCTTAACGATAAGGACACAAAAGTACAAAAAATTGATACAATAGAAGCGTATAAGATAGTTTATAATATACTATTAAATAACGGTATAAAACGCTATGGGTATATATAAACACGATAACGGCGAGGTTATTTTTGAAAATACTTTAAAAGTTGAACTTATAGAGGCAGAGGCGCAAGCGGTAGAAAAGTCTATCAATGAAATAAAAATAGCACTTAATCAAGAGAGTGTTATATATTCTAACGGCTTTATAAATAGTATATTAAAATAATAATAATATAGTGGAGGACTAAAATGGCAAAATATTCTGTTAAAAATGTAAACTTAAATGGCAAAGTTTTTCAATTTGTAAATACTTTTCGCAACACTCGTTCAGGGTTTGCTCACGATTGCGAATTGACGATTGGCAACGGTCGAACGGTAACGGCTACGGTTGTCTATTACAATAGAACTTGGGAGCAATACGAATATCAAAGCGTTATGATTAAGGCGGTTAGAATTTTAATTGACGAAAGAGCGGAAGAAATAACGCAAAGATATAAATTTGAAAACAATATAAAACGCTTAACGGCTAAAAGAAAAGAAGAAGTTAAAGAACTTATAAAAACAGACGATATAATTTTAACTTATTCAAAAGTTAAAGAATTATTAAATAATAACATTTATTAAGGGCAATAAAAGAAGTTGACGAAAAACACCGACGGCAAGGCGGTTTAAACCTTGCCAAAAATTTTTAAAATCAGGAGTAAAAAATTATGTTTAAAAGAAAATGGAAACCATCAAAAAGCAAAGCAAAGGAATTTGCAAAACAAATGCAAGAGATAGACAAATTTTGTCGTGAAAACGGAATAAGTCAATCACTATCAAGTGATAGTTATTACTTTTACTTAAACGGTAAAAATTACCGCATAAGCAATCATACAATAGAGGCAAGCAATCGCAAAGCATATAACGACGACGGAGTGCAAGTTCGAGATAAATACCACGACGACGAAAGGGCAGGCGATACCGTTTATATCCACGCAAGCAAGACAAGAGTTATTGAAATTTACAACGACTTAAAAAACGGATATAAATTAGACGGAAAGGGTTTTAGAATTTAGGGGGTAAATTATGCGAAAATTTATTGAAATATCAAGGGCAAAGGCTAGCGAATTAAAAAGCGTTAAAAAAGCGTATGAGCAGGGCTTTTTTACAGTATGGGATAGCGAAAGAATAAAAAACGCTTTTAATTTTGGTAACGGTACATTAAAAGCTTTTGAAAACTATATGCAAAATAATAAAGCATATTGTGTATTTTTGGAGGCTTAATTATGAAAAAAACAAGGGCAGGAAGATTTTTTATATTTAGTTTTTTAACGGTTGTAATAATTTTAATAAATATTTATATAAATGGGGGTTTAATATAATGAAAAATAATATTTACGAACTAACGGCAAGATTTGACACAAGGGCGTCTTTTTATGGAAAAGCAAGAATTAAAGAAACAGCAAAATTTTTAACGCTTATTTCTTGTGATACGGAAATTTTAAGAAAAAATAAAATCACAGGTAAAGGGGTTTAAATTTATGAACGAGAAAAAATTTTTTTTGAAGTATAGTGTTATAGAATTAAAGCGAAACGGATTATTTGAGTATTATTTAAGTAAGCAAGATTTTGGCGATTTAATATATATGTATAGCACAAAAGATAAGTGCTTTCCAAACCCTGCAACTGTATTAAAATATATACAAACGGCAAATGCAACAAAATTTTGGAAATCTTAACATAAAAAACATTAAATTTAGGGGTGCAGTAAAATGAAAACTAAAAATTTTGACAATATGAAAAAAGATAATGTTATAAAAACGCTATCTTTAAAACAACGCTTTCACAATGTTTTTGGGGAAAAATACCCAAAAGGCGTTGAAGTGTTTGTCGGGGTAAGCGAAACAAAATCTGCAAAATATGTTTACACGTTAGACAATTTAATGAGCGTTGACTTAAACGAGCCTAACACCTATTTTTTAACGGTAGAAAGGTATAGTAAAACGGCTACGGTATGGAGCGAACTTTTTAATGCTTACATACCAAGAAAAACAAACAAAGTTTATTTAATAAAGGAGTAAAACATTATGATAAAAACACCAAAAGAATTTAAAAACCAAAACGCCTTTTGGCAAGACAAATGGTATAGTTACGCTATACATAAAACAGATGGCGGTGCAGTTTATCTTTTTAGAATTGACGGCTTAAAGATAAACAAAAACACAATTAAAAATATGCAAGTGTTTAGACTTGACGGAATAGACAAAGAAAGATTTATTGAAAATATAAGCAAATTTTTATAAGGAGCAATTTTAAAAATGGATAAAAAATACATAGTTAAAACTGATAGGCAAGGTGGAACTTTTGGGCAATATAGAATTTACACAATAGAGCAATGGCGAAAGCAGGCGATTGAGTGGGCAGAAATGGACGATAACGACGGTCTTTTACAAACATTAAAAACTTTACCAAAAGAAAAAGTTATTGACTTTATAGACGATTTTTGGGATTTGGAATTTCAGGAA
>JAZQVG010000129.1:0-5035 GCA_045631625.1 Christensenellaceae bacterium
CTTTGAAGGTGTAGAAAAATTATTGAAAGACAAGGGGTGTAAGTAAGATGAGTGTTCCATTTAAAGTAGATTTAAGCGATAAAGTAGTTGCTGTAACAGGTGCAGGTGGTATTATTTGTGGTGAGTTTGCAAAAGCACTTGCAGAGTGTGGTGCAAAAGTTGCCCTTTTAGATATTAACTATGATGCTGCAAACAATATTGCAAAAGAAATAGGCGAAAACGCTATTGCAGTAAAGTGTAATTGTTTAGATAAACAAAGCATTATCGAAGCAAAGAAAGAAATAAACGCTAAGTTTGGTGCAGTTAATTATTTAATTAACGGTGCTGGTGGAAATAACCCAAGGGCATCAACGGATAATGAAACTATGACGCCAGATTTAGAAGGTGTAAAAGACTTTTTTGCGTTAGAAGAAAGTGGGCTAAAATTTGTATTTGACTTAAATATTACAAGTGCATTTTTAGTGACGCAAGTTTTTGCAGAAGATATGATTAAAACGGGTGGTAATATTATAAACGTATCTAGTATGAACGCTTATAGGCCACTTACAAAAATTCCAGCATATAGTGCTGCAAAGGCAGGTATAAGCAACTTTACACAATGGCTTGCAGTTCACTTTGCACCTTGCAATATACGTTGTAATGCTATTGCACCAGGTTTCTTTGTGACAAACCAAAATAGAAATTTATTGTTTAATGAGGATGGCTCGCCAACTGCTAGGACAAATAAAATATTAAACGCTACGCCAATGAAGAAGTTTGGTGAAATTGAAGATTTAATAGGTGTATTGCTTTGGCTTTCTGATGATAAGGCAAGTGGCTTTGTCACCGGAACTGTTATACCTGTAGATGGTGGTTTCTCGGCATATAGTGGTGTATAATATAAAAACCATAACCTATATTAAATAAAAAAAGACGCTTAAATTTAAGCGTCTTTTTTATTGTACTTTTAAATAATTATTCAGTCTTTGCCTTTTTGTTTTCAAGTTTAGCGTTGATAATCTTAAAGCCAAAGATAGAACCAACCATTAATACAATTGATAAAGGCATCATTATGTACCAAACAGGAACGAAGCCTGCAATTATGAAGCAAACGAAAGATACAATTGCAACGAAAATTGCATAAGGTATTTGTGTTGAAACGTGATTTAAGTGTTCACATTCAGCACCTGCAGAAGACATAATTGTCGTATCAGAAATAGGAGAGCAGTGGTCACCACAAACTGCACCTGCAAGACAAGCAGAAATACCAACAACCATAAGTGGGTCAACGTTAGCAATATCGCTACCTTCTGCAAAACCAAACATTGCCGTAACGATAGGAATTAAGATACCGAAAGTACCCCAAGATGTACCTGTTGAGAAAGATAAAATGCAAGCAACGATAAAGATAATTGCAGGTAATAACTTAACTAAAGTAGCAGGTACTTTTTCCATTAATGCTGCAATATATTCAGCACCACCTAAAATACTAGTGATATTTTTAAGTGCAGTAGCAAACGTTAAAATTAAAATTGCAGGAACCATTGCGATAAAGCCTTTTGGAATATTGTCCATTGCTTCTTTAAATGTAACGGTTTTTCTAATTGCAAGATAAACGATTGTAAAGATAAGGCCGATTAAACCACCCCAAGGAAGTGCAACCGTTGAATCTGTAAATGAGAACCATTCTGCAAATTGAGTAGCACCTGCAGATATACCATTATAAATAATAGCGCCAATACAAGAAACGATAAGTGCTACGATTGGTAATACTAAATCCCAAATTTTACCATTATTAGAAGATAAAACAACGTCGTTAGAAACTTTAGCACCACTAAATAAATCGCCATTTAAAGCGTTTTCTTCGTGCTTTTTCATTGGGCCGAAATCAAACTTCATAAGTGTTAATGCTAATATAAATACTAACGTTAAAATAGAGTAGAAGTTCATAGGAATAGCCATAATGAAAAGTTTGAAACCTTGACCGTCTGCAACGTATTGAGAAACTGCAGCAGCCCAAGAAGAAATTGGTGCAATCATACAAATAGGTGCTGCAGTTGCATCTATAAGGTATGCAAGTTTAGAACGGCTGATTTTGTGTTTATCAGTTACAGGACGCATAACAGAGCCAACTGTTAAGCAGTTAAAGTAGTCGTCAATAAAGATAAGAACGCCAAGTGCGAAAGTGCAAAGTGCGGCACCAACTCTTGTCTTAACGTGTTTTTGTGCCCACTCGCCAAACGCTTTAGAGCCACCCGCTTTATTAACAAGTGCTACGATAATACCAAGTTCGATAAGGAACACGAAAATACCAGCAGTACCAGAAACAGCGTCAATCAAACCTGTCGTAATAACGTGGTCAACAGTCTTAAGTGGTGCAAAATCAGCAGCGATAATAGCACCTGATAAAATACCGATAAATAATGAAGAGAAAACTTCTTTGGTAATGAGTGCAAGGCCGATAGCGATGATTGGTGGTAATAATGCCCAAATAGAGCAGAATACTTTGCCTAAACCACCACAAGTTTCACAAACGTCTTCACCAATTAAACCCGTTTGTCCACAAACCGTACAAACGTCTCCAGCTACACCGGTTGCTACGATAGCGATAAGCCCACCTAAAATTACAAATGCTGCAATTATAAGGGTTATCGTTTTCGAGTTAAAAAATTTCTTTTTTTCTAACA
The DNA here is from genome assembly GCA_045631625.1 of Christensenellaceae bacterium. GTDB lineage: Bacteria > Bacillota > Clostridia > Christensenellales > Borkfalkiaceae > UBA1259. Next base: position 2,667 of record JAZQVG010000129.1, read on the forward strand.
TAAAAACTCCTTTTGTATAAAAATTTTAAAATTAAAAATCACGATATCTATTAAATATCGTGACAAAAAGACAAGTAAAAATGATAATATTTAATAGCACAACACATTTTTAATGTGACAGTTACGCAGATATTTTCCACGTACCCAGAAAATAGGTTTTGGGTAAACCAATTTTCTTCGGCAATTTTTCCTTTACCATCGTTTCTTTAAGCCCCTAAAACGACTTGTCATAAAAATTGCGCCTCTATCTAATTTTTAATTTCATATATATTATATACTTTTTTAAAGTAAAGTCAATGATTTTTTATTAAAAAAATAAAAACGGTCCGTAATAGACCGTTTAATAATCAAAAACCGTACAATCTTTTTCGAAACGCCCCGCCGAAGCGTAAAAATGGTAGGTGACTACTTCAAAGCAACCTTATATCACACGCAGATGTCTGTTTAGTGCTGCTACGTCCCCGTCCTGACACGGTTCGCAGGTCTACGTTGCATAAGACCTTGATATCAACATCCCTTGCCAAGCGCAGCCAACCACGGCACGCCCCTAGAAAGATATTCAGTTCCACTAAGCGAATTGTGGATTACAGGGCATCGCTAACTCCCCACATAGTACGGCTTATATATTCTAACTTAAAAAAAACAAATTTGCAAGTTATTTGTAAGCGTTTTTAATTTTTATTTGTAAAATAATAGTAAAATGCAAGTAAATACTTTACAAAAACGACAAAAAAATATATAATGATTTAGATTGAAATAAAATGTCATAAGTATATCTTTTAGGAGAATAAAATGTACAAAAAAGTTGATACTTCGCTTAATTTTTTAGACAGAGAAAAAGAAGTTTTAGAGTTTTGGAAAGAAAATAAGATTTTTGAACAAAACACTGAGAAAAATTCAGGTAACCGTGAATTTACTTTTTACGACGGTCCACCAACTGCTAATGGTAAGCCACATATTGGTCATATTTTAACTAGGGTAATTAAAGATATTATCCCACGTTATCACGTTATGAAAGGCGACCATTGTTTACGTAAAGCAGGTTGGGATACCCACGGTTTGCCTGTTGAACTTGAAGTTGAAAAGGTGTTGGGTATTGACGGTAAGCAAGAAATTGAAAAATATGGTATTGAGCCGTTTATCAAACAATGTAAACAAAGCGTTTGGAAATATAAGGCTGAATGGGAAAAGATGAGTGACCGTGTAGGCTATTGGGCTGATATGGAAAACCCATACGTTACCTATGACGATAACTATATTGAATCTGTTTGGTGGGCAATTAAAACTATCGCAGACAAGGGCTTATTATATAAAGGTTATAAAATTGTACCATATTGTCCACGTTGTGGTACTGCGCTTTCTTCACATGAAGTTGCGCAAGGCTATAAAGACGTAAAAGATATGTCTGTAGTTGTACGCTTTAAGATGAAAGGTAAGGAAAACAATTATTTCCTTGCTTGGACTACTACGCCTTGGACGTTGCCTTCTAACGTATGTTTATGTATGAACGCTAACGAAGACTATGCAGAAATAAAACTTGAAGACGGCACAGTTTACGTTTTAGCAAAAGCGTTGGTTGACAAGTATTTTGAAAATTATGAAACGCTTAGCGTTAAAAAGGGTAGTGAATATATGTGGGCTGAATATGAGCCTATGTTTGACTTTACTGCAAACGCTATTGAAAAGAATAAAAATGCTTTCGTTGTTATTTGTGACGATTACGTTACTATGGACGATGGTACGGGTATTGTACACAATGCACCTGCATTTGGTGAAGACGATGCAAGGGTTTGCCAAAAATACGACATAGCATTTGTTAACCTTGTTGACACACAAGGTAAAATGACGGAGCAGGCTGGTAAATACGTAGGTTTATTCGTTAAAGACGCTGATAAAGAAATTATCAAAGATTTAACGGAAAACGGTTTATTATTTGCAGCCGTTCCATTTGAACATAGTTATCCTTTCTGTTGGAGATGTGATACGCCACTTATCTACTATGCAAGACAAAGTTGGTTTATCAAGATGACGGCAGTTAAAGATAGGCTAATTGAAGTTAATAATTCTATAAATTGGATGCCAGAAACTATCAAAAATGGTAGAATGGGCAACTTCTTAGAAAACGTTATCGATTGGGGCTTATCTCGTGAACGTTATTGGGGTACGCCACTACCTGTTTGGGTATGTAATAAGTGTGGTAAAATACACGTTATTGGTAGCAAAAAGGAATTAAAGGACCTTTGCAATATAGAAGGCGATATTGAATTACACCGTCCGTATATTGACGATTGTTCTTTCGATTGTGAATGTGGTGGTAAGTTTATTAGAGAAAAAGAAGTTATTGACTGTTGGTTTGACTCTGGTTCAAT
>JAZQVG010000130.1:0-7466 GCA_045631625.1 Christensenellaceae bacterium
CGTGCGTTTCGCCTAACTTATGAACTTTACCCGTGTAGAACAAAATTCTTTCGGTTGTAGTTGTTTTACCTGCGTCGATATGCGCCATTATACCAATGTTTCTGGTTAATCTTAAATCATTACTCGGCATAATAGTTCTCCAAATTAAAATCTGTAATGAGCAAATGCTTTATTTGCTTCTGCCATTCTATGAGTATCTTCTTTCTTCTTAACTGCGTTACCTGCATTGTTAAATGCTTCAACTAATTCTGCAGCCAATCTATCACTCATATTTCTTTCACTTCTCTTTCTAGCAGCGGCTACTAACCATCTGATAGCGAGAGTTTGTCTTCTTTCTGCACGAATTTCGATTGGCACTTGATAGTTTGCACCACCTACTCTCCTTGCTTTTACTTCAACTAAAGGCATTATGTTTGCTAATGCTTGATTGAACATTTCTTTTGCGTCTTGACCAACTTTTTCTGCTGCTGCATTAAAAGCGTCATATACAATACCTTGAGCGATACCTTTTTTACCATCTAACATTACTTGGTTAATTAACTTTGTTACAACCTTATCGCTGTAGACTGGATCTGGTAATACGTCTCTTTTTGGTATACTACCACGTCTTGGCATATTTTTAATCCTCCTTTAAATTTTTTGTGCTTTTTGCACCTTTTTAAGGGTAAACCCTTTGATACAGCTATCGCTTGCCGTCTTTTACGGTAGCGAACCTTCTGCCTTTCGGCATACTGCCTACCAATCGGTTTAATTTTCCGAACGTCCGATTTAAGTAGGTTTTCTTTTCTTTTAACCTTACGGTTTAACTAAATAAAACTTTTTTTACTATTTAGGTCTTTTTGCGCCGTATTTGCTTCTTGATTGCTTACGCTTTGCAACGCCTGCAGTATCAAGTGCACCACGAACAATGTGATATCTTACACCTGGTAAGTCTTTAACCCTGCCACCACGAATCAATACTGAACTATGTTCTTGTAAGTTGTGACCTTCACCCGGGATATAAACGATACCTTCTGATTTGTTGGTAAGTCTTACCCTGGCAATTTTACGAAGTGCTGAGTTAGGCTTTTTAGGGGTAGTTGTTGTAACTGATAAGCATACGCCACGCTTTTGTGGACATTCATCCAAAATAGGTGATTTTGACTTAACGATACTCTTTTTTCTACCTTGTCTAATAAGTTGTTGTATTGTAGCCATTGTTTTACCTCCTTAATTTTATCGGATATTCGAAAAACGGATTCGGAAAACTCCATTTTTTTGAAACTTTTTTATTTCGCCAAGGCAATTTCCATTGCCTGACGAATATTTATTTTACCATTTTTTTACTTTTTAGTCAATTAAAATCTAATGATTTTTGACCTTTTTTGCTGTAATTTATACTTCTTCAGTTGCTTCTGCCGTTCTTGTAATTAAAGTTTGTGGTGAAACGTTTTTATAGTTCTTAATGCCAGTACCTGCTGGGATTAATTTACCGATAATTACGTTTTCCTTTAAGCCAAGTAATGGGTCAACCTTATTCTTAATAGCCGCTTCTGTAAGAACTCTTGCAGTTTCTTGGAATGATGCTGCTGATAAGAAACTTTCTTTTGCTAAGGCTGCCTTTGTGATACCTAATAAAATTCTCTTACCTTGTGGTGGCCTTAACCCGTTTTCTAAAGAATTTTTAATTTCTTCTTCAAACTTGTAAAGGTCTAACTTTTCACCAGGTATGATATCTGTATCACCAGGGTGTTCTACTTGTACTTTCTTTAACATTTGACGAACGATGATTTCTACGTGCTTATCATTAATGTCAACGCCTTGTGAACGGTATACGCTTTGAATTTCCTTTAAGATATAGTCTTGTACGCCCTTAATACCCTTAGTTTTTAAGATGTCTTGTGGGTATACTGAGCCGTTTGTCAATATCGTACCAGGTTCAACAACGTCGCCGTCCCTAACGATTACGCCCGTACCGAACGGTATGGTGTAGTCTTTGGTTTCGCCGTCTGTAGTATTGATAATAACGTGAATAATCTTGTCCTTAGTTTCAATAGAAACAGTACCTGAATGTTCGCAAACGATTGCAGCGTATTTTGGCTTTCTTGCTTCGAAAAGTTCTTCAACTCTAGGAAGACCTTGCGTGATGTCGCCCGTACTTGCGATACCACCTGTGTGGAAGGTACGCATGGTAAGTTGGGTACCCGGTTCACCAATTGATTGTGCAGCGATAATACCAACTGCTTCACCAATTTGAACTGGGTTATTGTTAGACATATTCTTACCATAACACTTAGCACAAACGCCCGTTTTTGATTTACAGGTAAATATGCTTCTAATTTCTACTTCTTCGATGCCTGCTTTAACGATTTCGTCCGCCATATCTTCGGTAACCATTTCGTTAGCGGCAACCATAACTTCGCCTGTTGCTGGGTTGATAACGTCACTTACTACGAATCTACCAGCGATTCTGTCTCTTAAGCCTTCGATAATTTCGCCCTTGCTACCCTTGATAGCAGAAACCTTCATACCCTTTGGCTTTTCGCCTGCTTCAGCAAAGCAGTCGTCTTCTTTAATAATTACTTCTTGTGATACGTCAACTAATCTTCTTGTTAAGTAACCAGAGTCAGCCGTCTTTAATGCCGTATCGGCAAGACCTTTACGACCACCGTGTGATGAAATGAAGTATTCAAGAACAGAAAGACCTTCTCTAAAGCAAGATTTAACAGGAATTTCGATAGTTTTACCATTAGGGTCTGTCATAAGACCACGCATACCACAAAGTTGCTTAATTTGGTCGATAGAACCACGGGCACCAGAGTTAGCCATCATAAGAATTGGGTTAAATTTATCAAGTGCTGCTTGCAACTTAACAGATACGTCGTCAGTTGCTTGTTTCCAAACGGCAACTACACTCTTATATCTTTCTTCATCAGTAATAAAACCTTTCTTGTAAAGCGTTTCAATCTTCAATACGTGTTCTTCAGCAGCCTTTAAGATTGTACGTTTTTCTTTTGGCATATGCATATCGAATACACTAGTTGTGATTGCACCGATTGTTGAATACCTAAAGCCTAATTCCTTAATCTTATCAAGTGCGTCTGCAGCGCAACTTGCACCGTGACGCTTAAAGCAAGCACCTACGATTTTTTGTAAGTCTTTCTTGCCTACTAACTTGTCGATTTCATACTTTAAGTAGTCTTCTTTAGTTTTTCTTTCTACGAAGCCCAACGTTTGTGGTATTGCTTCGTTAAAGATAATTTTACCAACGGTCGTCTTAGTTCTACCAGTCACCTTTTCGCCGTCTACTTCTACCGTCCTACGAACGATAACTTCGTCTTGAAGCCCAATCTTACCCGTTTGGTAAGCCATAATTGCTTCTTCTGGTGAAGTGTAAGAAACGGTATATTCTGGAACACCGTAAATTTCGCCGTTTTCATCTTCTATACGGTCTTTATTATACTTGTTACCGATTGCACGGCGTACAAGCGTTAAGTAGTATGAACCCATAACCATATCTTGTGTAGGACTCATAACAGGTTTACCGTCTGAAAGTTTTAAGATGTTGTTAGATGCAAGCATTAAAAATCTTGCTTCTGCTTGTGCTTCAATAGAAAGTGGTACGTGTACAGCCATTTGGTCACCGTCGAAGTCGGCGTTAAATGCGCCACAAACTAGTGGGTGAAGTTTAATTGCCCTACCTTCAATAAGCACAGGTTCAAATGCTTGGATAGAAAGTCTATGAAGTGTAGGAGCACGGTTAAGCATAACTGGGTGGTCTTTAATAACCTCTTCCAATACGTCCCAAACAACCGTCTTTGCACGTTCTACCGTTCTTTTTGCGTTTTTAATGTTGTGACAAATATTGTTTTCTACAAGCTTCTTCATTACGAAAGGCTTGAATAATTCGATAGCCATTTCTTTTGGAAGCCCGCATTGATACAATTTTAATTCTGGACCAACGACGATAACAGAACGACCAGAATAGTCTACACGCTTACCAAGTAAGTTTTGACGGAAACGGCCTTGCTTACCACGTAGCATTGCAGAAAGTGATTTAAGTTCTCTGTTACCTGCGCCACTGATAGCCTTACCACGCCTACCGTTGTCGATAAGTGCGTCTACTGCTTCTTGAAGCATTCTCTTTTCGTTTCTAATGATGATTTCAGGTGCACCTAATTCCATCATCTTTTTAAGTCTGTTATTTCTGTTGATTACCCTACGGTATAAGTCGTTAAGGTCAGAAGTAGCAAATCTGCCACCGTCTAACTGTACCATAGGACGAAGTTCTGGCGGAATTACAGGAAGAACGTCTAAAATCATCCATTCTGGACGATTGCCACTCTTTCTAAACGCTTCGATTATCTCTATTCTTTTTACCGCCCTGATTCTTCTTTGTCCAGAAACGTTTTCGTTTATAATTTGCTTTGTTTCTTCACTTTCTTTATCAAGGTCGATAGCCATTAAAAGTTCTTTAATCGCTTCAGCACCCATACCCGTCTTAAATGAACCGATACCGTATTGTGCTTCAAACTCTTGCTTTTCTCTATCGTTAATTACTTGCTTGTAAAGAAGTGGTGTTTCGCCTGCGTCTAATACAACGTGGCTTGCGAAATATAAAACTTGTTCTAAAGCCTTAGGGCTCATATCAAGCATCAAACCAATTCTTGATGGAACGCCTTTAAAATACCAGATGTGTGATACAGGAGCAGCAAGTTCAATGTGCCCCATTCTATCACGACGAACTTTTGATTTTGTAACTTCTACGCCACACTTATCGCAAATTACGCCTTTATATCTAATACGTTTATATTTTCCGCAATGACATTCCCAGTCCTTTGTAGGTCCAAAAATTCTTTCGCAGAAAAGACCGCCCATTTCTGGCTTTTGAGTTCTGTAGTTGATGGTTTCTGGCTTCGTTACTTCACCATAAGACCAACTTCTAATTTTTTCGGGAGAGGCTACGCCTACTTGTATAGAATCAAAATTATTAAGTTCAAACATATCTTTCTCTATCCCCCTTTTTACTCGTTATCGCTATCAATTTCATCATCGAAGTCGTCAAAATCATCGTCTAAGAAACTTGCATCAGGAATTGTGGTATCAATTTCATCGTCTTCATCGTCAAACATTTCTTTTGCATTGAATTCAAAGTCGTTTTCAAGGTCAATATCTTCAGTATCATCAAACGATACGTCTGCACCGTCTTCATTTGCAACTTGTTCGATTGAAACTTCTTCAGTACGATTCTTTTCTCTAACAGAAGGCACGTCGTCGTAATCGTATTCGATAAGGTCTTTGATTTCAAGTTCTTCTTTGTTTTCCGTAAGAACTTTCATGTCAAGTGCTAAACTTTGTAATTCCTTTAACAATACCTTAAATGCTTCAGGAATACCAGGTTCGCTAATATTTAATCCCTTAACAATAGATTCATAAGTCTTAACACGGCCAACAACGTCGTCTGACTTAACCGTTAAGATTTCTTGGAGAATATGTGCTGCGCCGTATGCTTCTAACGCCCAAATTTCCATTTCACCAAAACGTTGGCCACCAAATTGCGCCTTACCGCCTAAAGGTTGTTGTGTAACTAAACTGTATGGACCGGTTGAACGTGCGTGGATTTTATCGTCAACCAAGTGGATAAGTTTAATCATATACATTTGACCAACGGTAACCCTATTTTCAAACGGTTCACCCGTTCTACCATCGTAAAGTTGAATTTTACCGTCAACTTCACCGTTTGGATTTACTATATTGTTTTCTTTTAATAGTTGTTTAATGTCGCTTTCGCTTGCACCATCAAATACAGGGGTGGCAATCTTCCAACCAAGTTGTTTACATACTAAACCTAAGTGTACTTCTAATACTTGTCCGATGTTCATACGTGAAGGAACGCCTAATGGGTTAAGTACGATTTGAAGTGGTGTACCGTCAGCCATAAACGGCATATCGCTTTCTGGTAATATTCTTGATACAACACCCTTATTACCGTGACGGCCTGCCATCTTGTCGCCGATAGAGATTTTACGCTTTTGTGCGATATAAACTCTAACTAACTTGTTTACGCCTGGTGACAATTCGTCTTTATTAGCCCTTGTAAAGATTTTAACGTCTACTACGATACCACCTTCACCGTGTGGAACTTTTAACGAAGTATCCCTAACTTCTCTTGCCTTTTCACCAAAGATTGCACGAAGTAATCTTTCTTCTGGTGTAAGTTCAGTTTCGCCCTTAGGTGTAACCTTACCAACAAGAATATCGCCAGAGTTAACTTCAGCACCAATTCTTACGATACCGTCTTCATCTAAGTCTTTAAGTGCATCTTCACCAACGTTTGGAATATCTCTTGTAATTTCTTCTTCGCCAAGACGTGTATCTCTTGCTTCAATTTCGTGTTCTTCAATATGGATTGTTGTGAACACGTCTTCTCTAACTAATTTTTCTGAAAGAAGTATAGCGTCTTCGTAGTTATAACCTTCCCAACTCATAAAGCCGATAAGGATATTTCTACCAAGAGCAAGTTCACCGTTCTTTGTAGAAGGACCGTCTGCAATAGTTTGACCTTTCACAATCTTTTCGCCCTTTTCTACGATTGGACGTTGATTTAAGCAAGTACCTTGGTTGCTTCTTTCAAATTTCTTAAGTTTATATACTCTTTCAGTGCCGTCATTTTCAGTAACAACGATTTTGTCGCTTGCTACACTCTTAACAACACCTTCTTCCTTAGCGTTAACCATAACGCCAGAGTCGTATGCTATTCTTCTTTCAATACCCGTAGCAACGATAGCGTTTTCTGGATAAAGTAGTGGAACTGCTTGACGTTGCATGTTTGAACCCATTAGGGCACGGTTTGTATCGTCGTTTTCTAAGAACGGAATAAGCGCCGTAGCAACTGAGATAAGTTGCTTTGGTGAAACGTCCATATAGTCCATCTTTTCTTTTACGTCTTCAGTGATTTCATCTCTGTGACGGCAAGAAATACGTTCGTTTACAAAGTATTTGTTATCAATAAGTGGTTCGTTTGCTTGTGCAACGATGTAATTATCTTCTTCATCAGCAGTTAAGTAGTCAACTTGTTCGGTAACGATAGTTTCAATCTTACCGTCTTCACCCATAACGTGTTCTACCTTTCTGTAAGGAGATTCGATAAAGCCAAATTCGTTTACTTTTGCGTATGCTGCAAGTGAAGAAATAAGACCGATGTTTTGACCTTCAGGCGTTTCGATAGGACACATCCTGCCGTAGTGTGAGTGGTGTACGTCACGCACGTCAAACGTTGCCCTTTCTCTGTTAAGACCACCAGGACCTAACGCCGATAATTTTCTCTTATGCGTAAGTTCTGCAATAGGGTTTGTTTGGTCCATAAATTGTGATAATTGAGATGAACCAAAGAATTCTTTAATAGCAGAAGAAACAGGACGTACGTTGATAAGACTTTGTGGAGAAACTTCCTTAGGGTCTTGCGTCGTAGCCATTCTTTCTTTAAT
>JAZQVG010000131.1:0-6513 GCA_045631625.1 Christensenellaceae bacterium
AGGGGAAAAATGATTAATATAAAAAACACTGATTTATATGTTTCCGAACTTTGTTTGGGCGGTTGTCCGCTTGGTGGCTATGGTTGGGGAGACGTTGAAAGGAACGATTTAATAAATGCAGTAAAAAGTGCCGTTGATAGTGGTATTAATTTCTTTGATACTGCCGATACCTACGGTTTGGGCGAAAGTGAAAGGACACTTGCCGAAGCACTTGGCTCAAAAACAAAGGACGTAATTATTACTACAAAGTTTGGTGTTCGTGTAGAAAATGGTAAAACTACTTACGATAATTCAAGAGAATATATCTTTAAGGCAGTTGAAGCAAGTTTAAAAAGGTTAAATAGAGATTATATAGACTTGTACCAAGTGCATTATAGAGATGACGTCACGCTACTTACAGAAGTTGCAGAGTCGCTTGAAATATTAAAAACGCAAGGCAAAATTCGTTACTATGGGCTATCTAATATTCACGAAAAAGACGGGGAAGAATTAAAGGCGTTTGGCAAAGACAATCCTTTCGTTTCATTTCAAAACGAGTATAGTTTGGCTTGTAGAAAAAACGAAAAAGATATGATTTATCTTCGTGATGAATTTTGTATGACACCTTTTACTTGGGGCAGTTTAGGTCAAGGTGTTTTAAGTGGGAAGTACGATAAAAATTGCAAGTTTCCTAAAAACGATAGGCGTTCAAGAGAAGTTTACGTAAATTTCTACGGCGAAAAACTTTTGAAGAATTTGGAAATAGTTGAAGTTTTAAAAGAAATCGCTTCAAAGCGTAATAAATCAGTTTCAGCAGTTGCAATTCGTTGGATATTAGATTACTTAAGTAATTCGGTAGTAATAGTCGGGGCAAAAAGTCCAAAACAAGTTGCACAAAACGTAGAGGCGCTTGGTTGGAATTTAGATAAAGAAGAAATTGATAAGTTGGAAAATGTTTCAAAGGAGTAAAAATATGAAAAGCGAACAATTAGCGTGGCTTATTAGACGTCACGGAATTGAAATGACACATATTTCACACGGTAGTCATATCGGTGCAATATTGTCTGTGGCAGATATCGTTGCCGTTTTATATAACGACGTAGCGAATATTTCTCCTGAAAATTTAAAAGATGAAAACCGTGATAGAGTTATTCTAAGCAAAGGGCACGCTGGTGCAGCAATTTACGCAGCACTTGCAGAAAAAGGCTTTTTTGATAGGGAAGAGTTAAAGACGCACTATCAAGACGGAAGCCGTCTTTCTGGCCACGTTTCTCACAAAGGTGTACCTGGGGTTGAATTTTCTACAGGCTCTCTTGGTCACGGTGCATGCGTTGCTGCCGGTATGGCACTTAACGCTAAACTTGATAACAAGCCTTACTACACTTACGCTATCATTGGCGATGGCGAGTGCGATGAAGGGTCTATTTGGGAAATGGCGTTATTTGCAAACCACTTTAAACTTAATCAATTAGTAATTGTGGTTGACCATAACAAAATGCAAAGTTTAGATTTTTGTGAAAATACCCTTTCGCTTTCTCCATTTGCCGATAAGTGGAAAGCATTTGGCCTTAACGTTTTAGACGTAGACGGGCATAATCACGAGCAATTAAGAAGTGCGTTTAATAAGGCAAAGGAAAGTAAGGACAAACCAACCGTTATTATTGCAAATACGGTTAAGGGTAAAGGAATTTCTTTTATGGAAAACGACATTTTATGGCACTACCGTTTTCCACACGAAGGTGAAGAATATGACAATGCCTTAAAGGAATTACGTTTGGCTATGCCAAAAGGAGTAGTTGACCCTTATAAGGAGGGAAAGAAATGAGAGATACCTTTGTAAAAACTTTGTTAGAAATAGCAAAGAAAGATAAAAACGTTTATATCATTACGGGTGACCTTGGTTTTGGTGTTTTGAAACCTTTTTGGACGGAACTTCCAGACCAAATTATTAATGCAGGTATTGCAGAACAAAATATGACTTCTATTGCAGCAGGTCTTGCAATGCAAGGTAAAATAGTTTACACCTATTCTATAGGAAACTTTCCAACACTTCGTTGTATAGAACAAATACGTAATGATTGTGCTTATCATAATGCCAACGTTAAAGTCGTTTGCGTAGGCGGTGGTTTTGTTTACGGCTCATTGGGTATGAGTCATCACGCAACGGAAGATTTGGCAATGCTACGTGCACTACCGGAAGTGACGGTTTTAGCCCCTGGCGACTTAGTGGAAGCAGAATATGCAACTAAGGCTATCTATGCTCAGCCGGGTACTTGTTATCTCCGTCTTGGTAGGGGTGGCGAAAAGCGTATACACGAAACAATAAAAGATTTTAAGATTGGCAAGGCGATTGAAATTCAAAAGGGCGAAAAAGTTGCCGTATTTTCAACTGGTGCTATTTTCGATGAAGTTAAAGAAGCATTAGAACAATTAAAATTAGAAAAAATTATTCCTACCGTTTATACCTTTCCAACCGTAAAGCCGATTGATAAAGAAGTAATTTTAGATTGTGCTAAAACACATAAAGCAATTATTACTGTTGAAGAACATAATTTAAGTGGTGGCTTTGGCTCTGCCGTTGCAGAAGTTTTAGCTGAAGCAGACAAAGTAAAAGCAAAACTTGTTCGCATAGGTCTTTCGGATAGATATTCAAGTATCGTAGGAAGTCAAAAGTATTTAAGAAAACAATATTCCATAGACGCTAATACGATTGCGAATAAAGTAAAAGAGAATTGGTAATATGAAAAAAATATTAGTGACGTCAACTGATTTAATGATGCTACAATTTCTCGTTCCACACGTTGTTAATTTAAGAAAGCAAGGTTACGACGTAGAAGTTGCTTGTTCAGAAGTTGGAAATCGTTTTCAAGAAGTGCAAAGCGTTTTGGGTTCGGAAAAAACTTATAAGGTTAGATTAAGTAGAAATCCGTTAAAACCAAGCAATTTTAAGGGGTTAAAAGACCTTAAAAAAATCATCAATAACGGAGAATACGACCTTGTTTGGACTAACGAGCCTGTAATGGGGGTTATGACGCGCCTTGCATCAAAAAAAGCACGTAAGAAAGGAACGAAAGTTCTTTATATGGCTCACGGCTTTCACTTTTTTAAGGGTGCACCTAAACTAAATTGGTGCGTATACTACCCAATAGAAAAACTAATGGCAAAACACACTGATTTAATTGTTACTATCAATACTGAAGATTTTGCCCGTGCAAAAAAGTTTAACGTAAAAGACGTAAAGTATATTCACGGAATTGGCATAAATACCACACGATTACAAAGCGCAAAAGATAGGAAAAATTTACGTAAAGAATTGGGGATAGATGAAAAATCGTTAATTATTTTGTCAGTTGGAGAACTTAACGATAATAAAAATCAAGAAACTGCCCTAAGGGCTGTTGCTAAAGTAGACGATAAAAATTTACATTACGTTTTATGTGGTAAGGGCGACAAGTTAGAATATTTGAAAGCACTAGCAACCAAATTAGGCGTTGCGGATAGAACGCATTTTCTTGGTTATAGAAAAGACGTTGTTGATATTTGCTTTCAATCGGATATATTTATTATGCCATCAAAGAGAGAAGGTTTAGGGCTCGCAGCGTTAGAAGCAATGTATTGTGGACTACCGGTAATAGTTGCAAAGACACGTGGTTTAGTTGACATTGTAAAAGACGGCGTTTCAGGGCTTATTTATCCAGCAGAAGACGTGGTGGGCTTTTCTAAAGGGATAGAGAAACTAATAAATGACATTGAACTACGTAAAACAATGGGTGAAACAAATAAAGAAGTAGTTAAACCGTTCTGTTTAGAAAATACAAAAAACGAAGTTTTAGAAATAATAGAAGATTTAACCAAGTAAAGTCTATATTTTAGAAAGTGCTATTTTATGGTGAGAGATTATAAAGTTGGGGGAGAAGTTTATAATGACTGAATTAAAAGTAAGCGTAATTATACCCGTATATCAAGCTGAAAAATATCTTACAAAATGTTTGGAATCTATATTAAATCAAACATATGAAAATATAGAAGTTATTTTAATTGACGATGGGTCAAAAGACAATTCTCTTGCCATTTGTAATAAATATAAAGAATTAGATAGCAGGGTTTTTGTAATTAAGCAGGGAAACAGTGGAGTTTCTAAGGCAAGAAACGTTGGTATTAATAGTGCAAAGGGGGATTATGTTTTTTTCGTTGACTCTGATGATTGGATTGAAAACAACACTTTGGAAAAGCTTGTTTATGAAATCAAAGAGAATAATTTAGACTGTATTGGTTTTAATTATATAAAAGAATACGAAAATTACTCAATTAAAAATACTTCCTATATATTAGAAGAAAAAATATACAGGGGAGATGATTGTCAAGATGTCGCTAGAAAAGCCATAGGATTGGTGGGCGAAGAATTAAAAAATATTGAAGCATTTAACTTTATGGCATCCCCTTGCTCTAAGATATATAAAAAATCCATTATAGTTGACAATGGTATTTATTTTGAAGACATTAGGCAAATAGGCTCCTTTGAAGATGGATTGTTTAATATTGCATTTTTCTTAAACTGTAAGAGTTTTATGTATAAAAACGATTATTACTATCACTATCGCAAAACGAATTATCAATCTATTACGTCAACTTACCGCGAAAACGTGTTAAATAAACAGATAAATCAATTAGAACTTATAAAAAAAGTGGCCGAGATTGATAGTAATAAGTTTTTTTATGAGGCATACCAAAATCGAATTTCTTTTTTATCTATGGAATATTTTGTAAATGTAGTAATGAGTGAGAAGAAATTTGTTGAGAAATATCGCGAAATAGCGATGTTATTTAAAAATAAAGAATATGTTAGAGCACTCAAAAATTTTTCTTTGAAACACTTGTCTTTAAAGTGGAAAATGTACTATTTTTTCATTAAAAACAAGATGATTTTAGGAATTTACTCGCTTTCATTTATAATTGTAAAATTAAAACGAAAGAAATAAAGATTTGTTGTAATTAAAAAAGGAAGAGATATGTTTGTATATTTTATATTAATTGCCGTTGTTTTTTTGCTTAGTTTGCTTGCAGAAAGAGACAAAAAAGCTAGGATACAAATAGAGGGGCAGGAACAACGATTTTCAAATAAAAAATATAATAAAGCACTAGTTTGGCTGATATTTATAAGCATTGCTTTTGTTGGAGCATTTAGATATGGAGTTGGGGTTGATTTCTTTTCATACTTCAAAACTAATAATTGGGCATCAAATTTTGAAAATGGCAATTATAACGAGCCAGGTTTTACAATTTTTGCTAAAGCATGCAGCTTTATATCTGGCGGAGCAAATGGGGCTTTAACAATCTGTGCAGCAATAGTAACGATTGCACTTTTTGTTTTTACTACAGTAAAACGAACCGATAATTTAATTATTAGTATACTTTTGTTTATATTTATTGGTGTTTTTACTGGGATGTTTAATGGTGTTCGTCAATTCTTAGCGGCGGCAATATTATTCGCTGGTTATCCATTTATTTTTCGTAAAAAAATATGGAAGTGGGCGATAGTAGTTGTTGTTGCATCTTCAATTCATATTACGGCTATTTTAATGTTTTTTGTCTATTTTATTTGCAACTTAAAGTGTGATTGGAGATTAGTTTTTCTATATTTAGCCATTGCTATCTTTTTTCTTTTTGCCTACGAACCATTGTTCAACCTTGTAGGTTCTTTAAAACAAGAAGAAATTGATTCAAGCTTAAATTATATGACGACTAACGTGCATATTCTTAGAGTTTTGGTGCAGTGTGTTCCTGTAATCCTTTTGGTTTTTACAAATAAAACAAAAATTAATGAAGATAAAGAAGCAAGATTTTTATTAAATATTTGCCTATTAAACGCGGCAATTGCCGTTGCCGCTATGAATAGTGCGTATTTTTCACGATTTTCAATTTATCTATTTACCTTTCAAATATTAATGTATCCTAAGATTTTTACAAAGATGACGAAAGAAAATGCAAATATATTTTCAACGCTTTTAATAATTTTCTATTCAATATATTGGATATATAGTGTTTATTCAGATAATTCGTTGTTTGTATTTAGATGGATATTTCCATATTTATCTAATTAAGGAGGAGTTATGAAAGGATTAATTTCTATTCTAATGGCGGTATATAACGCAGAAAAAACAATAGTGCAAGCAATAGATTCTATCTTAAATCAAACTTATGAAAATTGGCAATTTATAATTTGTGATGATTGTTCTACTGACGGTACTTATGAAAAACTTTTACAATATCAAAAACAGTATCCTTATAAATTTATCATAATAAAAAATGATAAAAACTCAAAGCTTCCATACTCCTTAAACCACTGTTTAAAGTATGCAAACGGAGAATATATTGCGAGAATGGATGCGGACGACGTATCATTGCCAAAGCGTTTTGAAAAGCAAATAGAGTTTTTAGAAGCAAACCCTAATATTTCCGTTGTTGGAACAAGTATGATAAGGTTTGATGAAAATGGTGATTTTGGTGAAATCAAATCTTGTCAAAGTCCTAATA
>JAZQVG010000132.1:0-1645 GCA_045631625.1 Christensenellaceae bacterium
AAAGAAGCTTTAAAAGTTTTAGTAGAGCAAGTAGAAAATTATAAAAAAACTATCATTGAATTAGGAAAAATTGATAGTGAACTATCTACGATTGACGCTAAGGAATTTTTAGAAAGCCAAAAGGCTTTAGGTGATTTATACTCTCTTAAAAACGAACTTAATAAGTTGAAGGGCGATATTCAAGAAAAGAGTGAGTATTTAAGTAGACGAAAGATGGTTTTAAGACAGTATGAAGAAAGACTTTATGCAATTACTGATTATGAAAGCCAAGAAGCAGAACTTTCTGAAAAACTTATTGAATATCAAAAAGAATATGAAATTTTGAATTTGACTACGGAATTTTTAAAACAAGCAGATGAAAATTTAAGGGTGGCGTATCGTCAACCTTTAAAAGAAAGTTTAAACAAGTATCTTTCTTATGTTACGGGTGTAAATTTAAATGCAGATATTGACGTTGATTTAAACGTTAATATTAACGAAAGTTCTGGCGTAAAAGATAGGGAATATTATAGCAAAGGTTATCAAAATATAATAGAAATTTGTAAGCGTTTAGCGTTAAACGATATAATTTTTGCTGATGAAAAACCTTTTATAATTTTAGATGACCCATTTTATAATCTTGACGAGAAAAATTTAAATGGCGCAATAGACGTTATTAAAGGTATCTCAAACGATTATCAAATTATCTATTTAACTTGTCATAATTCAAGAAAAATATAAAAATATGAGAAAACTAATGATGCAACCAGTCCCGGAAAGATGTAAAAACATGCTTTGCAAAAATATGTTTGACAACGTGACTTGGGGGAAGATAAAAGCGTTTGTTAAAAGTGAGGCGGACGGTAAATGTGCAATTTGTGGTAAACCAATTAAAAATCATTTTTATGAAGACGTTTGGAAATATCACGAAATAAAAAACACAATGCAACTTGAAAAGGTTATTGCAGTTTGTTCAAGTTGCCATAAAGTTATTCACGCTTTAGATGATGGCGTGCCTAAAATTACTAAAGGTATTGTTAATCATTTCATTACGGTAAATAACTGCAAGGAAAAGGATTTTAACAGGGCTTGTAAGGATGCTATTGACGATTTTAATAGGCGTAGCCTTATTAATGCTTGGAAAATAAACATTATGGTTCTAAAAAACATTTTAGAGCCGGAAGAAGAGTGGTAAAAGATGGAAATTATTGACGCACACGCACACATTTACCCAAAAAAAATTTCTGAAAAAGCTACTAAAGCGATAGGCGATTTTTATGATATACCTATGTCGATTACGGAAGGTAGTACAGATAATTTATTAGCAATGGGTAAAAAAGCAGGTATATCAAAGTTTATCGTGCATTCTTGTGCTACGAAAAAAGAACAAGTTAAACCTATAAATAGATTTATTAAAGAAGAATTAGATACCCACCCTGAATTTATAGGGTTTATGACTTTGCACGAAGATATGACGGAAGAAGAAGTTTTTGATGAGATTAACTGGGCGCTTGCTAATGGTTTTAAGGGTATAAAACTTCACCCTGATTTTCAAAAATTTAATATTGATGACGAAAAAGTGCAAAAGTTTTATAGGGTTGCAGACGATAAACTTGCTTTCTTATTTCATACAGGTGACGATAGGTACGATTTTTCAAAACCTTAT
>JAZQVG010000133.1:0-3081 GCA_045631625.1 Christensenellaceae bacterium
AATCGGCAATATAAACAACCTTATTTGTCATCCTACCACTTGTAATTGCAGAAACTTCTTTTTGCCAACTATCATCAGGACCTAACGTATAATAGATGCCAGATTCTTTAACAATCTTATAATCTTCTTCGTCGTTAGTTAAAACGATTGGTACGGCTTGATAGTAAATTAAAAGTTGTGCTAAAATACAACCGAAGTTGTTTCCACCAACAACTGAAATATAATCACCTTTTTGAACGTCTAATTTATCAATAACTGCAATTGCTAAAGAAATATGTTCTAAAAACAAAGCCTCTAAATCAGAAACGTTATCTGGTAATAAAAACAAGTTTTCTGGTGGGGCAGCGGCAAAGTCTGCAAGGAAACCGTCAAAATTTTCTGCCGCAATCTTAAAGTAAGAACATTTATCTGCTTGATTGTTTTTGCAGTTATAACATTCTTTGCAAGCCCTAATAGGTTCAACGTAAACTCTGCTGCCTTTTTCTAAACCAAACAAATTTATATTAGTTTCACTTACAACGCCCAACCCGTAACTACCAATTGCAACGTCTTCCGTTTCAAGTTCTCCATTATACCTTAATACGTCTGAAAGAGTTAAAAGTGCTTTTGTGATTCGAACTTTAACCTGATTATCTAAAAGATTAGTTTCGTCAATTTCTTTTTCTTGGATATTAAGTGGTTTGTCAATTTTCCAACCTTTCATAAAATCTCCTATTTCCAAAACTTAAAGCCATTATACAATAAAAGAAAAAAAATGGCAACAAATTTTAGTCGATGTAAAAATTAAAAAGTTTTTGCTAAAAACTTATAATTATCAGTTGACTAAAAGTAAAAAATATTATATAATCATATGGAAAATTACTAAAAGAGGTGTTTTATGAAAGAAGGTATTCATCCAGATTACCATGAAGTCACAGTAACATGTGCTTGTGGCGAAACTTTTAAAACCGGCTCTACCAAAAAAGGTGATGCGTTAAAGGTGGATATTTGTAGCAAATGTCATCCATTCTTCACCGGCAAGCAAAAATTGGTTGATACGGGTGGCCGTGTTGATAAGTTCAACAAGAGATATGGTAATGCAAAATAGTTAGCTTTTGCGCGGCTTTAAGTGTGTATTATACCCTTAAAGCCGTTTTTTTATTGTATGAAGAAAGGTATAGATAAAGAAATTAAGACTTCAATCGGTGGGCAAGCCGTGCTTGAAGGTGTTATGATGCGTAGTTCAAACTGCGTGGCTACTGCCGTTAGAGATGCTGAAGGTAAAATTAGAATAGAAACTAAAAAGGTTAAACCTCCAAAGAGTAGAAGCCTTTTTTTTAGGCTTCCTATAATTAGGGGTGTTTATTCTTTTGTGCAATCTCTTTTTGGTGGCACTGCCGTTTTACTTCGTGCTTCTGAAGTTTATGGAGAAGGAGAGCCAAGCAAGTTTGAAAAATGGACGGCAGAAAAATTAAAAGTAAATGTTTTCGCCGTTGTTGGTGCCATTTCTTTATTTTTTGCAATTATCTTGGCTTTTGGTTTGTTTATGTTTTTGCCACAAACTTTACGTATTGTTTGCGAAAATATTTTCAATAATGGTATAGAGTTTGACGTTTGGTGGAGAAATATAATAGAGGGCGTTATAAAAATATTGATTTTTGTTTCGTATATTTTATTAGTTTCTTTACTGAAGGATATTAGAAGAACGTTTATGTACCATGGGGCAGAGCATAAAACTATTTCTTGTTACGAAAAAGGTTTGCCATTAACTGTTGAAAATGCAAAAAAATGCACACGTGTACACGATAGATGTGGTACGACTTTTATCGTTATCGTAATGATAATTAGTATCGTTGTATTTGCTTTATTTGAATCGCTTGTTGCAATAAAATTAAAAGCCGTACTTGAAACAGAATTTTTATATAATGCTGTAAGATTACTTTGCAAATTGGCTTTTTTACCAATAATTGCAGGCATTTCTTATGAAATACTTAAAGGCTTATCTAAAACAGAGTTTTGGTTGTTTTATCCACTTAAATTGCCTGGTTTGTTGTTGCAAAGGTTGACAACTAAAGAGCCTACTGACGATATGATAGAAGTGGCTATTACTGCTTTTAACGAAGCAAAACAGATGGAAGACGACCCTTCGACCCCAGAAAAGCGTTTTGCTTTTGCACAAAACCTATCTAAACTTTTGGCAGATACTAAAGCATTACTTAAAGAAAAAGGGATTGAAGAAGAAGCAGAAGCAGAGTGGATTGTTTCAATTTGTTTAGGTATAAAAAGAGACCAATTAAATAACGATAAACTAATTTCTGCAACTGACGTTGAAAAGATAAATAAAGTCGTTTTAGAAAGGATTACCGGTAGGCCTTTATGGTACTGTATAGGCGACGCTGATTTTTATGGCAATAAAATTTTAGTAGATGAAAGGGTGCTTATTCCAAGGCCTGAAACGGAACTTTTGTGTGAAGAAGTTTTTAAGTGCACAAATGAAAATTCTACCGTTTTAGATTTATGTACGGGTAGTGGTGCTATTGCAATTACCGTTGCAAAGCAAACCAATGCAAAAGTTACCGCAAGTGATATAAGTGAAAAAGCATTAGAATTGGCAAAAGAAAACGCTAAAATTAACCAAGTTGATATTAACTTTATCAAAAGTGATATGTTTAGCGATATTTTGGGTAAGTTTGACGTTATTGTATCTAACCCACCGTATATAAAAAGTGAAGATATTTTTTCGCTTCAAAAGGAAGTGAAGGATTTTGAACCCATACTTGCTTTAGACGGTGGAAAAGATGGCTTGGATTATTATAGAATAATTGCAAATAATTGTAGTGATTATTTGACACATGACGGCACGTTATTATTAGAATGTGGTTATGACCAAGCGAAAGAAATTGCAAAATTACTTATAGATTTTAATGAAGTTGAAATAATTAAAGATTATAGTGGAATTGAAAGAATAATTAAGGCGAAAAAGTAATGTTTAAGAAGTTAGATTTAATTTTAGACAGGTATAATAAACTAAATGAACTTGTTGCAGACCCTAACGTTATAGCAGTAATGGACGAGTGGAAAAAGTATTCGAAAGAACTTTCT
>JAZQVG010000134.1:0-10831 GCA_045631625.1 Christensenellaceae bacterium
GCTAATGGGAACTTTTTATAAATGTAGTATGAGAAGAAAAGCGTAAAAGTTTGCTTGATACATACACTAAGGAAAATAAAGATTAAAGAGTTTTTCCACAAATATTCTCTTCCCGGTGCAAAGATATAATCCCAAGCATGCTTAAAGTTTTCAAACCCAGCAAAGCCAAGGCTTGCAGTTTCAGGCAAATACTTTTGGAAAGCAAGCGTAATGGTATTAGTATGAACACCAATATACATAGTCACCCATTGAATCATCGGAAGAATCATCAACAATATGTAGAAAATTGCCCTCTTAGTACGCCTTGTCAACATTTTCTTTTGTTTTGGCATTTCTGGTTCAACGTTAGTTTCTGCTAAAACTACGTCTTCATTTTCCAAAATTGCCGTCTGTTCGTTAATTTTCATAATTTCTCCAAATTGCGTCGAACTATTTTTTTATCTTAAATCAAAAATATATTATTTTGACCTTATTTTCAAATTCAAAAAATTTTCTTTTTTATAGCCGTATGTCTCGCAGAAAAAATTTCTGCGAGACAAGGCTTTTTTTATAAATCTATAAACATTATATATAATAAACTATAATATTACAGTATATATAAGTTCGCGAATATTTAATTACAACTTATTAGCCAAGGTAAACTTTTGGTTGGTGTAATTCAAATACATTGTGAACTGATTCATGATATCTATAGAAAGCATCATAAATAACACCTAAACCAGCACTCATCAACAAACCAGAAGAGTTACCTAATCTATATAAGTTACTTGGGTTCCTAACTGGGTCGCCCTTTTGTGCTATTACGAAACCATCTCTCTTCATTTCTAATAATGAAATTTGGTAGTTTGGTAATTTACAACCATCTTTAATAACCCTTGCTTTACCGTTTAAGCCGTTTAAGTATTCACCGTTAGAATCTTTTGCATAAACAACTTCTTCCCAGTAAGCGTTTTTAATACCACCACGGATTTGACCAACTTCTTCAGTATAGTTAAGCATTTCTTGGTCAGAATACCAGAAACGTAAGAAGTCTTTTGCAGCGTCAATGATGTGTTGGTTCTTTTCTTGGTTCTTCATTAAGTTACCGTTAATCCAAGCGTTACAAGCAGAGTTATATCTGATAAGCATTGAACCTTCAGCAGTAACAGTACCATTTAAACCACGTACGTATGGTAATACGGCAAATTCAGGTCTTACGTCTTCCATTGTAAGGTCATATTTACCAAAAGCACCGTTATATTCTGCTTCAGAATACCAGTAAGAACCTTCCATAAGCATTACACAACCCATTTTTGCAGTACCTTCAGAAGTACCTGAGAAAATAAAGTGTTCTTGAGAAACGATGTTATTTGTCGTAGAAGACCTAACACTATCACTAATCCATTCATTTTCTACCATAAGTTTAGCAAATGCCGTTGCATAGTATCTTGCAGAAGAACGTGGAATTAAGTTCCAACTTTCTGGGTCGTTTGGACTAATTGTCACTTTCTTTGTTACAGGAACGTAAGTACCGTCTAACCCCCACAATACTTCACTTGTGTATTTACCATTGCCTTGAGCATCGTAATCAACGATTTCAATTTCACCATCAAAAGTATTCCATACTTCTATTCCATCTGGACCACTTAAGCCGTATATGATTGTCTTAAGTAAGTAGTTGGTATAGTCAGTGTGGTTACCACCGGTACAACCGAATGGGAATAAACCGTTACCTCTTGCCTTAACGAAATAGCAAAGTGCAATAAATTCTTCTAAAGTTGTAGGTAAACCATCGTCCACAGTACCAGCAACGCCGTCTAAACCAACACTCTTAGAAGCCATTCTGTTATCAGCAATAAAGTAATATTTGCTACCTGGATAAGAACCATTACCTTCGAAAGCGATTTGAGATTCTGCTGGGTTTGCAAAATAGAAACCATATTCTTCAAACAACGTTACGTTGTATGGCATTGCATTATAGAATTCTTTCCAAGGAAGTGCATAATACTTGCCGTTGTAGCAGTTTAAATCACTATCCTTAAATTCATCATCCAACTTGTCCCTAATAATTTTACCATTATCAAATGGGTTTGGTTCAGTTACAACGTCGGTAATATCAAGATAACCACCTGAAGAAATACGCTTACTAAATTGTTTATCACCTTCGTCTAAGAAAATATGATAAGCAGAAGTTTCAGCAGTGCTTACTATTGAGTCAGTAGATTCAGGGTTCCAGTCAGTAATCTTAACACCAACCTTGCCGTTAGCATATGGCTTGTTAGCAACCGCTTGCTCAAAACGTTTAATAACCTTAGTCGTCCAACCATATTGAACTGCACCTTGGTTCATGTCGATAGTAAGACTAACGTAAGGGGTGTTGTCATTATTACCACCACCACCTGAACCTGCAGGACCACATGCCGTAAGTGGAGCACATACACAAACTGTAAGTGCAACCGCTATAATTTTTTTCCAAATCTTTTTCATTGCATTTTCTCCTTTTTGATTTTGGATTTGATTTTCTTTTTTTATTTATAAATAAAACCACCTGTTTTCGTAGCCATTTTTTGACCTAATGGCGACAAAACCGCAATCTTAATTTATACTCCCATAGATTATTACAAATAACTCAAACTTTTTCAAGATAATTTGCGATATATTTTTATGATATTACATATTTAAGATACATATTTTATAACAAAAAACATTTTGATGGAAAATTTTAGAAATTTTTGAATTTTTTTTGCCTTTTTGCCATAATTTTTGTTGTAAAGAAACAAAAAAAGTGTCTTTATATCAAATAAAACACAAGATGTGGTGTTTTTTTTCAATTATTGATACTTTTTTTACTATTTTTGTTGCGTGTTTTATCAATTTATGTTATAATTTACAAAAATTACATATTTTCGATACCGTTATAAATGATAAAAAATAACATAAATGGAGAATTAATGGTATGTCAATGATAGAAATTACCAAAAACAACAAAAGCGGGCAAACTTTAACCGTATCTAAATATGGCGAAGATTTTTACCAAATGTCTTTTTTGCTTGACGGTGAAGGGGTGTTTTATATAGACGATACGTCTTACCCTGTAAGAAGGGGGTCGGTAGTAATTTTGCCACCTTCAACCAGATACGTAGGCACGGGTAAAAACTTAAACAAGGTTAGTATTGTCATTTTTGAAGAAATATTGACGGATTTTGAAAAATTTGTTCTAAAAAGTTTTATAAAAGCGCCTGTAACAACTTTAACCAACAAGTCTACGGGGCGTATTTTTGATACTTTAAAAACTATGGGCAACTTATCAAAAACTTCTAAGTTTAGAGAAGACGTTTTGCATATTCTACTTTCCTTTATTTTGCTTGAACTTTTTGAACAAAATAGCAATTCTAAAAATAGCGACTCTAAACAAGTGCCACCAATGATTTTTAATATACTAAATTATATTGAGAAAAACTATCAAAAAAAGATTACGCTTGAAATGATTTCTAAAGAATTTAACTACTCTGCTATAAGCATTAGAAAAAACTTCAAAAAGCACATGGGCGAAAGCATAAGTGATTACATTTTAAACTTTAGGTTAGACAAAGTAAAAGCGATGCTTTCTACCACCAACAAGAGCATGAACGAAATTGCTGAAAAATGCGGTTTTTCTTCGGCAAACTATATGTCCTTAATATTTAAGGAAAAGGAATCAATGTCGCCATTTGCTTACAGAAAAATTAAGCACTAAAATGTGCAAATATTTAATAATTAGCATTGACTTTAGCATTGCCTTTTGATAAAATAAACTTTGTCCTAATATCTAAGGGCAAAAGAAAGGGTGTGTACGGTAAAAAGGCTATTGTTTTTAGTAGTTTTAGCCGTTCCAATATAAAATATTTTTAACTTACAAGGAGAATTATGGTTAGAAAGGAATTTGTTGACAGGTTTTTTTATGAACAACCTGAAATGTTGTTTGAAAAAGACTTAAGGGAAAAGGAAAACATTAAAATTTTCGATATTCCAGCAAAAGCAGAAAAGGGTTTTGCACTTATAAACAGCGTAAAACTTAACAAGGGCGAATTTGAAAATTTAGACGATTTAAGCGTTATTTTTGCTGATTTTGATGAATTTTGCACATTTAACGGCATTAAAGGCACAGATTATACAATTGAACTTATTAAAGACGAAAAATTTGTTAAGGAAAAGTTTTTAATTGACACTACTGCTAATTGCACCAAACTTTATGTGGGCGATTATATCTCTGTAATACGTGCAATTTTATACGTTGAACATCAACTTGTAATTAATCACGGTCAATTAAAGATAGAAAGCAAGGAAGTTAACCCAATTTTTGACGGGAGGGTTACAAGATGCTTCTTCTCACCTACCAATCGTCCACCAAAAAATGGCGACGAACTTAACGACGACATAGATTACTACCCAGAAAACTACTTGCAAAAACTTATGCACGATAATATCACTGGGCTTTGGATTTATACTTGCTTTAACGCTTTGGCAACAAACTCTTCTATCCCAGAATACGGTATTGATAGAGAAAGACGCCAAGCAAAATTAAATTCTGTAATAAATCGCGCTAAAAAATACGGTATCGGCATTTATATTTTCTGTATGGAACCTGTATCTCTTGACGACGAAGCCGTTACAAGATACTACCCACAAGTTAGCGAAAAATATAAACAATCAAGGGGTAATAGAAACGGCGATTCCTACGCATTTTGTGCGCATACAGAGTTTGCAGAAAACTATTTGCGTGATTCTATTAGAGAAATATTTACTGCTTGCCCAGGCTTAAAGGGCATGATAAGCATTACACAAGGCGAAAGGTGGACATCTTGTCAAAATATGGTTAGTGACGTTGAAGGAAAACTTAACGTTTGCCCACGCTGTGGACACATACCAAGACCGGAAAACCTTGATTACACCATAAATCTTATCAAAAAGTATATGAAAGAAGTTAACCCTGACTTAGAATACGTTAGTTGGACTTACGGACATCGTGGTTGGGAATATGACGAAATAGTTGAATACGTAAAGGGTGCAGACGACGAAATAATTTTAATGCAAAACTTTGAAGATAGGGGTGTTTCTAAGCAATTAGACCGTGAAGTTATTGCAATGGACTACTGGCTATCATACACAGGCCCGTCTGAAATGTTTAAAATCACGGCAGAAGCAGGCAGAAAATACCCACATAGAGTTTGGGGTAAAATTCAAGCGTGCTGTTCACACGAAATAGCGTCTGTGCCATACATACCTGCACCTGGCATCATCTTCGACAAGATGCAAAAGGCAGAAGCCTTAGGGGTGACGGGCTTTATGGAAAGTTGGTACTTTGGCAACTACCCAAGTTTAATGAGTAGGGCTATCGGCTTATATTCATTTGGTAAATACGCCGACAAGCAAGCCTTCTTACTTGACTTAGCAAGGCTATATTGGAGTGAAGAAGAAGCCAAAAAGGTTGTTGAAGCGTGGAACTACTTTGAAGCAGGCTATTCTAACTACCCAATCTGTTCACTAATGGGATATTACGGCCCAGCACACGATAGCGTAGTATGGGATTTGGCATTGAAGCCAAGAAACTTCTCTCTCCCACGTTCTTGGTTGTTGCTTGACCCACCAGACGGCGATAGAATTGGTGAATGTATATGGTCATCACACCCACTTTCTAACATATTAAAACTTTATACTTTAATGTGTGAAAATTGGAAGAAAGGCGTCGAAGTACTTGATAAACTTGGCAGTTTAAGTGGTGGCGAATTTAACGAACAATATTCTAACGCACAAGCAATAGGTATTTTATTTGCAAGTGCTAAAAACATAGTAGAATTCTACTCTTTAAGAAACCAATTAGGTTATGAATTGGGCGATAATCAAAAGATTTTCGACCGTATGAAAGCAATTGTTTATGAAGAAATTGAAAATTCTACCAAGATGATAGAACTTTGCAATAAGGACGGAAGATTGGGCTACCACTCAGAAGCAGAAGGCTACAAGTTCTTCCCTGTTAAACTTCAAGACAGAATTGACAAATTAAACAAACTTTTAGAAACGGAATTTGTCGAAGTTCAAGATAGAATTAACAAGAAACTTCCACCTTTAGAATACTATATCGGTGCCGATGGTGACGGCTTAAATAAATATAAGCACGCCGACAGTTTAGAAAAGGCTGAATGGGCTTACTTAAACGACAACGACGCTAAATTTAAACTTGCATTTGAAGGGGACGAAATTAAGTTAGAACTTTACAACACTAACGGCTACGGCTTCTACGTTGCAAGTGAATACGAACTTGGCTTGCCACAAAGTGCAATGTACTTTAGGGCAGACGGCACGGTAGGTATGCAAACGGAAGCGATAACACACCAAACTATGTTTGGCGAAAAGTTGGAAAAGGAAATTGCAAAATGGAAAGTTGAAAATCTTTCTAAAAACGATAAGGAAATTCACCTTATCGCAAGCATAAAAATTAAAGATTCCGGATTCTTTAGATTCCCGTACAAGTTTATGGTAAAGACGGCATGGGATAGATACGCCTACCACTCAACTTGGCAAACGGAAGAAAACCCAATTTGCGTACTCGGCAAAAAAATGCACTCTCCAAACGAATTCGGTTGGGTAGAATAATAAAAAACTAAACTTAAAACGCATAAGCGATTTGCTTATGCGTTTTTTATTATATTCTTATGCTTTGTTTTATTTCCTTTAAGGCATTTTTCTCTAACCTACTAACTTGCGCTTGGCTTATACCAAGTTCGCCACTAATTTCCGTTTGGGTTTTTCCTTCAAAATACCTAAGTTCTATAATTCTTTGTTCTCTATACTCTAATTTTCTTAAGGCGCTATCTAAAGCCACCTTTTCCGTCCAATTTTCTTCAGTATTTTTGTTGTCGCCAAGTTGGTCCACTATCGTTAAAGTATCGCCATCTTTGTTATAAACGGGGTCAAATAGCGACACCGTATCGCTTATCGCGTCTAAAGCATACGCCACTTCGCTTACGGCAATCTGCATTTTATCGGCAATCTCTTGCGTGGACGGATTATCAATAGTTTTTTCTAACTCGTTTCTTGTTTTTAGCACCAAATACGCCTTATCTCTAACGCTTCTTGGCACTCTTAAGGAATTTCCGTCACGCAAAAATCTTTTAATCTCCCCAATAATCATTGGCACTGCGTACGTTGAAAACTTTACACCAAACTTTAAGTCAAAGTTATCAAGCGCTTTAATTAGCCCTACAGAGCCCGCTTGAAAGACGTCGTCTAAATTATTCGTCTTTAATCTAAAACGCTTTACAATGGATAAAACAAGCCTAAAATTAGCAATTAAAAACTTTTCTCTTGCTTCTTGGTCTCCATTTTTTATTTTAACCAATAGTTCCGACGTTTGTTTATCTGATAATTTTTCTATTTGCGACGTGTCTATACCACAAATAACTACGCTATTTCTCATCTTTAATCTCCTATGTATTTAGAAAAGAGATTTAAGTTAATTATAGGCAATCAAAAAATTTTTATACAACCCGATAAAATATAAAAAACCACGCCCTAATATTAGAACGTGGAATTAATTTGTGATTGAAGTTGGTTTTATAGTTGTAAAAGTTGTAATGTCAACTGATTTAGAAACAACCCTTGGTGCAAAAGCCTGTGCATAACCTTGCATACTACCGTGCAAATGCCAAATAGTTTCGCCATCTTCGTGTTTACCATACACCAAAATTGTTTTATAAACTTCTAAATAACTGCCCATTGAAGTACTGTTCAATTCGGCTACTTTATAAGTATAAGCGTGATATTCAGTAGCACTTATTCTGGTTATAACAAATTGCACGTTTTCTGCGCTGGTGTTTTTTACCAAAATGTGTTTTAAGTTACCACCCGAAACGCTTTGTTGCCCGTATAAAATGTTTCCGTCTTCATCTAAATAGTTATGTATAACTTCTTTATCATTACTATTTAATCCGTATTTCTTATGATTTAGAATATTTTGGATTAATAAATAGTGATTTTCTTTATTTTTAATATCTTCTTCCGTGTCAGGTAAAATTTCTTGCGAATCATAATAAAACCCGCCAAGCATTATACCTTTATTATCATTATCACCCACGGCGGGCCCGATATAATAAGACCAAATACCAAACACGCCCGGCATTACCATAATAGATATTAAAAAAATTAGAAACAGAACCATTCTAATACTTTTAAAATTCATATTATTCCTCTTTAGTTTGTTCTTCCGCTTCCTTATCTTGTTCCGTTTCTTCTTTTTTAGGTTGTTCTTTATCGTCGGCAATAAGCCCCATTGCAATTAAACGGGCGTTGGTATGCTTATTAAACATCTTTTCAATAATAGGCACAGAAATTATAGCGTAAACCATTAAAATTATACAAAGCCAACCTGCAGGAGATTGCATAAACATAACAAAACTGCCAACCATTGGTATTCTATCACCCGTATAAATACCTTTCATTTGACTGTAAGTTACAGGGAAATAGTCTGGGCTTCTGTTAGCATCTCCGTGCAATAAGAAATGCCTTTCTTCGTGCTTAGCATTAGGCTCTTCTATCGCAACGATACGATGTATAATCAACTCTCCGTCTGCTTCGTAAATAACGATATCGTTTACTTTTAAATCTTTTTCGTCAGGCAGTTTATAAAAAACTATCAAGTCGAACATTTGTATATGTTCACTAACTTCTTCCGGTTTAACGTATTGGTTTTTATCGTTAACGTAAGACATACTTTCACTTTTAACTACGCTTAAAGTTGGTATGCCGTTTGCCTTTTTACCATCCCTTAACGAAACGTAAGAAGAAAAAGTAAAGGCAACTACTAAAAGCAAACAACAAACAAACAACACAAAACAGTCGAATATTTTTCCAATAATCGACGGCTTTTTTTCTAAAGTCTTAAGATATTCACTTTTTATTTTCTCGTCTTCTGCACCTAAATCTATTACCTTAAACTTAAGTTTTACCAACCAAACAAGTGTCACTGTAAAAACACCCGTTAGCAAAATAAAAGTAATAAAACACAAAAGAAAAGAATAAACTTCAAAAGTCATTTGTTTGTTTCTATTTTATTTTTTCTTCTTATGCAAATTATCCCACGCGCAATGTGCGTGGGATAATTAATGTTCTTATTTTGTTAATTCAAATTGATATTATACATTAGGATTATCTGCTGTAACGTGAATATGAATTTGTGCGTCAGCATTTGTCTTGCCGTTCTTTAACGCTGTTTCAAATGCCCTATAATCGTCAATGTTTTCAAGTTTGAAAACAGAACCTAAAGCAATAAAATCTGCAAGTTCAAGTTCAATATTGCAAGTAAGAGTTGCAGAATCTTGTGCCTTTTCCCAAACGTTAGCAGCACCTACAGTACCCTTTGGACTAATAACAATTGCATTAGTTTCGTCGTGTTCAAACGTGAATAAATCTGCATTGTTCCAAGTAATGTTTTGTTCAGTATCTACGTAAACGTATGCTTCAATACCATTTTCTTTAACTTCGTCACTTGCAGTAGCAACTGGTGTGAAAGATAAAGAAATAACTACTTTATCACCACTGTGATAGGTTGCAACTATTTGTGCAGTTTTATCATCAGTTGAGGTTTCTGAAATTTCAAAACCATTGATGTTGTGTGAAATACCAAATTCACCAACAGAACCAGCAGAAATAACTGTTGAAAGTTGAATTGTTTTGTTTGTGTGGTTTTTAATACCAGCAGTACCGTCAGCGTATGTCCAAGATGCGTATACGCCACCGATTGTCACACATAAAATCATTGCGATTAAGACACTTAATTTTCTCATAAAATTTTTCTCCTTTTTACCTTACTTTATTTATAAAGTAATTAAATTATATGTTTTACAATCCATTTTGTCAATAATTTTTTAAAAATTTTTCAACAACTTTTTACACCATTTTTGAAAATTCTTTTTGAAGCCTACCTATTATCTTTTTTTCTAATCTTGAAATATAACTTTGTGAAATGTTTAATAGGTCGGCAACTTCCTTTTGCGTCTTTTCTTCTCCACCACCTATGCCGTAGCGTAAAATCATAATTTCTTTTTCCCTTTCGTTAAGTTTATCAAGTGCAATGGTAAGTAAATCTTTTTCCACCCCGCACTCTATCTTTTTATATACTGTATCGACATCAGTACCCATAACGTCAGATAGCACTAATTCATTGCCTTCATAATCGGTATTTAACGGCTCGTCAAGTGATATTTCGCACTTTATTTTTAACGTTTTTCTTAAGTGCATAAGTATTTCGTTTTCAATACACCTTGAAGCATAAGTTGCAAGTTTTATATTTTTTTCGTTATCAAATGAATTTACTGCTTTAATTAGCCCTATTGCACCTACCGACACCAAATCGTCTAAATCTACACCCGTATTTTCAAAACGCCTTGCAATATACACCACAAGCCTTAAATTGTGTTCTATAAGTTTATCTTTAACAGCCGTATCGCCCAATGAAAGTTTTTCTATAATTTCGCTTTCTTCTTCGCCCGTTAAAGGCTGTGGCAAAACTTCGCCACCATTTATGTAATGAAGTATATTTTCGTTTATTGATGCTTTTAATATAAACGCTTTTAGTTTAGATATTAGCCTCAATTTTTTGAGTTTTAATTTTACCACACTCTTTTCCATAACTTCCCCCAAGATGTGCAGGCGACAAAAGAAGGTCTATTGAAAGCCCTAAACTATCAACCACACAAAATCTAACGCTATAATATTTATAATTGCTATCTTTTGTAATTATTTCTATTTCCGGTACTATAAAAGAAACTTTTTTGTCGTTTCCGTTTACCGTGTTTATTTCTATTTGTTTAACCTT
>JAZQVG010000135.1:0-1473 GCA_045631625.1 Christensenellaceae bacterium
ATTCGAGCCAAGAAACATTTAACCACGAGCAAATATGCGAGTTTATAGGTACTTACGCAAGCGACATTATCAAAATAGCGGACAAGTACATAAAGGGGTGTAAATGAGAGCGGTTAAGGTAGATTTGCCAAGAAAATTAAAGTATGTAGAGATATACACATTAAGCGATTTGCATTTGGGCGATAGGCATTGCAACTATAAAGAGATATTGGAGCAAGTAAGGGCGATCGAAGCCAACCCAAACGCTTATGTTATCTTAAATGGCGATTTAATAAACAATGCGACCACGCAAAGCATAAGCGATACATATAGCGAAGCATTAAGCCCTATGGATCAATTAAAGCAAGCAACGGCGTTATTTGAGCCGATAAAGCATAAGATTTTAGCGGTTACAAGCGGCAACCACGAAAACAGGACTTATAGAACGGACGGTATAGACCTAACCGAGATAATGGCAAGGGAACTAGGTATAAGCGAACGATACGCACCCGAAAGCGTAACATTGTTTTTAAGGGTTGGGCAAGTGGCAAACGGGCATAAAGTAACAGGCAAAAGCACAATAAGGCAAGTTTGCTATACGCTGCATATAACACACGGGAGCGGTGGCGGACGCAGAGAAGGCGGCAAGATTAACAGGTTAGTTGATTTGGCTAGCATTATTGATGTTGATATTTATATACATAGCCATACACATTTGCCCGCCGTGTTGAAACAAGCATTTTATAGAGCCGATAGCAAAAATAGCACAATATCTTTGGTAGATAAGATGTTTGTAAACACTAACGCTTGGCTTAAATATGGCGGTTATGGCGAAGCACACGGCTATAAACCCGCTAGTATTAAGCCGCCGATTATCTATTTAGACGGCAGCCGTAAGAATTTTACGGCAAAGTTGTAGCATAATTAAAAAATATGACACATAAAGACACGAATTTATTATTATTGTGATATAATAATTATAAGCAAAGTGGGTTATAGTATAGCCTATTTTGTTATATCTCTCCTTTTTGGTATAAGCCTTTTTGAGCAGAGTTTTGGGGCTTATAAAAAGAATACAAAACAGCACACGCCCAACTTGATTATATTTTATGGGCGTATTACGGGCGGCTTTAAGTGGCTGCATACCTAGTCAAAAGCACAATGATAAGTTTTGCGTATGGCTTCGACGGCTTGCGGTGTAAGTGCAATTCTTACACGCCCGACCATTATTTATAAGGTGGTGCATATGTTAGAAATAGCAGAGATTAAAAGTTTTGTAGAGAAAGACCAACAAAGCGACAAAAAGCGTTTAGCAAAGGTTGGTGTTGATTATTACGAAGGACGACACGACATTACAAAGTGCCGTATTTTTTATATGGACAAAGACGGGCAATGGCAAAACGCCGACCGCACAAGTGATGTTAAAATAACACACCCGTTTTTTAATGAGTTAGTAGAGCAAAAGGCACAATATGCGTTGAGCGGCAAAGATAG
>JAZQVG010000136.1:0-4681 GCA_045631625.1 Christensenellaceae bacterium
ACCTATGCAAATATGTCGTTGATAAACTTGAACAATGCCACGACATTCCCGACGTATACTTTGAACGTGTAAAACGTCAAATGATTGTCGACCTATTAACAATGTTTGAAGACAGGGCTGCATTTGAAGGTTTTGCGGACGCACTTCGTATTGGCCGTGAAGAAAAACGTAAAAGAACAAGAAATTTTTAACAAATTTCTTTTTTTTATGGTATAATTTAATTGGTGGACGGTTTCTCATTTTCCGTTTACTATGTCTTTTAGACATCCCCCCTGCACGAATAGGAATTTTGTTTCCTATTCTTTTTTTATTTGTTTTGTGGTACAATTATATTGAGGGAGGAAATTTTATGGAAAAACTTAAAATTGAATATGTAAATATTGACAGCATTAGACCATACAAAAACAATGCAAAACAACACCCAGAAGAACAAATTGAACAAATCAAAAAAAGTATTGAACAATTTGGAATGGACGACCCTATTGGTGTTTGGAAAGACGAAGTTGTTGAAGGACACGGCCGACTAATCGCTTGCAAAGAATTAGGAATGAAAGAAGTTCCAATTATTCGCCTTGACCATTTAACAGACGAAGAACGCAAGGCCTATACTCTTGCTCACAACAAATTAACAATGAACAGCGACTTTGATTACAAAATATTAGACGGCGAACTTGCCGACATTTTAAACATTGATATGGCCGATTTTGGCTTCGATTTAAACGAATTTAACGAAGAATTTGACACTGAATTTAGTTTGAAGGACGGCGACAGAGAACCTATTCAAACAATGAATTTAACTTTTAGCGACGACCAAGTTGAAAAGGTGAAAGAAGCAATTAGCGAAATGAAGCAAACAGAAAAATTTAAGAATTACGTCGGCGTTAACCAAAATTCAAACGGCAACGCATTATATTTGGTGGTGGAAGAATGGCTTCTGCAAAGGATGTAGTTGTTAAGGTTATTCCAAGCAAAATTGCGAATGACTTTGTTAAAAAACACCATTATTCCGGCAAGGTTGTTGCGAACAGCCAATTGCATTTTGGTTGCTTTTTAGACAACAGATTACACGGCGTTATGAGTTTCGGCTGTTCATTAGACAAGCGTAAGGTCCAAGGTTTGGTTGTGAACAAAAAAACGAAACAACCTGCTTTATGGAACGAATGGCTTGAATTAAACCGAATGGCCTTTGACGACGCGTTACCACGCAACAGTGAAAGCCGTTGCATAAGCATTGCGTTTAAATTAATCAAAAAGAATGCCCCACACATTAGGTGGATTATAAGTTTCGCGGACGGCGCACATTGTGGCGACGGCACAATATACCGCGCGAGTGGTTTTAAATTAACCAACCTTTCCACGGCGTCAATGATTGAACTTCCGGAAAAATATTGGAAGTACAATGGCGGCGGAAAATACGCCCACCGTATGTCTTTACAAGCCAAATCTTCAATGATGTACAAAATAATGCAACGCGATTTGGGTTTAAATGGCGAATATAAAACAATGGAATGGTATGCCGAAAAACTGCACACAAAAGTTGTGGAAGGCTTCCAATTACGTTATATTTATGTTTTGGACGACGACTATGAAATCGCCTGCCCAATTATTCCATTTGAAAAAATTGACGAATTTAACGCCGGAATGTATAAAGGCCAAAAAATCACACGTGCCGAAAGACACGAAGTTGACAGATAATTAATATTGGTATATAATTTATATGTAATGCGGTAATAGTTTAATGTTAGAATGTTCTACTTTGTAGAATGATGGCGGTTCAATTCCGACCTTATCGCTCCATATTGATTATTGGCCAACTATTATTAGTTGGTTTTTGTTTTTTAGAGAAAATAAGGAGTTGAAATTATGGCAAAAGGTCAAATTAAACAAAAACAAGATAACATAAATCAACAAACGTTCGAAGGTTTATGTGCAATTCAATGCACTGAACAAGAAATTTGTTCCGTTTTAAATATCACCGACAAAACTTTGACAGCGTGGTGTAAATCAACGTACGGCAAAGGCTTTTCCGAGATATATAAAGAAAAGCGTGAAATGGGAAAAAGTTCGTTGCGTCGTATGCAATGGAAACTTGCCGAAAAAAGTTATGCAATGGCGATATTTTTAGGAAAACAATATCTCGGCCAAAAAGACGTTGTTGAAAATCAAGTTACAAGCAATGGAATACTTGACGAATTGAAGGACGCGTTAAACAATGCAAAAAACAATCAATGAAATGTTAAATCCAAAACAATATGATTTTATGTTATACGAAGACAGACGTATTAACATTTTGACAGGCTCAGTTCGTAGTGGAAAAACCTATGTTTCACTATTGAAGTGGGCTATTTTCGTTGGTTCAATGCCGGAAAACGTTGAGTTCTTAATGACGGGGAAAACGTTGACGTCGTTGAAACGTAACTGCTTGGGCTTGTTGCAAGACCTCGTCGGCGCAAACAATTTTTCGTATTCAATAAGTAACAAAAGCGCAAAATTGTTTGGGAGAACAGTGTGGCTTGAAGGTGCAAATGACGACCGCGCCGAAAGTAAAATACGTGGTATGACACTTGGCGGAGGGTATGTCGACGAATTAACACAGATACCGGAAGACTTTTATAAAATGCTTCTTTCCCGTTTGTCAGTTAAGAATGCAAAGTTATATGCAACAACCAACCCAGACGCACCTAATCATTGGGTCAAAGTACAAATTATCGACAATGATGAAATTGACAAGAAAGTTTGGAGTTTTACGTTGGACGACAACGAAATATTAAAAAGAGAAAACGAAGAATATTTTGAACAACTTAAAAAAGAATACCAATCAATGGGCGGTGTGTTCTACCAACGTTTCATACTTGGTTTGTGGGTACTTGCCGAAGGACTTATTTATCAACAATTTGCTAATAACAGCGAAATGTTTATGAAAGACGAGGCACGTGACGAATATGGAAACAAAATTAACTTCTTAATAATTTCAATTGGAATAGACTACGGCGCAACAAAAGGGGAAACAGAATTTAAAGCAACAGGAATAACACCATATTTCAAACAAGTGTGGACTATTGACGAAATGAAATTGGCCGGGCTTTATTCACCCGAACAAATCTACGAACATTTTGAGGAATTTTATCGCCGCGTTGTTGCTGAATATGGCAAGGTAACACATTGTTTTGGCGACTATGGTGCGTTAGGCCAAGTTCTTACGTATGGTTTAAATCGTTATTTACAAGAACACAACATTCCGTTACGAGTTGACGACTGCATTAAGGGACAAATTATTGACCGAATTTATATGGACCAAATGTTATTTGCACAAGGTCGCAGGTTCTTATTAAAGAAATGTAAATATTTAAAAGAAGCATACGAACAAGCCGTTTGGGACGAAAAGAAACCAGACACAAGGCTTGACGACGGAACAACGCCAATAGATGACTTGGACGCAAGCGAATATTCAATGTTTCCGTTCTATGACAAACTTATGATGAATATTTTAGAACGTTAATTGTTATAAATAGTTTTTTATGGTATATTATAGTTGGAAAGAATTGGAGGTTTAGATATTTGTTGTTAAAAAACATTTAAAAGGAGTGATACGATGAAATTAGAAGATTTTTTAACTAAAACGTACGGGTACAATCTCGACATTAAACACGCTTTACAAACTTATATCGACCAATGGAAAAGTTGATACGAAGGAAATGTAAAGAATTTCCATAATTATTTTATTTTCAATGGTCGCAGAAAAGTGCCACAAAAACGTTTCACAATGAATATGGCAAAAGAAATAAGCGAAGACTGGAGCGATATTCTATGGAGTGAAAAGTGCGAAATTAATTTAAAGGACGACAATTCGCAAGACCAGTTCAATGAAATAATTGATAATATTGATTTATATTCTGTTATTAATCAAGCGTTGGAAAAATCAGGCGCTTTGGGAACAGAGGCTGCCGTTGTCAGTGTCTATGATATAATTCAAAACGAAGACACAATGACGCTGGACGTTAGCGAAGCAAAAACAAGAGTTGACTTAGTTGACATTGACTGGATTTATCCGTTAAGTTGGAACAACAAGGGCGTAACTGAATGCGCATTTGGTAGTGTTGAATATAAAAAAGGGATTAAATATATTGTTTTATCAGTACATAAAATTGATGAAGCAAGTGGAAATTATCATATTTACAACCATTTATTTGAAGAAACAAATGGAAATTTAAAAGAAATTACAACAGAAGGTGCCACAATGGCAGACTTTGATACAAAGAGCGACGTTAAGTGGTTTGCAATATTCAAGCCGTTATTAACAAACAATTTGTTTAATAATTCGCCGTTTGGTATTCCACATTATGCAAACGCAATTGATAATTTAAAAGCGGTTGACATCTCATTTGACGCTTTGAAAAACGAAGTTCAAGACGGACGTAGAAGAACGTTTGTTAGGGCTGATATGTTAAGTTATGAAGACGGAACACAAAAAGCGGTGTTTGATGACAATGATATTTCCGTTTATGTTCTTCCAAAAGGCGCAACAAAAGATGATTTAATCCAAAGCGACAGTGAAGCATTAAGAACAGAAAAACAAATTGAAACATTAAACACAAATCTTAATATTTTAGGAAATAAAGTTGGTTTTGGCGAAAACCATTATCATTTTGACGGAACAAATCTTTCCACTGCAACGGCTGTT
>JAZQVG010000137.1:0-5783 GCA_045631625.1 Christensenellaceae bacterium
CACACCATTTTCTTTTGCGCTAAGAAGTGAAATTCAAAAGTGCTTAGATAATGGTAAACAAGCAATACTTTTCCTAAACCAAAGGGGCTTTTCAAAAACGGTAATTTGTACTGAGTGTGGACACGTTTTTAAGTGTGATTCTTGCGACGTGTCGTTAACTTATCATAAAGATGAAGACGCATTGCTTTGTCATTATTGCGGTGCAAAATATAAAATGGTAGACGGCTGTGTAAACTGTGGCAGTCCTTACATAAAATACGGTGGCTACGGCACGGAAAAGATAGTTATTGAACTTAAAAAACTTTTCCCTAATAGTAGAATTTTGCGTATGGATAGAGATACGACGCAAAACAAAGAAGGGCATATGAAAATCTTAAACGCTTTTAGCGAAAAGCAGGCTGATATTTTGGTCGGTACGCAAATGATTGCTAAAGGTCACGATTTTCCAGACGTAACTTTAGTTGGTATAATTGATGCAGATATGGGCTTGTATTTTTCCGATTATAGAAG
Source organism: Christensenellaceae bacterium (assembly GCA_045631625.1). Classification (GTDB taxonomy): domain Bacteria; phylum Bacillota; class Clostridia; order Christensenellales; family Borkfalkiaceae; genus UBA1259. The sequence goes on from JAZQVG010000137.1 coordinate 511, forward strand.
TTCAGAACGTACTTTTCAATTATTGACGCAAGTATCTGGCCGTTGTGGTAGGGCTGAAGATGCTGGTAAAGTCGTTTTACAAACGTATTCTCCAGAAAACCCTATTTTATTGCAAACTATTAGTTACGATTACCAAGGTTTTTATGAAAGGGAAATATCAATTAGAAGTAGTACGGGCTTTCCACCTTTTACTAAAATCGTTAGGGTGCTTATTTCTGCAACGGACGAAGAAAGGGTGTTGACTGTGACTAAGGCAGTTTATCAAGAACTTTCGATGTTTTATGAGCAAAATAAAGATAAATTTAGATTTTTCGGTTGTATGAAAGCGCCACTTTTAAGGCTTCAAGGAAAATTTAGATATCAAGTATTGATGAGAATAGAGTGTGATAATAAGCAATTATTAGATACTGTTTTCGCAATTTCAAATAAATATAATAGTAATAGTTGTGGCGTTTATTTAGAAGTGAACCCTGCAAATCTTAATTAAGGAGAAAAAATGGCTTTAAGAAATATAATTCAGGTTGGCGACGATACTTTAAGAAAAAAAAGTTTTGAAGTTACAGACTTTGGCAAAAAAACTGCTGAATTATTAGACGATATGAAAGAAACGCTAATAAAGGCTAACGGTGTTGGGCTTGCAGCCCCACAAATTGGCGTTTTAAGACGTGTTTTTATCGTTATGCTTGACGATAAATACTATGAGTGTATTAACCCTGTAATAGTAAAGCAATCAGGGAAACAAGTAGGTGAAGAAGGTTGTTTGTCTGTAAAAGGTAAGTACGGCACGGTTGAAAGACCTGAAAAGGTGACGGTTAAAGCGTTTGATAGAAATGGTAAGCAATTTACCGTTAATGCACAAGGCTTTATGGCACGTGCTTTTTGCCACGAATACGACCATTTAAACGGGACTTTATATATAGATAAAGCAACAAACGTTATGGAGGAAAAATAATATTGAATATTGTATATTTAGGCACGCCTGATTTTGCCGTTTTGCCTTTAAAAACGATATTGGAAAATACTGAACATAAAGTTGTTGCAGTTGTTACAAATCCTGATAAGCCTGTGGGGAGAAAACAAGTTTTAACCCCACCACCCGTTAAGGTTTTGGCATTGGAAAAGGGCATACCCGTTTACCAGTTTAATAAAATTAGATTGGAAGCCGTGGAAATTTTAAAAAGTTTAAATGCAGACTTATTTATTACTTGTGCTTTTGGTCAAATTTTATCTCAAGAAATATTAGATTTACCAAGACTTGGCGTAATAAATATACACGCTTCATTATTGCCAAAATATCGTGGTGCTTCACCAATACATTTTGCTATACTTAATGGCGAAAAAACGACAGGCATAACTATTATGAAGACGGATATTGGCATTGACACAGGCGATATTTTGCTTCAAAAAGAAATTGATATTAAAAATGATGAAACTTGTGGGGAACTTTTTGCAAGGCTTTCAAGCGTAGGTGCTGAAAGTATTTTAGAAGCCTTATCCGTTATAGAAAATGCACAAGCAGTTTATATTAAACAAGACGATGAAAAGGCAACTTTAACAAAAATTATAAAAAAAGAGATGGCGCTTATTGATTGGAATAAAGATAATATTTATATTTATAATCAAATACGTGCCTTTAATCCTGCACCAATTTGCTATACTATGCTTGACGGTGAGCCATTTAAGATTTATAAGGCTGAAATTTGCGATATGCAAGGTGAAAGCGGTGTAGTTTTGCAAGCAGACGACAAACTGATTGTTGGATGTGGTAATGGTAGTTTATCCCTTGTAACGGTGCAAAAAGCAGGCGGTAAACCACTTTGTGTTGCAGATTTTTTACGTGGAAATAAATTAAACGTTGGGAAAAAACTTGGTGTATGATAAATTGGCTATACGATTGTTATACAATTTTAAATAAAGTTTATAGTGAAGGTGCTTTTATTAAGCAAGCCATATCTTCTACCATTATTGAAGAAAAAAACAGACGTTTAACGATTAAAACTTGTTATGGTGTGCTTGATAAAGACATTGAACTTTCTTACTATATAAAAAAATTGACGCAAAAATCTCCTAAACTTGCTATAAGAACTATTTTAAAGGTTTCTATGTATGCTATAAAATATTTAGAAAAGAAACCTTATGCCGTTACTGAAAATGCCGTTGAACTAACAAAAAAATTGGGCAAAAAGGGTGGCTCTGGCTTTGTAAACGCTTTTTTAAGAAGTTTTATAAACAAAACTATTGAAATGCCTACTGACTCTATTGAAAATTTATCGGTAAAATATTCTTATCCGTTTTTTGCAGTAAAAATGTTAGTTGATTATTATGGTGTAGAAAAAACGGAGAAAATAATCTCTGCACAAAATACTGACAATACTTTGGTTTTTTATGACGTTGATGGTGAAAGATACTTAAAAGAAAATGGTGTTGAATATCAAAAAACGCCTTTTGAAAACGTTTTCACGGTAAAAAATTTCGTTAGAAACGCTGACTATGATAAAGGTGTTTATACCTACCAATCTTTAGGCTCTGTTGCTATTTGTGATATAGTAGATAAGTGTGAAAATTTGCTTGATTGTTGTGCTGCACCTGGTGGAAAAAGTATTAGATTATCTTATAGGTGTGACAACGTTTTAGCGTTTGATATACATGAACATAGGGTTGGGCTTATAAAAGATTATTCTAGGCGTATGAATAGAAATAACGTTGCTTGCGAAGTGTATGATGCAAAAGAGTATGACGAAAGATTTTTTGAAAAGTTTGATGCCGTTTTATGCGATGCGCCTTGTAGTGGTTTAGGTGTTGTCTTAGATAATCCAGATATAAAGTTAAACAGAGAAGAAAACAATATTAAGGAGTTAAATATTGAACAATTAAGTATACTAAAAACGGTTAGTAAGTACGTAAAAATGGGTGGGTATCTTTATTATTCAACTTGTTCGATATTACCTTGTGAAAATATTGAGATTATAAATGCGTTTATGTCACACATAACGGGTTTTGAGATAGAGAAAATAGATAGTAAATTAGCACATATTGATATTGTTGGCACAAATCAATTTTTGCCAGATATTTCAAACGGTTGTGGATTTTATATTGCAAAACTTAAGAAGGTTAAATAGTTGAAAGATTGCTTACTAGGGTTTAATTTAGACCAAATAAAAAACTACATAATATCAATTAATGAAAAGTCTTTTAGGGCAGGGCAAATTTATAAGGCTTTGCATTTTGGTAACGATTTTAGTGAAATGACAGAATTGTCTAAGGATTTTCGCGATAAATTATCAAATGAGTTTATTGCCCAACCTGTAAAGATAATTAAAAATTTGGTTTCAAAAGACGGCACGGAAAAGTTTTTGTTTTTACTTAGCGATAATAACGTTGTTGAAGGTGTTTTAATGAAGTATAAATACGGCTACACTTTGTGTGTTTCTACTCAAGTAGGTTGTCGTATGGGTTGTGCTTTTTGTGCTTCAGGGTTAAATGGACTTATAAGAAATTTAGAAGGTTATGAAATTTTAGGGCAAGTTATTGCTGTAAATAGATATTTACAAGGTGGCATAGGCGAAAAAAGAAAGGTTATAAACATCGTTTTGATGGGTAGTGGTGAACCATTAGATAATTTTGAGAATACTGTAAAGTTTTTAGAACTCGTTTCAGCACCAAACGGCATAAACATAAGTTTACGTAATATCAGTTTATCAACTTCTGGAATTGTACCTAAAATTTACGAACTTGCAGATAAAAATTTACCTATAAATTTAACAATTTCACTTCACTCTCCATTTGACGAAGAAAGAAAAGAGATTATGCCTATTGCAAAAGCGTATTCTATTAAGCAAATTTTAGATGCTTGTGAATATTATTTTGATAAAAACGGCAGACGATATATTTTTGAATACGTGTTAATTATGGGTAATAATGATACCAAAAGACACGCTGACGAACTTATTAGATTGTTAAAAGGGAAGCCTTGCCACGTAAATTTAATTAGACTGAATGAAGTTAAAGAAAACCAATTAAAAAGCGTGACTGATAAAGAAGCGTACAGATTTTTAGGTGTGCTTGAAAAAGGTGGCTTATCTGCTACGTTAAGACGTAGAATGGGTGAAGATATAGACGGTGCTTGTGGACAACTTAGACAACGATATTTAGAAGAAAATAATGAATAATTTATTAGATTTATAAAGGAGAAATTATGAATAAAATTAAAATTGCGCCATCAATGCTATCATCAGATTTTTCACGTTTTGGTGAAGAATGTAAGTTGATTACAGATTGTGGTGCAGATTTATTGCATTTAGACGTTATGGACGGTGTTTTTGTTAAAAATATCACGTTTGGCCCTAAATTTATTGCTGATGCAAGGAAATATTCTAATGCGATTTTTGATGCGCATTTAATGATTGTTGAGCCTTGGAAATATATTGAAAATTTTAAAAAGGCAGGGGCAGATATTATTACCGTTCATTACGAAGCGTGTAAAGATAGATTAAAGGACACTTTAAAAGCCATTAAAGAACTTGGCGTTAAATGTGGTGCAGTTATAAATCCAGATACAGACGTAGACGTGCTTAAAGATTGCATTGAAGAGTGCGATATGATACTACTTATGAGTGTTTTTCCAGGGTTTGGTGGGCAAGCGTTTATACCTACCGTTTTACCTAAAATTTCTCAAGCCAAAAAACTTATTGAATCAACGGGGAAAACAATTGATTTAGAAATTGACGGTGGTATCACCCTTGAAAACGCAAAAGCCGTTAAGGATAACGGTGCAAACGTAATAGTTGCGGGCAGTACTATATTTAACCAACTTGATAGGGCGAAGATAATAAATCAACTTCGTGAAATTTAATAATTACAATTTTGCAAATATTTTTTGCTTTTTGCATATATTTATATAAGTAAAGGGGTGAAAAATGAAAGTAATTTGCTTTAAAGTTCCACTTTTAATAGGAAAAATATTAAAATTTTTGTTTTGTAAAAACACAAATGAGAATTAAAAACTAAAAGAAAAAGACGCTTAAAATTAAGCGTCTTTTTTAATTTATTAAATCATTTCAACAACCGTTTCGTAAATTTTTCTATCGTTAAGTAAGTCGTCATTATAGTTTTCTAAAGTGTTTGCAACTTCACTATAATATGTGTTGTTTAGTTTTAAGTTTGATAAATTAATTGCTTTATTAGTTAATAGATTTATGCTTGATGCAGTGTAGCCAAAACCCATATTTATACAGATAATTTCAAGTTGTTTTTTAACTGCTTGCATAAAAGAA
>JAZQVG010000138.1:0-10877 GCA_045631625.1 Christensenellaceae bacterium
TTTCCTCTTCTAAATTTTTATAACTATCAAGGTGGTCGTTATCTATGTTTAATACCACTGCTATTTTTGGCGCAATATTAAGAAAGTTTTGTTTATACTCACACGCTTCAACTACGGCAACGTCGCTTTTCCCAATATGTAGGTTGCCGTAATTTTGCATTTCACCACCCAAAAAAATAGTTGGGCTACTTTTGCTTTTTAACAGTATATCGCCAATCATAGCAGTACACGTTGTCTTACCATGAGAGCCCGACACTGCAATTGAACGTTTATAAAGCGAAACTATTTGACCTAAAAGTTCACTTCTCTTTAACGTTTTTAAGCCGAGAGAGTTTGCTTTTTGAAACTCTAAATTATTTTCGGTAATTGCAGAAGTATATACGAAAATTTGACCTTTTTTAATATTCTTGCCAGACTGGGTATAATCTATCTTTACGCCCAAATTTTCAAGTTCTTGCGTTAGGCTAGAAGAACAAATATCGCTACCAGAAACGCACTTACCAAGCGATATTAAATATTTAGACAATGCACTCATAGACACACCGCCTATGCCAGAAAAATAGAAACTATTGCTTTTAAAAAATTTGAATTGACCTTTCATACCTTATCTTATGATTTTTGCGTGTTTTTAGGCACTTTTTTTCAAAAATTGTCGATTTTTTTTAAAAAAGGGGTTGAAATTAGCATTTTTATATGCTAAAATGTTTATAATATAAGTTAAGGAAGGTATTTTACAATGAAAATTACAGACGTTAGAGTTCGTATCGTTAAAAAAGACGATAGCAAACTTAAGGCTGTAGCATCAGTTACTTTTGACGATTGTTTTGTTATTCACGATATCAAAATTATCGAAGGTAATGAAGGCTACTTTATCGCTATGCCAAGCAGGAAAACTGGTGACGGTGAATATAAGGATATTGCACATCCTATTAAGACCGAAACAAGAGAAGAATTGAGAAACATTATTCTTGAAGCGTTTGAAGTTGAAAAGGCTAAACCACAAGAAGACTAAAACAAAAAATATTTTTTATTATGCATAATAAAAAAACACATCTAAGATGTGTTTTTTTGTTTTTAAATTTATTTTACCAATCGTCTTTTGGGGTTAATTTTATATCGTCGTAAAAATCAAAATACTTTTCTTTATCCGTAAGTTCTCTTTCATCAATCCAATCTTCTGGATAAAAAGTATCTTCTTCAATTCTATCTGCTTCTCTCATACGGTCGTATAAGGTTTTGCCTTTTTCCATTTTTCTCCCCTTTTTATAGCGAAAATAATTATCGAAAGTATTATAACAAATATAAATATTAAAAGCAAGTGCATTTTCCCCATTACTATTTGACCTATTAAGTTTATTAGCATTGCTACTATATACGCCGTTATAGTTTGAAAAGCAAGCATAAAATAAAACCATTTTCTAACGCCAAGTTCTTTTTTTGCCGTTATTAAACTTGAAGTGCAAGGTGGCGAAAGCAAGGTAAACGCCATAAAGGAATATGCGCTAAACCCGTTATCAAACAGTATAGTGTTTTTAGAAAAAGCAGTTAAACTTTCAATAATACCTTCTTTTGCAAATAAGCCTGATAAAATAGAAACGGCAGTTTGTTCATTACAAAACCCAAGTGGGTAAAAAATATATTTCAACACACTACCTATACTAAAAACGAAACTCTTTTGCACTTGCCCGTTAGTATAGCCGTTTATACCAAAATTAGTAAGCACCCATAAAAATACTGATACAGCTAAAATAGTTGTGCCGGCTTTTATAGTAAAGTCTTTTACCTTTTGGATTAAACTTAACGCCACGTTTTTAATTGACGGCATACGATAAGGTGGAATTTCAAGCAAAAACTCCCCTTTATCTTCACTAAAGGCTTTTAGGTTTGACAGAATTTTTGACGTTATTACGGCAGTAAAAATACCCAAAAAATACATTGACGATGCTATAAACGGGTTGCCGTTAAATATTACGCTTGAAAACCAACCAAACACCATTGTTTTTGCACCACACGGTATAAAAGGCGATATAAATATAGTCAATCTTCTCTCTGAAGTACTTTCAATAGTTCTTGTAGCCATAAGCCCACTTACCGTACAGCCAGAACACACTATTAATGGTAAAAGCGTTTTACCTGATAGCCCCAATAGAGAGAAAAACCTATCGAATATTAGTGCTATTCTTGAGGCGTAACCACTTTCTTCTATTAAACTTAAAAAGAAAAATAATATTAAAATTTGTGGCAAAAACGAAAAGATTGTGCCAAGTCCCTTTATTACCCCGTCTGTAAAAATACCTATGGCAATTTCGTTTATACCTTTATATTCTAAATAATTTTTTATGTTTAACGTTGATTTTTCTGTATAATCGGCTATGTAATCACCTAAATATCCCCCACATTTTATAGCCAAAAAATAAATTAGTGTGATTATAATAAAAAAGGTAAAAATACCAGTAAACTTGCCCGTTAAAAAATTATCTAATTTATCTTCTCTTTGTATATTTTTAGTAGTTTTTATTGCTTTTTCAAGTAGTTTATCAATAAAATCAAACGTTTTTTCTACATTTTCTAACGTTAAATTTTTTGGCTTTTTTATTGTATTTATAGCCTTTTTCATAAGCAAATTTACGTTTAAGTTTTTAAGTGCAGATATTAATACTACTTCGCAATTAAATGCTTCTTCAAAAAAATTGGTATCTATATTTATGCCTTGTTTTTTTAATATATCAGCATAATTTATTGCTAAAACCATAGGAATATTTAAACTTAAAAGTTTTAATGCAAGCAATAAATTTCTTTGCAAGTTAGTGCCGTCTAATACGGAAATTATACAGTCTGGCGGGGTTTCTTTTAAGTAGGTGGTAACCACTTTTTCGTCAATTGAGTTAGCATCAAAAGAATATAGCCCTGGTAAGTCTACTATTTGAACGGTTTTATCTTTTTTATAAACCCCTTCTGTTTTTTCAGTTGTCACACCTGTCCAATTGCCCACCTTTTGATAGGTGCCGGTAAGCGTATTAAAAAGGGTGGTTTTGCCACAGTTTGGGTTGCCTATTAAACAAATAGTCTTATTCATAATTTATTTCTATATTCCTTAAATCTTTTTCTCTTAACGCTAAAAAATAGCCTTTTATTGCTATAACGGTTGGTCCACCAAACGCCATTTTTCGTATTATTTTTACTGTTGCACCCTTTATTACGCCTAAATTATTTAACCTTTTTTGCATTTTTAAGTTTGTATTTATTTTAGTAATTTTTGCACTTTCATTTATTTTTAACTCACTTAGTTTCATATCTTTATTTTATTGATAAATTATTTTAAATATGAAAAAAGCGATTGCTTTATTTAGCAATCGCTTTAACTTTTAATTGATATTAAACTTTTCTTTTAAATTGAGAACAAAATTCTTCCGTTTCTTTTACGCTTTTAACACCACTAATTGAATCTGGTGCGCTTAAATTACAAACGGCAACTTTAGATGCAAACTCTAAAATTTCTTTATCGGTATACCCTTTATAGATACCGTATAAACTGCCTGCACAGAAAGCGTCACCCGCCCCAGTTGCACCCTTTATAAAGCCTTTAGGTAAATCTAATGAATTTACAACTGTATAACCGTCGTTTGACATACATACAGCAAAGTTTGGACAGTGGATAATTACCCTTTCCTTAACGCCCAACTCTTTAAGTTTAGTAGCCATTTTTTTAATATCGTCTTCTATGCCAGAAAGTTTTGATGCTTCAATTTCGTTTATAATGATGTTATCAGTATATTGTAAAGCAGGTAAAACGATAGAATATCTATCAGAATTTTCGCTTACCAAGTCAATAGAAGTTTTTGCACCCATTTCTTTTGCTTTTTTAAGTATATTAACACCGTCACCAGAGTCTACTTTATCTAAAAGCAAAAAGTAGCCCAAGTGGAACATTTCAGCACCAAAAAGTTTTTCTTCAACGTCGTCAAACCCATAGTTTGCACTAGCACCAGCGTACGTAAAGAAAGTCCTTTCCCCACCCAAAATGCTCATTACGTCTGTAAAACTTGTGGCTTCATCACCATAAACAACGCTATTAGTATCAACGCCGTTATTATTTAACACGTCTAAAACGTATTTAGCGTCACCGTCCTTACCTACTTTGCCTGAAGCATAAACGTCAACCGTACTATCTAACCTTTTAATGTCGATTGCAACGTTTGGTACGCAACCACCAACTGCTTTATCAACCGATTTGATTTTGGTTAACTGCCCACAGTTTGGGTAAACGGAAATTTCATTTAGTTTATCAAGCAAGATATTGCCTGCAATTACTATACCTTTCATATTAAACCTTTATTTGTTTTGCACAAAGGCTATTTGCATAATCTACTAAATCTTTAATAGTTTTGCCTGCCTTTATCATTTCATAGTAAGTTTCGATAAGTTGTACTGCTTCGCCTTCATAGTTAGAATAAGTTTTTAAGGTGGCTTTAGCGCCGTTTTCTAAAGCGTAAGCCTTTAATTCCTTACTACTTTCATCACTATCTGGTGCAAAAAACATACCTGCAGCAACACCCATTGCAATATATTTTGTTTCCAAATTAAACTTTTCGCAAAGTTTTAACGCACCTATAAGCCTATCGTTTTCGCCAAGTTTTCTCTTTGTATCCTTACCAACCCTTTCAACAGTATCGCCTAATGCAGTGTTAGTAAATCTATAAAGCAAGTCATCAGCGTGGTCAGTTAACAACTTAATGTCTACGCCGTTTTCTTTAGCAAGCGCTTGCGCACTTTCTATCAAGGCACGATAAGACACGTACTTTATATCAAAATCAGCCGTTGCTTGATAGATATATTCATAATTTCTTAAATTGCCAAGATAAGCCGTAACGGCGTGGCTCATATTGTGCATAAATAATTTTCTTTGTATAAATAAGTTAAATGGTGCAAATGGATATAAATTTGCAATTTCAGGAATTTCGCCCTTAAACGCTTCTTTATCGATTGGCAAAATATTGTATGGTTCTACGTAAACACGTAATGGGTTGCCCATTTTTTTATCTTCCGTAACAACAGGCACCATTCTTCCAATACTTGGCTCTACAAAACCTATTTCTTTGTCAATTCTATCTGCATATTCAGGTATTTCGTTTTTGATTAAACCTTTTAAATATTGGTCTGCACCTATCATATTTTCGCAAATAATGATATTAAAGATTGGTGCGTTTTGCTCAAACCTTTTCTTTAAGCCTAATGCTAATGGCTTAGCAATAAATTTTAAGATATTTACGCCAATTGCCGTTGCCATTATATCTGCTGAAGCAATTTCTGAAGCAACAAGTTCGTTATCAGTACCGTCAATACCGTAAGCATTTTTAACAATTTGCTCTACGTTACTATCTGTAGTAACTACGTTTACAGGATATTCTCCGTCTGTGTTAAGTCTATTTATTACTTCTTTATTTACGTCTATAAAACCAACTTTATAGCCAGCGTTAGAAAACAACTGGCCAATAAAACCACGGCCGATATTACCTGCGCCGTACATTATAAATTTTTTCATTTTAACTCTCTTATTATCTTTGCGGGGTTACCGCCTATTAACACGTTGTCGCCAAAACTTTTTGTCACTACTGAATTGGATGCAACTACTACATTATTACCTAAAGTCACACCAGGGTTTATAACAGAACTGCCACCAATCCAACAGTTATCACCTATAGTGATTGGTTTACCAAGTTCTACACCGTTATACCTTTCACTTGCAAGTACTGGATGAGTTGCAGAATATAAGCATACTTTTGGTGCCAACATACAGTTTTTGCCAATGGTAATTTTATTTACGTCAAGCATAACGCAATCATAGTTAGCAAAGAAGTTTTCACCCACCGTAATATTGCAACCGTAATCACAATAAAACGGAGGATGCACCCTAACATTTTCACCCGTTTTACCCATAATTTTTTTCATAAGTTTTGATAACTTTTTTTCATTGGACGGGTCAATTTTATTGTATTTGCCAAAAAGTTTTTTTGCCCTTAAGTGAAGTTTTCTAAGTTCTGGGTCATCCGGCCTATATAATTCTCCACTTAAGGCTTTTTCTCTTTCAGTCATATTTATTAGTTAACGTCTGGGCAAAGTGGGCCAGCCAATTCTTCTAAGAAGAATAATTTGCCTGGGATTGTTGGGATAAAACTTGAAGTTACCCATCTGTTTGGTGTATAACGAAGTGTCATCCAGAAACTCATACCTTGCCATTGCATACCACGTGAGAAAGTGCCGTCAGCACCACCAATAGCGTAGTCTGCTTGGAATAAAATTGCTGGGCCAACAGTGTTTGCCCTACAAGGAACCATTGACGTTCTACTTCTAAATGAAGTAATAGCGTTTTGTTCAATTGTAAGTGGGTGTAATTTAGCAGCAATTCTGTATGGTTGTGCTAACCATTCTTCATTAGAACTAAATTCGCTACCAAATTGTGGTTCCCAGAAAGCGATATGGCACATTCTACCAATACCGTAAACTAATACTAATTTAGCACCTTCTTTCTTTAATGCTGCAATTTTTTCTGGATAGGTTGGTAAATTTTCTTTAGTTGCAAAGTTTCTGTGGTCCTTTGGAACTGTTAATTCACCAAGTGGGTTATAAAATGCAGTTTCCATTGCGTTTTGGAAAGAAGCGTCACCTGTAATAGTGTTGCCGTCTGCATCTGCCCATTCGTCCATATTAAAGCACCAAACGTTCTTACAAGATACGTCCCACGCTTTTAAGAAATATACTGCCCATTTGTACATACCCATTGGGCCTACTGGTAATATAAATGCTATCTTTTCATTTCTTTCGTTTGCTTTTTTAATTTCGTTTGCAATTTCGTGACCCATCATTACGTCAAAATCGCCAACGTTTTTACACATAATTGGTGTAAAATCTTTATTCCAAAAATCTTGACGGTCAAAAACTGACTCTGGTTTGTTTGAACAAAGTTTATCAATCTTTTCAAAATCCCAACCTTCTGGGTAAAAACCTTCTAAGTTACTGCCTTTTACTGTTGAATTGAAATCCATAATATATATTTCTCCTTATTATTTTTCAAACATTAGTTTTCTGCGTAGATTTTATCTACTACTTGTTGTACCCTTAACGCCCTCTTAGCACTTGAATAATCTAACTTACCTTTCTTTATAAGTTTGGTAAATGCTTGAAGTTGTTTTAAGTATAAGTTTGTGCCCTTACCCTTGTAGTTCTTAGGTTTGATAATCTTTCTTTCTTGCATTGCTTCATAATCGCCTTGTGGAGCATAAAGGTGAGAAAGTTTACCCGTTTCTTCTTGTGATAAGGTGTTGTTACAATAAATGTAACCTTTAGTACCGTATACTTCAAGTTTACTGATAGACGCTACGTCTGGTACGTTGAAGTTTACGTCGATATGACCAATTACGCCACCTTTCGTTTTGAAAAGAATAACTGCACTATCGTCTACTTCATAACTAAACGTCCTTGTTGAATAGAACGCTTTTACGTCCTTAATTTCGTCCTTTAAAATATAATCAGCAAGGTCTAAACAGTGTACTGCTAAGTCCATAATAGCGCCACCGCCACCTAATTTTTTATTTTGTCTCCAAGCGCCTGGGATATCTGGATACCAGCAAGAGAATTGCATTCTCACGTTGCTTACTTGACCAACGCCGTCATTTTTAATAATTCTTTTTGCTTTTTCGTGTAAGTTATGAAATTTCATCATATAACCGATGTACAATAACTTACCTGCTTTTTTAGCCGTATCTAATAATTCCTTACCTTCAATAGAATTTAAGGCGATAGGCTTTTCTAAGAAAACGTGTTTGCCATACTTTAACGCAAGCATTGCTTGACGATAGTGGCAAAATACAGGTGTACTGATATATACAGCATCACACTCTTCATTTTTGAACATTTCTTCTTCGTCAAGATAGTAAGGAACACCATATTTATCGCCTACTCTTTTAGCGATTTCAGCGTTTGCTTCCATAATTGCAACTAATTCGTTTGTTTCATCTTGTATAAGGGCAGGTATTGTTCTTCTATCTGCTATACCACCTGCACCAATTACGCACCATTTAATCTTTTCCATTTTTAAGTCCCCCTAAGGTAATAATCTTTTTGTAGTGCCTTTTAGGTAGGCTTGGCACATACGGAAGCCTTCTGCATATTCTGCCCCACATTGATAGCCACGGTATCTTGAGCAAGTTTTCACCATATCAGGAAAATCTATATGGTCGTGGTCTCTCATCCACACGATTTGACTTTCGTGACAGTTTAGCATTTGTAATTTTAAATCTATTTCTTCTTCTATATCTACAAACTCAGTAGGTACGAAATTTACCCCAGCCAAAGTGTCCATATAATAAATTGGAACTAACTTTGCAACCATACCGTCTTTAGCATATTTTTGACAACTGCTTTTATAATTTGGCAAGGTTGCCGTAAATGCTGCATCAAAAACTAATTTGCTTACAGACGTATGGTCTGGCATATAATCGTCTGGGTTATGCGTAATGATAAAATCTGGGTTGGCGTATCTAATTACGTCTACCATTTTATCTCTTGCTTCTTTTGAATATTCATAAATATTAAGGTCGTCAAACCCGCCGTAAATAACTTCAATACCTGCTAAACTACCAGCCTTTTTCGCTTCGTTTGCACGTATAACTCTTAATTCTTCCGGTGGAATTACTACGTGACCTAAGTCACCACTTGAAGTGTGACATACAATTACTTTATCACCACGTTTAACGCATTTTGCTAACGTGCCTGCACACGCAATTTCTATATCGTCTGGGTGACAACCTATCGCTAATACTCTCATATCTTCTCCTTTTAGTTATTTTTAACAATAGTACAGATATATTGTACCACTTATTAAACCCTTTTGCAATATTTTTACCAAAAATCCCCAACATTTTTAACTAAAAAAATTATATTAAATTAAAAAGTCCAGTCTATTTTATATTCTTACCTTTTTTGTTTGATTTTTTAAGTTTAATCATATAAAAAACCACCTTTAAGGTGGTTTTAATATTGTTATTCTAACCCACGGAATTTACGTTTTAATCTTGTTTCGGTGTCTAACGTTTTCTTACGTATTCTTACGTTCTTAGGTGTAATTTCTAACATTTCGTCGTCATTTATAAATTCCATTGCCTCTTCTAAACTCATTAGTTTTGGCGTTTCAAGTCTTAACGCGTCATCAGAGCCTGATGCACGAGTATTAGTAAGGTGTTTTTTCTTACAAACGTTTACGCTTATATCTTCGTTTTTAGGGCAAACGCCTACGACCATACCTTCATAAACAGGCGTACCTGCACCGATAAATAGTTGCCCCCTACCTTGCGCGTTAAATAAGCCGTAAGTAACCGCTTCGCCCGTTTCAAACGCAACAAGCGAACCCGTGCTTCTTCTTTCTATCTCGCCCTTAAACTCTTCATAACCATAGAAAATCGTATTGAACACGCCTTCGCCACGGGTATCTGTTAAAAATTGGCTTTTATAACCGAACAAGCCACGAGCCGGAACCTTAAATTCTAACCTTATTCTACTGCCGATATTTTCCATCTGCAATAGTTCGCCCTTTCTAACGCCCATACTTGAAAATACTGAACCCGTTTTATCTTCCGGTACGTCAACAACCAATTTTTCCATAGGTTCTAATTTAACGCCGTTTTCTTCTTTATATAAAACTCTTGGTGCACCTACTTGAAATTCGTAGCCTGCCCTACGCATAGTTTCAATCAAGATTGAAAGGTGCATTTCGCCCCTACCACATACCCTATAAGAGTCGGCAGAGTCCGTTTCTTCTACTCTAAGCGAAACGTCTTTTAACATTTCCTTAAACAATCTATCTCTTAAGTGTCTTGTCGTGACAAACTTACCTTCCTTACCTGCAAACGGGCTATCGTTTACAGAGAAAAGCATTTCCACCGTAGGTTCACTAATCTTAACGAAAGGTACGGGTTCTACCTTTTCAGGCGAACAGATTGTGTCGCCTATTGAAATATTTTCTAATCCACTTACACACACGATATCGCCTGCTTCAGCACTTTCTACTTGCACTCTATTTAACCCTTCAATTTGGTAAATACTAACAAGTTTTCCACTACCTTGTTTGCCTGAAATATTATAATTGCAAGTCTTAACGTCTTGGTTTATTTTTGCAACACCTTTTTCTATTCTGCCAATACCTATTCTACCAACGTATTCGTTATAGTCGATAGAAGATACTAACATTTGGAAAGGCGCTTCCTTATCAACTTCTTGCGCATCAAAATGTTCAATAATCGCATCGAAAAGTGGGCTTAAATCCTTGCCTGCTACGTTTAAATCTCTAGTTGCCGTACCACTTCTGCCTGAACAGAATATAATTGGACTATCAATCTGGTCATTATTAGCGTTTAAGTCAAATAAAAGTTCTAAAATTTCGTCTTGGACTTCGCTAAGCCTTGCATCAGGCCTATCAATTTTATTTACTGCGATAATAAGTTTATGGTTAAGTTCTAACGCTTTTTGCACCACGAAACGTGTTTGTGGCATAGGCCCTTCACACGCATCAACTAAAACTATTACGCCGTTTACCATTTTAAGCACCCTTTCTACTTCCCCACCAAAGTCGGCGTGGCCCGGGGTGTCTACTATATTGATTTTTACACCTTTATAAAATGCTGAAGTGTTTTTAGCAAGTATTGTTATGCCCCTTTCTCTCTCCAAGTCGCCAGAGTCCATAACTCTATCTTGCACTTCTTGGTTGTCACGGAAAATACCGCCTTGTTTTAACATTTCGTTTACTAAAGTCGTTTTACCGTGGTCTACGTGGGCTATAATTGCTACGTTTCTTATGTCTTGTCTTTTCACTTTTAATTTTGTCC
>JAZQVG010000139.1:0-3044 GCA_045631625.1 Christensenellaceae bacterium
TAAAGTTTACTCGTCTTTTGGTGGCAATAAGCCGTTATTTGATATGCTTTACACTACTTATGACGAAGTAGTTAATCAAAACACGAAAAAAACCGTAAAAGTTTTAGATATTTATTTTCCTAAATTTTTATACACTTACGAAAAAAGAGAGTTTAAAGATTGGGAACTCATTGAAGTAAGAGAAAGAAAACTTGCAAAACCATTACCATTAGTTGAAAAGCGTTACAATAGCGACGGTATAGGCATTGTTGCTATGGGCGAAAGTATGCAAAACGCTATGGATATGCTTATTAGTAATGGTCTTGACAACGTAGAAGATATTGTAAACGAAATATTTGTTTATTACAATGTGAATTTAGGCGATACGGCGGAAGAACAAAAAGAGCAACATACTTCTATGAAAAGAAATGGTGCAGTTGTTCTTAACAGTACAAGCAAAGACCTTGAAGCAAAGTTAGACACTATTTCGCCAAATATGAGTTTAAGCGAAATTCGTGAAATGTTTGGGGTTATCAATAGCATATTCCACTCGGTTGTAGGTGTGCCTATGGAAATGAGCGACACCAATAGCGGTGGCACAACCAAACAAGGTAGCGAAGTTGCAAACGGATACGAAAACGCTTATAATAGGGCGTTAGACGATATTAACACATTTATTGAAGCCGATACTGAATTGCTTGAAAAAATAATGTGGATTTGTCAAAATACGCCTAATAATAAGGTTGATTTACTTGCGTCAAGCGATATTGAAATTAAATATTCGCTTAACCTTACGGACAATATTCTTACAAAGACACAATCGTTTGTAAACTTAATAAATGTAGGTGTACCACCTTCAATGGCTTTAAGACTTTGCAAATTATCTAACGATGCCGAAGCGGAAGGCAAACTCATTGAAGAATATATTGCAAAGCGAAACGCCGAGCAACAAAAAACAGTTACGGAAGATATAGTTGTAACAAAAAATAACTCGCAAGAGTGAAAATAAAATATTTTGTCAAGCGTGCGACATTTAAACAACGCACTCCACAATCGTAGAACTGACTACGGATTTATAAATTAAAGATATGGGGTAGGAGAATTTTTATGGCAACTTTACAAGAACTTTTAGGCGATGCGTACAATGAAAATATGACGATTGCCGACATTAACAAGGCTATTGCGGACAAAAAACTTGCAGACCTTTCAAGCGGACAATATGTTTCAGTTGGAAAACTAAACGATTTTGAAAGCCGTATGAAAAAAGCCGAGCAAGCGTTAAAGGACAAAATGACCGAAGAAGAAAAGGCTCAAGCCGAAATGCAAAAGCGTGAAGAATACTACAAAGCATTAGAAAAAGAAAATATGCTTAATAAGTTTACCGCAAAACTTTCTAAATCAATTAAAGACGAAACTGTTTTAGCGGAAGTTGCAAATCTTTATGCGGAAGGCAAGTACGCCGAAGCCATTGACAAGCAAAATGAATACATTGCAAAGTCAAATACGGAATTAGAAAAAACCATTAAGTCAAACTTAATGAAAGAAAATCCACAAGCAACGGCTCAAAAAGGTAAAGGTGGCATAACCAAAGAAGATTTTGATAAAATGGGTGTTCAAGAAAGAACAAAACTTTACAATGAACAACCTGAAATATATAAACAATTAAACAATTAAAAGGAGAAAAATTAAATGGCTATTAGTTCAAATGGTACTAAACTCATAAACCTTGTAAACCCACAAGTTCTCGCAGATATGATTTCGGCGGAACTCCCTAACGCAATTCGCTTTGCCCCACTTGCAACAGTAGGTAGAAAACTCGTTGGCCAAGCAGGCAACACGCTTACTATGCCTAAATACGGCTATATTGGCGATGCAACTGACGTTGCTGAAGGCGAAGATATTTCTATTGCAAAAATGTCAACAACTACTACTCAAGTAACTGTTAAAAAAGCAGGTAAAGGTGTAGAAATTAGCGATGAAGCAATTTTAAGTGGTTACGGCGACGTTGCAGGCGAAATCAAACACCAATTACAAATGTCTATCGCTAACAAAGTTGATAACGACGTTCTTGACGAATTAAGAAAAGCAACTCTTACTTCGACAGGTGCTATGAATATCGCAACTCTTAATGCAGGTAGAGTTAAATTTGGCGAAAATGTAAATCAACCTGCCGTTGTTATTATGAACTCGGTAAACTACGGCAAAATCGTAAACGAAGTTACTAACATTGAAAGCACAGACAAAGTTCTTATGGATGGCGTTGTTAGCAAAATTGCAGGCTTACAAGTTGTTATTAGCGACAAACTTCTCGATACTGAAGTTTACATTGTTGCGGTTGGTGCTTTAGGCATTGAATTAAAACGTGATGTTTTAGTTGAATACGATAGAGATATTATTGCAAAAACAAACGTATTTACGGTTGACGAACACTATGTTGCATACCTTAAAGACGAAACTAAAGCAGTAAAAGTAACTATTTCGTAAGGTAATTATTATGGGTATGTTATTGCGAAGAAGTAGCCGAAAAGGCGAAGTAAATCCGCAAGTAAACGGAAAACCAATAAAACAAGAGCCTAAAACTCGTTCTCTTACGGAAAAAACAGTAAAAAATTAAACAAAGGAGTTTGCAATGGACTTTGTAACTGAAATTAAAATTAAATATCCTTACATAAAAAACACGGCGGATATTGTTGCTATTGTTAATAAGGCAAAAATGTTTTATTATGGTGCAAAGTACCCTTGCGACACCAATGCAAGCGAAGAAACAAGACCGATTAACACCTTTTTCGGTCAACAATGGATTTTGTCGGCTTGTGATGAACTTATAGAAAGGCTTGGTTTTAGTTCGGCAGTTGGATATAGCGAAAATAGCGTGCGTTGGTCTTTTGACAATGCCCATTTAAGCGATAGGCTAATGAGTTTAATCAAGCCAACTATAGGTGTTTTATAGGCGGTGCAATATGCGAATTGGTAAAAGCGTATGGCTTGCAAGAAGAAAAAACGAAACTAATGCGGAAACCTTATCTTACGATAAGCCTATTGAAATAGTTACAAGACCAAATTGC
>JAZQVG010000140.1:0-3039 GCA_045631625.1 Christensenellaceae bacterium
TAAAGAACCTATGAAAGAGTTTTATAAATTATTTTCAAGAAGTGCAAGAACAGAATTTTAATATTAAAAAACGCAGTAAATTTACTGCGTTTTTATTTTATTTATATTTATTAATTAAATTATTTGCAACATCTATTATAGTGTTTTTTAGATTAGTAGGCGAGATAACCTTTATTTTATCGCCAAAACTTATAAGTTTAGAAACTAAGCCGTTGTCGTAAGGAAGTTTCGCCCTTGCAATAAATTTTCCTTTTTCTTTATTTACGTTTTCAATTCCAATCCATTCTTCAATATCAGATAAAACGCTTTTATCAACTTCAAATTCAATTAACTCAGCAATAGTACTTTGGTGCCAATAGTCAAGTGGTAGTTCGTTTCTATTTATCTCTTTTCTAGTAAATTTCTCTTCTAATAATATAATGTTTTCAATTCTTCCTGTTTTAAAGAACCTAAATTCATTTCTAACTTCACAAAAAGCGTAAACGTACCATAAACCTTGTTTAAAAACTATGTAGTGTGGCTCAATTGTTCTTTCGGAAATTTCACCATTTCTATCGTGGTATTTAATTTTTAGTTTTAAATTTTCTTCTATACCACGTTGTAATAGTAAAAGTTTTGATTTATAACCGTCAGTATCTCCCCATGGGCCCGCATCTAAAATTAAGTTGCCACTTGAAACGTTAAAGCCGGCATATTCGTTTTTCTTTGTTGATTTAAGTTTAGTAATGGCACTTTCAAGCGCTTTGTTAGGCAAGCCTTCGTTAATGGCGGTAAGGGCGTTTATAATCTGTTCAAATTCTTTGACGGTCATAAACGTTGACGATAATTTATATTGGTCTACGATGCTAAAACCACCATTATTGCCCTTAATAGAATACAGCGGTACACCTGCATATTCTAATGAATTTATATACCTATAAATTGACCTAACACTAACTTCATATTTATCTGCTAAATATTTAGCCGTCACACATCTTTTTGACAGTAAATCAAATAATATACCCATCATTATTTCAAATTTCATATATATTTTACCTCGCTAATTCATATTGTAAAACATATAAATTTTTTTGTCAATCGTCTATTCAAATATGACAATATTTGTCAATATTGGCTGTTAAAATTGAGTTGTAAAATAGGAGATAAGGTATGAAGATTTTTGAAAAAGCAAAAGAAAAAACGTTAAAAAATAAAAGATTGACTTATATTAGAGATATTAGTCAATCTAAAGTTGTTTCAATTAAACCAAAGCAAAATAAAACTAATAATATTATGATGAAGGAAACGTCGTTGACAAGTTATTTTGATAATCTTAAAGGGTTAAATATGGTTGGTAGAATTGTGTTTAATGATTTATATAATCATAGATAATTTTTACAATTTTTTCACTTTCGTCATTGATTGGGTTTTCATCTAAATTACGTTTAATATTATATCTATTAGAATATAACGAATTTATTTGGTTTACGAAAGATTTTTTTGTTAAACAATTTTGTTGTAAAACGTTTACACAACCTTTTTTATAAAAATATTCTGCATTTAGCACTTGGTCCCCCCTAGAATTTCCTTTGGGTAAAGGTATAAGTAAGCAGGGTATTTTTTTATTTAATATTTCAAATAATGTGTTTGCACCTGCACGGCTTACGCAAATAGTGCAAACGTCAAAAGCATAGTCAATTTTATCTGTAAATTCTAATTGAACGTACCCATTATTTGTAATTTTTTTATCTATATTGCCTTTTCCACATAAATGTATTATATCAAATTTTGGTAATAGTTCGGATAAACTTTCTCTTAAAACACTATTAATCGCTTGTGCACCTTGGCTACCACCGGTCACTAAAATAATAGGCTTTTCTCCAGACAAAGAAAAGTATTTTAATTTTTCGCTTTTTGTAGTTGAATTATTAAATTTTCTAATTGGGCTACCGACGTATAAACCATTTTTAATGGTGTTGGCAGTTTCAGGAAAAGAAGTCAATAGTTTTTTGCAATATTTTCCGGCAATTTTATTTGCCAAACCTATCGTATAATCGCTTTCGTGTGTTATAATGGGTATATTTAATTTGCTTGCTGCAATTACTGTTGGCAGTGATACGTAGCCACCTTTAGAAAAAACAACGTCTGGTTTTAATTGTTTTAATAATATTTTTGCTTGCTTTATTCCATCAAATAAAACGAAAGGAATTTTTGCATTAGATAGCATATTCCTTCTATTAAATTTAATGCAAGGTACACTGTAATATGGAATAGCGGTTTTATTAATTATATTTTTTTCAATACCATTTTTACTGCCAATATAATAAATTTTATTAAAATATTTTTTTAGGTGTGGTAAAAGTGCAATGTTTGGTGTGCAGTGCCCAGCCGTGCCACCACCTGTTAAAACTATTGTAGCCATATATTTATATTATGCGTTAAAAAGGGAATAGGTATACTGCTAATAAAAAAGCGCACTAAACAAAAGTTTAGTGCGCTTTAGGTTTTTTTAATTAATTAGTTATTTTCATCAGAATTTTCTTCAGTAGTTGTTTCGGCATTTGTTTCAACATTTTTGTCAAATTCTTGAACTTCACCGTAAACGTAATCGTCTAAATCTTCAGTTGATTCTTCTACAGTTTCTTCAACAACTTCTTCATTATCTTCTATTTCTTCAGTTTTAGCAGATTTTTTAACGTTGTCTTTATGGGTATTAATTCTGCTCTTAACTGTATAATGACTCTTAGCGTCGCTTGCATTTGCTTTTCTCTTTGCAATTACTCTCTTAACAATTAAAGCAATAATCGCAATTAGTAATATGCCTGCAAGAATAATGCTTGAGAAAGATAGCCAGAAGGTTGCTGGGTCAGTTGTTGCTGTGCAGTTGCTACCTGCAGGTGTTGTTTCTGTCGTATCTTCATTTGCATAAGGGTCTTTTTCAGTTGCGTCTAACGTGTTGTAAATAGCGTAGATTGTGTTTTCGTTTTCAGCCCAAATATATTTTGTTTTATATTCAATTGGGGTAGAAGGGTTTTCTTTGTTGTATTTCTTTTCAACGTC
>JAZQVG010000141.1:0-25070 GCA_045631625.1 Christensenellaceae bacterium
GGATAATTCATACAGCCTTAGCAGACAGCCAACTTGTAAAAACGACAAGTTTGGGCAAAGAGCCAAATAGATACGTTGTAATCGTACCAAACGATAAAGACGAATATTCTACGCCTTACGATGCTGGTAGAAGCAACGATAAGGGGAAAGGTAAAAAATCCTATAATCAAAAAGGTCGCCGTAACGGATACAAAAGTGAAAAAAGTTACGGTAGCAGTAGTAAACCTGCTAAAAAGAGAGATTCTTTTGTATTTGGTACTTACCTTGGCAATAGCCTAAAAGACAAAGAATAAAACTAAAAAGGGGGCAAAAATATGGAAGTGACGTTGACAAGCCAAAATTATACGGAAGAAGTAGTAAATAGCGACAAAAAAGTGCTTATAGATTTTTGGGCAACGTGGTGTGGACCTTGTAGAATGGTTGCACCTGAACTAGAAAAGGTTGCGCTAGAAAAGGCAGACACGGTAAAAGTGTGCAAGTGCAACGTTGACGAAAATATAATCCTTGCAAACGACTTTTCTATTGAAGTTATACCAACGTTGGTGTTAATGGAAAAGGGCAAGGAAATTAAAAGACTTTCAGGTTTTTTAAAAGCCCAAGAAATTATCGAAATGTTCGGTTTATAACAAAGGGTTCACCACAAAACCTGATTAAAAAAAACAAGTCCATCGCTAAAATCGGTGGACTTATGTTTCCAAAAAATAGATAGTTTTTATTCTTTTACTACTCATAATTTTTCAGCGTTTATAAATAATGGTAGTAAAAAAGTTTTATTTAATTTTTGATTTTTTGATAGCACCGTTTTCAACAACTATACGGTTTACTTCCGTATCCTTAAAAACAGTTCTATCAAAATGAGTTGCAGTAAAGATAGTTTGCAAATGCTCTACACTTTTAATAAGTTTTCTTTGGCGTTTTTTATCAAGTTCAGATAAAACGTCGTCAAGTATTAAAATAGGGTATTCACCAAAACGGTTATAAAAAGTTTCCGTTTCTGCAAGTTTAAGAGAAAGTGCAACAGTACGTTGTTGACCTTGAGAGCCGAAAGTTCTTACGTCAACGTCGTTTAGCAAAAACTTTATATCGTCTCTATGTGGGCCGATGGAAGTATAACCTAAGCGCAAATCTTTTTCTAAATTAGCCTTTAAATCGGCATAAAGAAAGGTTGCAATTTGTTTTTCGTCACCACTGTAATCACTTTCTGCTTTTAATGAAAGAATTTCAGTGTTGTCAGATAAAAATGCGTGCTTTTCTTTGGCGATAGGTTCTAACTCACTTAAGAATTTATTTCTATGTGCAATAATTAGGCCTGCTTCTTTAGAAAGTTGCTCATCCCAAATGGGTAAGGTTTCCCTAATTACTATCCTATCGGGGTTTTTCAAAAGATTATTTCTTTGCGCTAAAATTTTGTTGTAGCGTGATAATGCGTAAAAATAAGACTTAGACATTTGTGAAAGGCTTATATTCATAAACCTACGTCTATCTTCAGGGCTTTCCTGCACAAGTTTTAATTCGCTTGGGTTAAAGAAGACGGAGTGAATATTGCCCATAAGTTCACCAATACGCAAAACTTCAAGCCCGTTTATAAAAATTTGTTTTTTACCTAAACGGTTAAAGCGTATTTTAACGTTTACGTCACCGTAATTACCGTTAGCAACCCCACAAATCTCGCCCGTATCGTAACCGGTACGGATAACGAGTGCGTCTTTGTTAGCACGTGGGGAATAGCCCGTGCATAAGAAAAAAATGGCTTCTGCCGAGTTGGTTTTGCCTTGTGCATTACTGCCCGTTAAAATATTTATACCGTCACTAAACGAAAAAGTTTCGTCTTCATAGTTACGGAAATTTTTTAAGTGTAAACTCTTGATTTTCATATTTTTATACTGATAAATATTTTTTGAAGCCAATTTTAACTAATTAACTTTTATTTTCTACATTTATTATATAATGAATTTAAGAAATAGTCAATAAAAGGCAAAATTAAAACAAATTAAACTATACGAAATACCAAAAAATAAAATTAAAGGAGAAATTGTTCTATGGAACACTATGAGATAATGTGGAAATCTGCTAAAAAAGAGTTAGAAACCACCGTTTCGACCATAGCATATTCCACTTACGTAACAAAAATAGAAGCAGTTGACCTACTTGGCGATAAACTTATATTATGCACGCCAATCCAAATGTTTGCAGACTACGTAAACTTAAGGATAAGAGACAAGGTGTTGACTGCACTTAAAAATACAAACAGCGCAGTAAACGACTACGTGGTAGTTGTTGCTAATAATAAAGAAGACTACGATAAACAAGTGGCTGAAGGCGATATTGAAGCAACCGTAGAAACGGGTATGCCAATCAACCCAAAATTCACTTTTGATAGTTTCGTAGTAGGTTCTTGTAATGATTTTATGGTTGCAGCAGCAAAAGCCGTTGCCGAAAACCCTGGCGAAAGTTATAA
The DNA here is from genome assembly GCA_045631625.1 of Christensenellaceae bacterium. GTDB lineage: Bacteria > Bacillota > Clostridia > Christensenellales > Borkfalkiaceae > UBA1259. Next base: position 2,459 of record JAZQVG010000141.1, read on the forward strand.
CCCACTATTTATATACGGTGGCACGGGTTTAGGTAAAACGCATATACTTATGGCTATTGCAAACCATATACGCCGTTATAAACCACAATTAAACGTATTATACGCTACTTGTGAGCAGTTTACAAATCAACTTATAGACAGTATAAGCCGTGGCAAAGGTACGGGCAACGATTTTAGGCGTAAATACAGAAACGTTGACGTTTTAATTATTGACGATATACAATTTTTGGCTACAAAACAAGGTATTCAAAGGGAATTTTTCCATACTTTTAACGAACTTGTTATGCAAAACAAACAAATTGTATTATCTTCAGACCGTCCACCAAAGGAAATTGAAGTTTTAGAAGATAGACTTCGCACCCGTTTTGAAGGTGGGCTTTTAGCAGACGTTCAACCACCAAGTTTAGAAACACGTATTGCAATTCTTAGAAAAAAGAGTGAAGAACAAAAGTGTTTAATGGACTTAAAGGTGCTTGCACATTTGGCTGAAATGGATGATGGAGATATTCGTTCACTTATCGGCAAACTTACCAAAGTAATTTTCTTTTCTAAGTTGCACGAAAGACCTATTACCGTTGGGCTTGTGGATGAAGCCTTAAAAGAATCAGTAGGCGAAAGAAAGGACGAAATGGAAGTTAGCGATATTATTGATTGTGTTTGCAACTTCTATAAAATCAACAAAAACGATTTGGTTGGCAAAAAGAAAAATAAAGAGTTTGTTGAACCAAGGCAAATTTGTATGTACATAATTACCGATATGCTTTCAAGTATTCCATTACACGTTGTTGGTGGGCATTTTGGTAAGGACCACTCTACCGTAATCTATTCACGTGATAAGATTGCAGAACAAATGAAAACAGATTCTAAAATGTCAAGAGATATCAACGATATCAAAAAGATGCTATTAAAACAATAATAGAAGAAAAGTTTATGACTACGTTTAACGAAGGACAATTTGATGCAGTAGTAGTAGGTGCAGGGCACGCCGGTGTAGAAAGTGCACTTGCACTTGCGAGAACGGGCTTTAATACAGTTATGCTAACCTTAAATTTGGATAGCATATCTTTTATGGCGTGCAATCCGTCTATTGGTGGTACTGCAAAAGGTCAAATCGTTAAAGAAATTGATGCACTTGGTGGCGAAATGGGGGTAAATGCCGATAAGGTGTTGCTTCAAATCCGTATGCTAAATAAGGGCAAGGGTGCAGCAGTTCAATCGTTACGTGGGCAAGCAGACAAAAACCGTTATCATACCGAAATGAAAAGTACCTTAGAAAACACGCCTAACCTTAAAATTATGCAAGGCGAAGCAGTTGAAGTTTTGGTGGAAGACGGAAAAGTTAAGGGTGTAAAAACTGCTTTTGGTGGCGAAATATATGCTAAATGCGTTATTCTTGCCACAGGCGTATATTTAAACGGTAGTATTATTGCTGGCGAGTGGCGGCAAAACAGTGGCCCAAACGGATTTCAGCCTGCAAACGCCTTAACCAAAAATTTAATAGATTTAGGGTTTACCGTAAGGCGATTTAAGACGGGTACGCCTGCAAGAATTGACAAGCGTACAATCGATTTTGAGAAACTTGAAGTTCAACCGGGCGAAACGGACGTTTATCCGTTTAGTTATTTAACAAAAGGTTTGCCAGAAAGTCAAACGCCTTGCTACTTAACTTATACAAACGAAAAAACACACCAAATTATAAGGGAAAACTTACACCGTTCTCCATTATATTCTGGAAACATCAAAGGGGTTGGCCCAAGATACTGCCCGTCTATTGAAGATAAGGTGGTTAGATTTAGTGATAAAGAACGTCACCAACTATTTTTGGAGCCAGAAGGGGCAGATACCAACGAAATTTACGTACAAGGTTTGTCAACTTCTCTCCCACACGACGTTCAAAAAGAAATTTATCACTCAATAGCAGGGTTGGAGCATTGTGATATTATGAGATATGCCTATGCTATCGAATATGATTGCATTGACGCACTTGACCTTTACCCTACTTTAGAGTATAAAAAGATTGAAGGGCTTTACTGCGCAGGGCAGATTAACGGCACAAGTGGTTATGAAGAAGCGGCAGGGCAAGGCTTGATTGCAGGTATAAACGCAAGCCTTAAAATGCGTGGATTACCACCTTTTATTATGGGTAGAAGCGACGGGTACTTAGGCGTTTTGATTGACGATTTAGTTACCAAAGGCACTAACGAGCCGTACCGTATGATGACAAGCCGTGCAGAATATAGAATAGTGCTTCGCCAAGACAACACCGACCTTAGACTTACTGAAAAAGGTAGAGAGATTGGGCTTGTAAGCGACGAAAGATACGAAAATTACTTAGCAAGAAAGGCTGAATATGAAAAAGCCAAAGCGATAATGCAAACAAAAGTTAAGCCAAACAAAAGCGAAAGTTTACTTATTAAGTACGGCTTTACAAAATCACAGTCTGCACTATCTTACGGCGATTTAATTAGAAGAAATATTCCACTCTGCGATATAATAGAAACTTTTGGTGGGTTTGACGGCATTTCTAAAGAAATTTTAGATACCATAGAAATTGACGAAAAGTACGTAGGGTATTTAGAAAAAAGCCAAGAAGAAATAGAAAAGGCAAAAAAACTTGAAGAAAAAACCTTGCCAAAAGATATAGATTATCTATCAATCGGTGGGTTAAGATTAGAAGCAAGGCAAAAACTTGATAGAATTAGGCCGGAAAACTTAGGGCAAGCAAGCAGAATATCAGGCGTTTCCCCAGCAGATATAACGGTACTAATGGTGTACCTTAAAAAGTAAGAAAAAGCCCCGAATAGGCGATTAGCCTATTCGGGGCATATTATTTAAGTAGGTCTGTAAGCCGAATTCTGTCGTGTACGGTCATTTATCTAGCCTTAGCGTCTTCGTTAAGGTCAAGCGATATTTTATTAAACCGTTAAAGTGAAACTCCTTATATAAACGGTTTGTCAATCTTGCTTCAGGTGGGGTTTACATTGCCCCTTTTGTCACCAAAAGGGCGGTGTGCTCTTACCACACCCTTTCAGCCTTACCAATTACTTGGCGGTTTACTTTCTGTTGCACTTTCCTTAAAGTCACCTTCACTGGGATTTCTCCAGCACCCTGTTTCTAAAAAGTTCGGACTTTCCTCATTGGCAGTTTCTCTCTGCCCCCGCGACCGTATAACCTACTTAAGTAGCAATATTTTATACCTAATTATAATTTTTGTCAATTATTTTTACATTTTTTGTTTTTCCTTTTATTATATAATGTTTTAAAAGCATCTTAAAAAAATAAACCCATAAATACTTACGGGCTTATCTTTTAGGTTTTAGTTTTTACTTACTACTTACAATTTTTTGTTGCTTTAGTGTTTTTAACTTGCTTTTTGTTAGTAGTTTTTGTTTGCTTATTATCTTTCATAACTTCCCCCTTGATTTTATTATGTGTCGAAAGATAAAGTATATACCTTTTAATTTAGGAAGTTTTTGGGAATTTTTAAAACAAATAAAGGGCGAACTACTTATCGCCCTTCGTATATACTATTTAGTTGTAGCCTGCTTGATACTTAAGTCGATTTTGGCTACTATTATCATCATTTATTTTCCTGTTTTTAGGACATTTAGTTAGCCTACGACCATTACTTTAAGCAAGCGAGAAAACTGTTGATTGGTCTACCCTCCTTTTAATTTCCTTTTTATTTGATTAAACTGTACATTGGACCGCCCTCCTAATAATTATTTTCTAATACGAAAGATTTTCAAGGGTCCATCCTCCTTAAGAGATTTACTTTCTCTTTTCACCTATATTTTAAAATAACCTTTACCTTTCGTCAATAGGTTTTTAAAAAATTTTATAAACTTTATTTTTAAAAACCCCCTTGATTTAAAGCGTAAAATATGAGATAATAATTATGTTGGGTGGTAATTTTCCATCCAAATATAATTAAAACCACGGGCAGTGCCCGTGGTTTTTTATCTTATTTATTCTTCAAAATCATTGAAATATTCTTTATCAAAAAACTCAGATAAAGTTATACCTGCACCTTGACAAAAGGCTTTTATAGTGGACACCTTAGAGCATTTTGTCCTACCCTTAATTAAGTCGTATATCGCAGACGGTGATTTTCCACCATTTAACGTTGCTTCGCACACGTTTATATTCTTTTCTTTACAAACTTCTTCTATTCTTTTTATAATTGCATCATTTATATTCATATAGCCACCTTCGTGGAGTTTCTTATCGTTATTCCACGAAAATAGTATATGAATTTTTAATTATATTATCTCGTGGACTTCCACGATATTGACTTTATAATGTTTTTTGATATAATTTTCACGGGACTCCACGAAAAAGGGGCAAAAAATGAAAGCGTGCTTTATAGGACATAGAGATATACAAAAAAACAAAGAACTAATATCTTCATTAAAACAAACTGTTATACAACTTATAGACAAGGGGGTTACAACTTTCCTTTTTGGTAGCAAGAGTGGTTTTGATTGTTTATCGTGGGAAACTGTTACTATACTTAAAGAGAAGTATTCTTTTATAAAGAGAGTATACGTCAGGGCAGAGTTTCAATATATAAGCAAATCTTACGAAGAATATTTACTTGAATCTTACGAAGAAACGTATTTTCCACAAAAAATAGAAAGGGCTGGCAGATATTCTTACGTTGAGAGAAACTATGAAATGATTGATAATTCTACTTTTTGTGTGTTTTATTATAACGAAAACTATGTTGCCCCAATTAAAATATCACCTAAGCATAAACTATCATATATATCAAAACGGAATAGTGGAACAAAAATTGCGTATAACTATGCTATAAAAAAGAAAAAAACAATTATAAATTTGTGCAAGTAATAATAAAAAAAGTTTTAAGAAAAAAGAGTAGCAAAGATTTTGCTACTCTTTAGGTTTTTAAATTATATTATCTAACCATAATTCGTGTTGCTGGGGCAGAACCTAAAAGCAAGTCGCAAATTGAATATTTTGGCGATGCTATTATGATTTTTGTGCCGTTTTTTACTGCTTCTTTTACGTATTCTAACTTTGCTTTTGCACCGTTAGAGCCTGCCCTTGACGTGCCGTCACAATAATTTTCACAAGCCGAAATATTTTCTAATACTTCGTAAACGTCTTTACCAGAAATTTCTGGTATCAAAGTCGATGGGTCGTTTGGCGTTTTATAAATACCTTCCGTGCTTGTGTAAATAAGCAACGTTTCTGCTTTAACAAGACAAGCAATTTGCGAAGCCGTTTCATCGTTATCAACACACTCAACAACCTTTTGGTGTTTATCACGGTATGCTTGAATTTCAAAACGTCTACTTTCTTCAGTACTTATTGCGTCGTTATAATTTATTATAGGAATTGCGCCTTGTTCTCTACAACGTAGTAGCAATTCTCGTAAATGTTCTCTTTTTTCCTTTTCGTTAAAGTGTTGGTGTTCAACCAAAACTTGACGGATAGAATATTTACTATCAACAAACTCACGATAAGTTGCCATAAGTAGTGATTGACCTTGGGCAGCGTAGTCCGTCTTTATATCTTCCTTGCTTCCGGTAAGTTCACACCCGTTTCTTTTAATATAATCAAGCCTACCCGTTTCTGCAGCACCACTTGTAACCCAAATATAACCTGGCTTAAATTCCCTACATAGTTTTGCTATTAGGGTGTAGTCTAAAATATTGCTTTTTTTGTCGATAAGCGCCATTGAGCCTATCTTTCCAACCAATTCAAAATCAAATTTCATAGGTATATTGTATACTCTCTTTAGTTAAATGTCAAATTTTACTTTAACTTTTTTATTTTGCAAGGCTAAAAATAGCCTTTTTATAAATTTCGTACATTTTTTCAAAACTTTTTATGCTAATTTTTTCGTCTGGCATATGGCAAGCACAATCTTCAAACGGAAATTGTGGGCCGAAAGACACGCCCTTGTTAAATGCCCTGGCGTAAGTACTGCCACCCATACTCATAGGCTTTTCGTTAGCGTTCATTACTTCGTTATAAGTTGAGCAAAGCGTTGTCACAAACTCACTATCTTTATCCGTCATAAACGGTGGTTTGTTTTCATAAAAAGTGTACGGCAAATTAAACTTATCAACAATTTTAACCACGTCGTCAATAGTAAGTGGGGCAGGAATACGTAAATCACAAAGTAAATCGTACCCACTTTCTCTTTCCATCAATACGTTTGGCGATAAAGTGACGCTTCCTTGTTCGCTTTTAAGTTTAAAAATACCTTTCATATCATAAAAAAGACAGTCTAAAATATCTTTAACTTCTTCGCCACACTCTAAAAAGTATTCGAAAAGTGGCTTTAATGCGTTTTTGCCTAATTGTGGGGTGCTTCCGTGTGCAGAAACCCCAACGCTTTCAATAATGTCGCCATTAAGTGTTAAGCCAAATTTAGATAAAGTATCTAAATTTATCTTATTTTTATCTTTAATTTGGCATTTAGCGTAGCCACAAACGGCGTTAAGCACCGTGCCACCCGACAGATTATCGAAATTCTTAAATTTTGGCAAATGGAAAGTCAAAGGATAAATACCTTTTTCCGCATATCCTACGGGGAAATCTCCGTCTGGCGAAAAGCCAAAGTTTGGCAAGTTGGTTTTGCTTTTTAAATATTCTATATCTTTCCAACCCGATTCTTCGTCCGTGCCGACAATAAGCCTAAATTTTTTAGATGGAACTATGCCACTGTCTTTAAGTTCTTTTAGGGCGTAAAGACATAAAAGTATAGGGCCTTTATCGTCAACTATACCCCTACCGTAATAATAGCCGTCTTTGACCGTCAATTGAAAAGGGTTTACCGTCCAACCAACTGTACCTGCAGGCACAATGTCAAGGTGGCCTAATATACCTACTTCTTCGCCATCGCCAAAAACAACTTCGCCGGCATAACCGTCGTAGTTAATTGTTTCAAAGCCAAAACTATTTGCTAAAGATAGAAAAAAGTTTAGTGCATTATTTATTTGTTCGCCAAAAGGCATACCCTCGCCTTTTTCATTTTCAATACTGTTGAAAGATAGCAAAGTGGAAAGAGATTTTAAAAAATGTTGATTCATAAAAACCTTGTTGCAAGAGAAATTTAATATTTTACCATTTATAATATATTTCGTATCGCTTATTTTATTATATTTTAGCATTTTTTAATGTAAAAAGCAAAATGTTAAAGGTAAATTATAAATATACTTTGCTTTTTTTAGTTAATTATGATAAAATTTCTATTAAGGATTTACGTAATGGAAAAGGATTTACACAGTGGGCATCGTCAAAGGATGATGGAGAAACTTATTGCTTCACCCGATAGTTTTGCGGAGCATGAATATTTGGAAGTAGTGTTATTTTCACTATTAAAAAGGCAAAACACCAATCCATTGGCACATAGGCTCATAAAAGAGTTCGGCAGTTTAAAAGGTGTCTTTAATGCTACCGTATACGAGTTAATGAGTGTTGAAGGTGTGGGGAAAAGCGTTGCAAACGGCCTATTTGCAATAGGCAGGGCAATGAAGCAAGTAAATAAAAAACAAAGCACCACCAATAATTGGTCAAACATTTCTTCGCACTTGGTTGAAATTGTTAATTGGTTTGACGATAAAGGCGAAGAAAAGTTGGTTTTATTGTTGCTTGACGGAAACTACCACGAAATTTCAAAAATAGAGTGTGTGGGTGGGGAGCCTACGATAAAGACTAAACTAACTACAATCGCAAGCGAATTTGCAAGGTTTAAGCCAAAGTATTTGATACTTGCACACAATCATCCAAGTGGTAGTGCAGAGCCAAGTGCCACTGATGATTATTCAATTATGAAATTTAATATGCTATGCGAATTGCACGGCGTAAATATCGTTGATAAAATTATAGTTGCCGATGATGAAGTTTATAGTTATAAACTTGCAAGTAGGTTGAACGACGTAAAGCAGACGGCAACACTTAAAAACTTTTTTGAAGACTTCTTAAACAAGATTGAAATTACTAATAAAAAGAAAGAGAACTAACTTATAAGTTAGATTTTAACAAGGAGAACAAAATGAACAAGGTAAGAACAAGGTTTGCACCAAGCCCAACGGGTTATCTACATATAGGCGGGCTACGTACTGCTCTTTACGGCTATCTCTACTCTAAAAAACACGGTGGCGATTTTGTGCTTCGTATTGAAGACACGGACACCGCAAGATACGTTGAAGGTAGTGTAGAAATTATTTATTCTACGATGCGCGACTCGGGTATTATGTATGATGAAGGTCCAGACGTTGGTGGCAATTACGGCCCATATATACAAAGTGAAAGAAAAAATCTTTACCTTGAATATGCCAAAAAATTGGTAGAAGTTGGTGGCGCATACTACTGTTTTTGCACACCTGAAAGGATTGCTTCACTTAAAGACGGTGAAGGCAACGTTAGATACGACAAACATTGCTTAAAACTATCAAAAGAAGAGATTGAGAAAAAGATTGCAAACGGGGAATCTTACGTTATCCGTCAAAACGTACCTTTAGAAGGTGCTGGCAGTTATCACGACTTAGTTTATGGTGATATTAGCGTAGACTATAAAGATATTGAAGATGGTATTTTGATTAAGAGTGATGGTATGCCAACTTATAACTTTGCAAACGTAGTTGACGACCATTTAATGGGCATCACACACGTTATACGTGGTACGGAATATTTGTCTTCTACTCCAAAATATAACCTTATGTATGATGCTTTTGGTTGGGAAAGACCTACCTATATACACTTGCCACCTATTATGAAAGATTCTCAACACAAACTTTCTAAGCGCAATGGCGACGCAAGTTATGAAGATTTTGTTGTAAAAGGCTACGTAAAAGAAGCGATTGTAAACTATATTGCATTACTTGGTTGGAGCCCAAAAACGAACCAAGAAAAGATGAGTTTATCTGAACTAATTGAAAACTTCTCTTTAGACGGCATTTCAAAATCGCCATCAATATTTGACGAAACTAAAATGAAATGGTTGTCTGGAGAATATATTAAAGCAATGACTGACGAAGAGTTTGTTAGCCGTGCCGATGCTTTCTTAAAACAAAGCAAAATTTACGGCAAGTACGACTTAAAGAAAATTGCTAACCTATTAAAGACAAGAATTGAAATTTTTAGCGAAATTCCAGATAAAATCAACTTCTTAGAAGAGTTTGGCGAGTATGATTTAGCGCTTTATACCCATAAGAAAATGAAAACGGATAGTGAAATTGCTAAAACCGTACTACCACTAGCAAGAAATAAAATTGCTAACTTAAGCGAATTTACTTTTGATAGCGTGCACGATGCTATGATGGAATTAGTTGGTGAACTTGGCGTTAAAAACGGACAAGTTTTCTGGTGCGTTAGAGTTGCAATTACGGGTAAAGAAAGCACGCCGGGTGGTGTAATGGAAGTTGCAGAACTTCTTGGCAAAGAAGAAACGTTAAGAAGATTAGACTTCTCTATCGATTTATTAAACAAATAATAATAGATATAATTAAAATTATTTTTTTGCACAAAATAAAAATAAAGATAAAAAAGCGACCTAAAAATTAGGTCGCTTTTAACTTAAAAACAACTCTACTGATAGTAGAATTTATAAAAAAACAGGGTATTTTGTGCGAAAAAGTGTTAAAAATGAAGTTGATGAGATTTTAAATAGAATAAATGCAAAAGGCGTGATAGTTCACCCAACTTTTTGTGGTTTAGAAGTTTTAGAGCCAATATCAAATGATAAAAGTTTTATTTCTAACCCATTTTTTATTCTTGTAGGCACTACTTTTGCAAAAAAATCAAACGATATTGAAACTGAACTTATTGAAGATTATATTAAAGCAAAAAAACTTAAAGATAAACGTTAGTTTATATTTAAATTCTCCATTGTATTATCTAAAAAGTATTGTTCTAAATAAAGTTTTATTCCTTTCGTGATTTGTTCTGCCATTTTATAAACCAAGTTTAACCTTGTCATATTAAAAAGATTATAATTTTTATCGCTTCTTTCGGCAACAATCCCTATTATAGAAGCATCGCCCACAACGTTTAAATTTTTCTTTACACCAAGACCAGGTTTAACGCCTTTATTGCTAACCTTAATTAAGCCAACGTCATCACTATTGCCAACTGCGGCATCTATTGAAATAATAATACTGTCGGGATGAAGCAATTTTAAGTAATTGCTTGCACACTCAACTTCTTTTGCCGTAACGGGAAAACTTAACGTGCCGTATAAATAGGTAGAAATTTTATCCTCCTTTAATTTTGTGCCAATAAGTGGACCTAAACTATCGCCCAAAACTAAATCGCTGCCAATACAAATAAACACAGGCAGTTTGTTTTTTGGGTTAAGGTTTTTTAATGTTGTAGCAACCCCCTCTGCCGTATAATCGTTAAAGGTTGAAAAAGTATAAGCCTGTTGCATAATACCCCCTTTTCATTTAGTAGTTTTAATTATTGCCAAATTTTACTTTAATTATACCGCAATTAAATTTTTATAAAATTTTAAAATTTATCTTGTTAAATAAAAATTTTTGTGGTAATATATATGTATAAATAAGACAAAAAAGGAAACAAATGTTCGCTTTATGTACAATTTATTGGCAGGTTTAAGCACAGGCGCAATAATCGACATAGTGGCGCTAGCCGTAATAATTGTCTTTGCAATAATTGGCTTGATACAAGGGTTTACAAAAACTTTCGTATCTGCATTTGGTGGTATATTGGCTTTACTGCTTGCAGGGTTATTGTGTGGCAGTATGGCAAACTTTTTGGAAGATAAATTTTCCTTCATAACAAGCGTGGCTGGAAAACTTGGCGGGGTTATGAAAAATGTCTTTGGTGAAGTTGTAGATATACCTGTTGGTGATTCAAGTGAAGCGATACTAACCAAACAAGGTGTTGCGATGTGGCTTGTAAAGATGATTTTTTCTATTAAAGAAGAAGTTCCGCCAGAAACAACGGTAAATTCAATAATCTGCCCAATTTTTGCATATTACGTAGTTGTCATTATTTCTTTTGTAGCGCTGTTCATATTATTTAAAATATTGTTTGCACTATTATCAAGAATAGTAAAAAGCCTATACGTATTCAAACTAGTTTTAGCAACTGATAAAATTTTGGGTTTAGCACTTGGCTTGGTGCGTGGTGTAATCATAGTACAAATATTAATTTTGGTTGTAAACGTTATTCCAATAAGTTTCTTCCAAAATATAGCCGCAAACATACAATATGCTAATTTTACAAATTTTATAAACACCATCAATATATTTAACGTAATAATTAACTCATTTACTTCAAATAATCTTTTAGATATCATAAAAGGCGTGGTTTTGAAGTAGTGCATTAAATAAATAAGTAAATTTTAATATAATAATCGATAGCGTATATGCTATCGATTATTTTTTATATAAAAAATAATCATAAATTTTTCTATTAAAAATAAATAAACTTATAGATTACAGACAAAAAATGTTTTTAAACTTTTCTGAGCCACATTATTTTTAATTTTAATAAAAACCATAAAAAATTTAGTAAAATAATAATAAATGGTTAGCGCATAGCAAAAACAGCAGTTTTTTGCCTTAAAAATAGACTAAAAAAAGTAAAAAAATAGAAAAAATATGGTAGAAATTGTTTTTCCATGTTCCACGTGAAACTTTTTCTTAAAAATGCTCCGTTTCACGTGAAACATTTTTCACGTGAAACAATATATTTTAGAAACAAACACAATTTTATTTCTTTGCCTAAAAATATTTAGCGTACAACAAAAAAACAAACTAAAAATCTCTGGTAAAAACAAAGTCTATTCTGTCTCAGACCGTCTAAATGAGATTTTTTAATAGCAAAACGAAAGCAAAAGTTTATTTTTATTTCTTGCTTGTATTATAAAAACAAAAATATTTCCTATTTATTTAGGGTGATTTAGGTGGCTGTGTAGTTGTTGGTGTGGGCGACGTAGAGAGTTTTTAATAAAAATTTTTGAAGATATTGTTAAGATATTTTTTATAAAAATTTTGGCGTAATGATAGTTAAAATTTAAATAAAAAATTATGCAACAAAAATAATATTTGCGCTAAACAATTATGCGCTAAATAAAAATAGTGGCGCTAAACAAAAAATGTAAAATTAAATTTTAAAAATTATTGTATTTTGTTTTATTTTATTGTATACTATATATAAGAGTAAAAAAATAAAAACCATATTAGAGTTTTTTCAAGGTTATTTTAATATTATTTTGGTAAAATTAGCACACCATAATAAGTGAAAAAGGAGCATGTAATGAAAAACAAGAAAAAGTTATGGATAGTTTTAGCGCTAATTATTTTAATTGTCGGTGCTTTCTCTGTTACAAAATGTTTAAATAAAAAGACGGACGTTAGTTTTTCCGAATTTAAGGCTTTAATTGAGGCATCGTTTGGCGACAAAGAAATTAAACAAGGTGAATTGGATAATATAACAATGCCAACTATTACGGGTGAAGTTGGTAATACCGTGTCTGTTATTAGAATTTCAAGCGTAAATTTTAATGCTTATAACATTGAGTTTAGATTGAATTTAGATATGGCGGATGGCACGAAATATTATATGGATTGTACTACCGTTTATTCTGGGACGGCTTATTCTGTTGTAGAACTTGAAGCAGAACTTCAAAGCATTGGCGTAAAGTATAGTTATACGGACCCTAATTCTGGTTCTGTTTGGAAATCGCTTTTACCACTTGCAGGCAGTTTTGTATTAATGATAATCTTTTTCGTTTTAATTATGCAAACTCAAGGTGGAACTAAGGGCGCAATGAACTTTGCGAAGACAAACGCAAGGCTTAACCACAACGTAAAGGTTAGATTTAGTGACGTTGCGGGCGCAGAAGAAGAAAAGGCAGAATTAATAGAAGTTGTAGACTTTCTTAAAAACCCTAAAAAGTTTAGTGAACTTGGTGCAAGGATACCAAAAGGCGTACTTTTAGTAGGGCCTCCGGGTACAGGTAAAACGCTTTTTGCAAAGGCTGTTGCTGGTGAAGCGGGCGTTCCGTTCTTTTCTATAAGCGGTAGTGACTTTGTTGAAATGTTTGTAGGCGTAGGCGCATCAAGAGTTAGAGATTTATTTGAAAATGCAAAAAAGAATATGCCTTGTATTGTATTCATTGACGAAATTGACGCAGTTGGCCGTCAACGTGGCACGGGTATGGGTGGCGGACACGACGAAAGAGAACAAACGCTTAACCAATTACTTGTACAAATGGACGGGTTTGAAGCAAACGACGGCATTATTATAATGGCAGCAACCAACCGTGCAGACGTATTAGACCCAGCACTATTAAGACCTGGTAGATTTGATAGGCAAGTATACGTAAACTTACCAGACGTTAGAGGTAGAGAAGCGATATTAAAAGTTCATAGCAGAAACAAGCCTTTAGCGAAAGACGTAAACTTTAAAACGGTTGCAAGGATGACCAGTGGTTTCTCTGGCGCAGATTTAGAAAACCTTATGAACGAAGCGGCAATTTTGGCTGCAAGAGCAAACAGAAAAGTTATAAACAACGTTGACCTTTACGAAGGTATAAATAAGGTGTTAATTGGTCCACAAAAGAAGAGTAGAGTGGTGACTGAAGTTGATAAGCGTATTACTGCTTACCACGAAGCAGGGCACGCAATACTTGCAAAACTTTTGCCAAATTGTGACCCAGTACACGAAGTTTCTATTATTCCACGTGGTCAAGCGGCAGGTTATACTATGACAAGACCTGATAACGACGACAACCACTTAACCAAAGCAAAATTATTAGACGATATAGTAATGACGCTTGGTGGTAGGGTTGCAGAAGAACTTATTATAAAAGATATTTCTGCAGGTGCGTCTGGCGATATTCAAGCAGTAAGTAAGCGTGCAAGACTTATGGTTACCGAATGGGGTATGAGTGACAAGGTTGGCCCAATTTCATACGGCTCTGATAGAGAAATATTTATCGGCAGGGATATGGCTTCACACGTGACTTATAGCGAAAAGACGGCTGGGATTATTGACGAAGAAGTAAGCCGTATAGTTAACGAAAGTTTGGAAAAGGCAAGAAAACTTTTAAAAGAAAACAAAAAGTTGCTTGAAAATATGGCAAGGCTTTTAGTTGAAAGAGAAACAATCTTTAGCGAAGAAGTTGAAATGCTTATGGAAGGTAAATCAGTTGACGAAATTATGGCGTTTATGGACGAAAATGAGCAAAAACTTGCTGAGAACCCATTTGAAAGAAAAATTAAAAACGTTATAATTAAAGAAGAAAAAAAGGCTGAAACAGACCAAGTACAAGCAGAAGAAAATAATGAGGAACCTTCGATAGATAAAACTGACGAAGAATAAGATAAACGAACAAGAAATAGAACGACAAAACTTATGGAAAAAGGGTTGTCCTACTTTTAGGGCAAAAAGGAATAGATTATGGGAAAAATTGTTGCGTTTTCAAACCAAAAAGGTGGTGTAGGTAAAACTACGACTTGTGTAAACTTATCGGCGTACTTAGCCACGATGGGCTACAAGGTTTTGCTTGTAGATTTAGACCCACAAGGCAACGCTACTAGTGGGCTTGGCTTTTCAAAAAGCGAAGTAAAAAACTCTATCTATAACACGATGATAGACGAAATGCCGTTAGTTGATGCTGTTATTAAGACTTGTGTGGAAAATTTAGATATTTTGCCGTCAAGCATAGACTTAGCAGGTGCAGAAGTTGAACTTGTTTACGTTAAGGAACGTGAAAAGGTTTTAAGAAAAGTGTTATGCCCTGCAAAAACCACTTACGATTTTATAATGATAGACTGTCCACCGTCGTTAGGGTTGCTAACCATTAACGCTTTGACTTGTGCAGATACGGTAATTATTCCAATACAAAGTGAATATTACGCATTGGAAGGTTTAAGCCAATTACTAAACAGTATTAAACTCGTTAAAAAACATCTAAACCCAAGTTTAGAAATTGAAGGCGTTGTTTTGACGATGAGTGATAATAGGGCTATAATTTCAAGACAAATTTCTGAAGAAATAAGAAAGTTTTTTGGCAAGCGTGTTTATAAAACGGTTATTCCAAGAAACATAAGGCTGGCCGAAGCACCAAGCCACGGTGTACCAATTTTATTACACGATACCAAGTGTACGGGCGCAAAGGCATACTCGGCACTTACGGAAGAATTTGTTTTGGCACAACCAAAATCAAAAAAATAATTTTACGGAGAGATAGAAAAAGATGAAACAAAATAGGGGATTAGGAAAAGGTTTGTCAGCGTTATTTTCAGAAACGGAAGAAGATTATGGCAAGAGCCTACTTTTTGAAGAAACTGCATCTGAAAAGGGCGAAGGGGTGACGGAAGTAGATATAAGTTCTATCTTTGCAAACCCAAACCAACCAAGAAAAGTTTTTGACGAAACGGCGCTAAAAGAACTTGCGCAATCTATTGCAAAGCACGGCGTAATTATGCCGATTATCGTTAACAAGAGTGGCGATAGATATATGATTATCGCAGGTGAAAGAAGGTTTAGGGCAAGTAAGATTGCAGGGCTTTCTAAGGTGCCTGTTATCGTAAAACAATATAATGAACGCCAAATAAAAGAAATTTCACTTATTGAAAACTTACAAAGGGAAGACTTAAACCCAATTGAAGCGGCAAACGCAATGAAATCTCTTATGAACGATTACGGCTTGACGCAAGAAGACTTAGCAGAAAGAATTGGTAAAAGTAGACCTGCCATTGCAAACACTTTAAGGCTACTTTCACTTTCGCCAGAAGTTATGAAGATGGTGGAAAGTGGTACGTTGTCGGCAGGACATGCTAGGGCTATTATTTCATTGCCACAAATCGACCAACTTAAAATTGCAAACTCTGCCGTAAAAGAAGAACTTTCAGTTAGAGAAGTTGAAAAGAAAGTTAAAGAATACTTTATGACGCCGGAAGAAAAGGCTAAAAAGAAACAAAAAATGGAACTTTCTAACGAACTTAAAGAGTTGATTAGCGATATGCAAAGAGTGTTAGGTACTAAGGTAAACGCTATCGGCAACGACAAAAAGGGTAGAATTTATATAGATTACTATACCCGTGACGATTTAGATAGAATTAGTGAAATTATAGAATTCCTAAAAGGAAGAAACTAAAAATTAATACAAGGGGTTAAAAATTATGTTATACGTTTGGTTAGGCGTGACGGTAGTTGCACTTGTTTTAGAATTTGTGACAAGCGATATGATAAGTATTTGGTTTGCCGGGGGCGGGCTTGTTGCAATGATTTTGCAGGCACTTGGCTCGCAGTATTACGTGCAAATTCCTGCATTTATCTTAGTATCGGTTATATTATTATTGTGCTTTAGAAAAATGGTTATGAAGCGTTTGGCTTCAAGCGAAACAAAATTAAATGCAGATTCAGTTATTGGCAAAGAATTTATTTTATTAGAAGATATATCTTTCAACAAACCGGGAGCAATAAAG
The DNA here is from genome assembly GCA_045631625.1 of Christensenellaceae bacterium. Classification (GTDB taxonomy): domain Bacteria; phylum Bacillota; class Clostridia; order Christensenellales; family Borkfalkiaceae; genus UBA1259. Next base: position 18,901 of record JAZQVG010000141.1, read on the forward strand.
GTAAACGACGTAGTTTGGTCGGCAATAGCAAAAGATGAAACGACTTCTATCCCAAAAAATACTGTGGTTAGAGTTGTAGACTTAAAAGGAAATAAATACATAGTGGAGGTAAAATAATGGACGCTTTTATAACAATACTTGTAGTATTAGCAGTAGTAGTTTTTTTGATTGTGATTTCATCTATCAAAATCGTACGTCAATCTACGGCAATCGTAGTTGAAAGACTTGGTAAGTTTCACAAACTTTACCACACGGGCGTACACTTTATCTTTCCGTTTATCGATAGAGTAAACGGCGTACCAATTTCGTTAAAAGAAAGGGTTGCTGACTTTGAACCACAAGCAGTTATCACTAAAGATAACGTAACGATGCAAATTGACACGGTAGTATATTTCCAAGTGACAGACGCAAAACTTTTCACATATGGTGTAGAAGAACCTTTGCGTGCAATTGAAAACTTGACTGCAACAACCTTAAGAAACTTGGTTGGTGAATTGGAACTTGATGGTACGCTTACTTCAAGAGATACGGTAAACAGCAAAATGCGAATTATTCTTGACGAAGCAACAGACCCTTGGGGTATAAAAATCAACCGTGTAGAATTAAAGAATATTTTACCACCAAAAGATATACAACAAGCAATGGAAAAGCAAATGCGTGCAGAAAGAGAACGCCGTGAAAGTATCTTAAAAGCCGAAGGCGAAAAGAGAAGTAATATCTTGGTTGCAGAAGGTGAAAAGGAAGCAATGATACTTCGTGCAGAAGCAAAAAAGACGGCTGCCATTGCTGAAGCAGAAGGTGCTGCAACTGCTATCAAAATGATAAACGAAGCAAACCCAACTGCAGCATACTTAACGCTTAAGGGCTATGAAGCGCTTAAAGTTATGGCAGACGGAAACGCAACAAAAATTATCGTTCCAAGTGATATTCAAAACGTTGCAGGTCTTTTATCAAGCCTAAAAGCAGTTGTTGAAGAAGACGATAAGAAAAAAAGCAAATAAGTTAAAAAATTAAAAACATTTAGAAAGGACACTAATTTACAGTGTCCTTTTTTATTTTGTATAAAATTGCTTTTTTGGGGGTATAAGAAAATTAGACCAATATAAAGGCAGGTTTTATATGAGAAAAATAGGTATATTTTTTAGTGTGTTTGCAATAATTTCAATATTGTTTTTGACAATAAATAATACCCAAAATACGCATACGGAATATTTAAGAATACATATCAGGGCAAACTCTAACAGTCAAATTGACCAACAAATAAAATATCAAATTAAAGACGAAGTAGTAAATTTTTTAACGCCATATATTGCAGAGTGCAACACTTTTAGTAAAGCAGAAAGGGTGCTTACTGATAATTTAGACGGCATAGAAAAAACTTGTGATAATTTTTTATCTTCCAACGGCTTTGATTATAAAAGTAGGGCGACAGTAAAAAGTGAGAATTTCCCTTTAAGAGTATATGATGATTTGACGCTTGAAGAAGGAATATATAGGGCGTTAATTATAGAACTTGGAGATGGTAAAGGCGATAATTGGTGGTGCGTGGTTTACCCACCACTTTGCTTTGTTTCTAATGGTGGGGCTACCATATATAAAAGTAAGATTTTAGAGATTATAAAGGATTTTAAGGGGAAGCGTTCTTAAAGATAACGGCTACATAAAAAATTATGTAAAAACAAATATAAAAGGAGAAGTTATGAAAAAAAGGTTTAAATTTATTGCCGTTATATTGTGTGCTTTCGTTATGGCACTTACAGTGCCAGCCGTTACTATAAACAAGCCGATAGAATCTGCTTATGCAATAGTATTAAAGCAAGGTAGCACGGGCAGTACGGTTAGGACGCTTCAACAAAAACTAAAAAATTGGGGGTACTATAACGGTTCTGTAGACGGTATTTACGGCTCTAAAACTAAGGAAGCAGTAAAATATTTTCAGCGTAAAAACGGGTTAGTAGTAGATGGTATTGCAGGCGACAAAACGCTTAAGGCAATGGGTATTTATACAACTTCAAATAGTAGCAGTTCGTCTCAAAATTATTCTAATGCAGACTTAAACTTGCTTGCACGCCTAATCTACGGTGAAGCAAGGGGGGAAAGTTACGTTGGGCAAGTGGCTGTAGGGGCAGTTGTTATGAATAGAATTAAAAGTTCTTCCTTCCCAAATACTATGTCGGGCGTAATTTATCAAAGATACGCTTTCACGGCAGTTGACGACGGGCAAATTAACTTAACGCCAAACGAAACGGCAAGAAAGGCTGCTCAAGATGCTATGAACGGTTGGGACCCAACTTACGGTGCGCTTTTCTACTATAATCCTAAAACGGCACAAAGCCAATGGATTTTTTCTAGACAAACTACTACCGTTATTGGTAATCACGTATTTGCTATTTAAGGGGGTAAACTATGGACGAACAAAAAAATAACGCCTTAGAAAAGGCTGAAAGCAGAGAAATTGACAGAGACAGAAATAGAAAAGTTAAAAAGAAAGCCAAAATGCTTAGAAAGAAAAGATTAGAAGAAGAAAGAGCAAGGCAAATTGCATTAAGAAATAACGAAAGGGCTGAAAGAGAAAACGCAAGGCTTATTCGTGATGCAGAAAAAATGCGTCTTTTAGAAGAACAAGCAATAGAACGCAGAGAGAGAAACCAAGCAGAAGCCCGTCTAAGAGAAGAAAAACTAAGAGCAAAAGAGCAATTAAAAAGAGAAAAACACCGAGATAGGCAAAAAAACAAAGAACAAGGCAGAAGCAACGGTGGGTGGCTTGCGGCAGTAATTACTCTTTCCATTGCAACCATAGTGTTAGCAAGCATATTGACTGCAACTTATATTATGCCAACCCAAGCGGACACGGTAATGGAAAGTGCGTATAGACGCAACTTTTACGATGCCGTTGAACAAGTGGACAATATTGACTTAAACTTATCAAAATTGCTTGCAACTTCTGATAGTGGTGCAATCCAAACTTATTTAGTTAACGTGGCAATACAAAGCGAACTTGCAGAAAACGATATTCAATCGCTTCCGTTAAAGGACGAAAATAAATACTATACTACAAAACTTGTTAACCAAATTGGCGATTATAGTAAATATCTAAACAAAAAACTTATTAACGGACAAACGTTAAGCGAAGAAGATAGAAACGTCTTATATAATTTATATATTGCCAACAGAACGTTAAAAGAAAGTTTATATGATACGCTTGATGAAATGGGCAACGATTTTTCTTTTTCAACAATGAATAGCGGTGGCAACGGAAACGTAGTTATAAAAGGATTTAACGAACTACAAAACTTATCGGTAGAATACCCTGAACTTATCTATGACGGACCTTTTTCTGACGGGCAAAACGAAAGGGAAGTTAAGGGGTTATCGGGCGAAGAAGTAAGCGAAGCAAGGGCTTTAGAGATTTTTAACGCTTTATTTTATAACCGTGGTTTAGAAGACGTTATGAGTAGGGGGGAAACGGACGGCAATATACCTTGTTATTCCATAAGTGGGCTTGAAAAAGGTGATGAACTTTACGCACAAATTTCTAAAAAGGGTGGAAGATTAGTTATGTTTGCGTACTCTGGTAGTTGTAAAAGCGTAGAACATACTGAAGAGTATGCAATAGAAAGTGCGTTAGAATTTTTAGCGCTTGCAGGCTATACTGATATGAAGCCGGTGTGGATAAATTTATCAAATAATTTATATACCATTAACTTTGCATACGAAATTCAAGGGGTAATAATTTATTCCGACTTGGTTAAAGTTAGGGTGTGTGCAGAAACGGGTATGGTAATTGGTTTAGAAGCGACGAGTTATCTATATAACCATACGGAAAGAGTGTTAGAAAGCCCAAGTCTAACCAAGGCTTCTGCCGTAAAGTGTGTTTCAAGCAATATTGAAGTAGAAAGTGGTAGGCTTTGTGTGGTGCCAATAGGCACAAGCACGGAAAAATTGTGTTATGAGTTTTCGGGCGAATACGACGGCGCACTTTACTACGTTTATATTGACGCAATAAACGGCAAACAAGTAGAAATGTTTAAAGTTATTGAAAGCACTGAAGGGAAATTATTGATGTAAACGAAGATAAAAATTGTAGGTTGTCCTTGACTTTTACTTGCATTTCGCATATAATTTGTATTGATTAAAGATTTAGGAGAAAATCGCTATGCAAATGCTTGAAATGTTATATGATGAAATACAAGATGCAGTGGACCGTAAAGTTCCGTTTATAATTCCAATCGGTACGTTAGAATATCACGCACGCCACGCTTCTTGTGGTACGGATACTTTAGTTATTACCGGTTGTTTGAGAGAACTTGAAAAGGAAAAGGAAATTGTAGTTTGCCCACCTATTTGGTATGGCGTTGCTTCTTACGCTGTATGTGAGCCAAAGCCAAGCCATTTCCATATAGATGAAGACGCTTACGTAAATTATTTATATTACGTGTTAAAATCTATGATAGATTCAGGGCATAAAAATATTTATCTTGTTGCACATCACCAAACGGAAGGTGCAGGCTTAATGCCAATGACAATCGCTTGCCATAAAGCAGCAAAAAAAGTGACTATGGAATATATGGAGCAAAAACTTGGCAAAGGCTGGTGGGGTAGCGACAACTATGCAACCTATTATGAAGATATGGGTAGTGAAGACGACCCGTTCTCATATATAAAAGTTATTCCACTAATCGGTGCAGATGCACAAATTAAGTGTGGTGGTTTTGACCACGCTGGTAAGTGGGAAACAAGTTTAATGATGGGCACTTACCCAGAATTAGTAGACCTAAGCCGTTGCGAAAGGAATACCGAGTGGTTTGCAAAAAGTGCCGTTGAAGCAAGTGAAGAAACGGGCAAACATATGGTAGACTGCACGTTAGAGTGGTTAAGAAAGGTAATTGTTTAATTAATATTAAAATTAAAGCCGTTTAGCAAAAATAAGTTGCTAAACGGCTTTTTTATTATTTTTTATTGTTTTTATTAAATACTGCATTGCCTGTAATTGCGTCTTGAAAGATTACCCAAAACCCGTCGCCCTTAAGGTCGAATATAGATAACGGAATAAAGGTGGCGTAGCCGTCAAGTTCTTTCGGTGGGATATCGCTATATTTTTCTGGCACGCCGTAGCAAATATATTTTTCTTGCCCCCTTTCTTTAATTATGCCTACGATATAATATTTATCGGAAGAATAATTTATTTTTACAAATTTACTGTCGGGAAAGTAGCGAGATAGGTCGTTAAATTCGGGAAACTTATTAAATAAATCGTTTAATTCTCTTTCGGCTTGCTTATAGTAGGGCAATTTTTGGCTTTCGTCATCAAACTTTTCATTTTGAAATGTAAAACCAAATTCTTGTTCTTTTTGTACTTTTTCTTGGTTTTGGCAATCTCCATCGCCATTTTTACTGCAAAAAACTTCATCTTTTTTCTTTAAATGCTCCAACTTTTTTTCTATCTCTAAATCAAGTTCGTAATAATTTTCCGTCGCTACGGCTTCATCATCATAAGGGGTGCGGTCATTTTCCGTTTTTGGTGAGTTGGTTACGATAGGTTCTTTTTCTTTTTTATTTTCTAAACATTTTTCTGCCACCATTTTTTTAAGAAGAGTTTTGTCGCAACTGCTTTTTTCTTCATTAGAAAAGGCAACTAAAATAGGCAAGTTGTCTTTAATATAAAATAGCCCTACTGCAACACCACCGTCTAAGCAAGGCAAAAATTCAAACACTTTTTTTGCAGATTGTGCCTTAAAGCCTAAGTTAAAAGAAAAAAGTTTATTGTTAGCATCGGCAATAAAAATATGGTATTCACCGTCCTTTACGCCCAAAAGGTTAATGATAGATATGTAAAGGGAAGCAACGCCGTTTTCTCTTTCAAACCTTAAAATACCACTTATCTCTTTATCGTTAATAGAAAAACCTTTTTCAACTTCACGTATAACTAAAATCTTCTTAATAAAATCCATACTTATTACCTTTATACTTTTCTATTACATAATATATATTTTAAAAACATAAAAAAAATAACGAAATTTGTAAAAATTTAGGGTAAATTGTTTTAAAAAGAAAAAACCCCAAAACTATGGGGTTTAATTTCTTAAAAAAGTATGTAAAATTGATTAAGCCTTTTTAACTGCGTTTTTAACTTCTACACATTCGTTTACGTCGATGCTTAAAGGAATAAC
>JAZQVG010000142.1:0-18775 GCA_045631625.1 Christensenellaceae bacterium
TGCTATTTCAAGCAACTGGACTGTTAAAAATAATATTGCATATATGAAAAAAGATAATGACCAAGATTGGGGTTTTTATTATAAAGGTATGATGTTAAAAACGAAGATTTCTGGAAATAATCAAGTACAGATTTCTTTTCGGTGGGTTACTTGTCCTTATTGTTTGTCAATAAGTGAAACACTTTCAAAACCTTTTATGAAAACATTAAATAAATCAATCAAATATACTTTTAGGATTGTAAATACAGGGGGAAATTTCTATGACTAATCACAAATATCAGTTAAAACTTACAGTAGGTTCTGATGAATATTTAGCGGACGTTTCCTTTAACGAAGTTTTAGATACTTGTTTCAACAAAAGGCACAGAAGAATAAATGACTACGGCGGTCAACCTTATCCGTCAAATGCAAATACGCTTTCTGGTTATTTAACTAATGGCATAGTATTAAGTGATGAAAATCTGGAAAAAATTCCGAAAAATTCTGGATTTTTATGGCGTGGATATCGTGAAACGGAATATAGCAACTACAATGGAACAGTTGGAAAAGTTGGCTTAGTTTGTGAAAATATTATAAGGAATTCTGATAAAAATTTTTATACTGCTGATTTTGGAAGTCTTTCTGCCCTTTCAGGTCTTGACAGTGCTTATTATACAAAAGATGGCGAAAATTATAACCTTTTTGGACTTGGTAAAGAAAGAGAACTGATTTCAACAAATAGAACTGGCGTCCTTATTTATCCAATAAATTTTGAAAGAGTTAATCTTAAAAAAGCAAGTTGGGGGCTTGATGGTTCTGCTAATCTTGAACTTCTTCAAAGATTTGGAAATGACGAAAGAAGAACTGCGGGAACTGTAAGGGTTAGTGATAATTGTTTAAATTCATACACTGGCGGAACTGGTGGAAGTGGAAGCATATATGACCTTTTTGAAGTAGACACACAAACAGAATCACAAACTTTTGACGATGTAACAGTTAGTTATGACACTTGGAATTGCATATTTGCTTGTGATAATTCACACTACGGGTCAACAAACGGCGAAAGTTACACACAAAATGATGATTATATTTTTGTTAATGAATGGTTACTTTATAAGGTTATTCGTATAGGTCAATACAATTCACCAGAAAAGCCTTATTCAGAATATCCATTTAAACCGTCAAACTGTGATATTTATTACAATATGACAACAAGACAGTTTGAAGATGTTCCAGCGTCTGCAAGTTTTAACGGGCGTTTAAATTATCAGGTAATTAACAAAGAAAATTTTGAAACTTTTGACGGCTTTGTTTCTACTGATAATTTCACAGTTGATTTATCAACATTACAATATCAAGGAACTACGTCAATATCAAAACCAGAAGTAATAATTTTAAATGAAAATAATATTACATCTTCTATTTTTTTAAATGATAAAACGCCTTATAGATTTTATACAGTCGCAGCAGATTCAGAAAAGATTTATCTTGGCGGCGGTTATACGCTTTATAATACAACTTCAATATATTCATATAATATTTCAGATCTTTTAAATGAATCTGCAAATGTTACTTTAACACTTGAAGCGACATCTAATCTTGGCGTATTTTTAAACGGAATTTATAGAAGAAATTTGTATAAAATTGCCTGTATTCCAGAAGTTACAAATTCAAGCGGAATTGGAAGTCATATAGGGCCTTTATTTGATAAAGAATCTGGTCTTGTGAATGATTACGGTTTTATTAACTGGCTTTGTTCTGGAACGGCTGAATTTGAAAACGTGTCAATTTCTTCTGGTCAGACATTCAAATTTGAACTGGTTGAAACGATTACTGACAACTAAAAAAATCATACTATTGTTAGAAAGTTTTAAATATAAAAAGGAAAAACAAAACTATGAAAATAATTTTTGAAAATGGAAAATTTAAAACAGAGAAAAAAGGTTTTGTTCAATACGATTACGGTCAAACAGTTGTTATTAGCGGTTTAGATTATGATGAAAATTATTTAGTTTTTCAATTTATCAAAGGCGGTCAGCAAATTGACGCACTTGGCGAAAAAGATGAAAACGGCGACTTCATTGTTGCCGTTCCTGACCAGTTTTTGCAAACTGCTGGTGATATTTTAATTTATTGCGTTTATAAAACTGTTGAAAAAGGACAAACAGAAAATTGTGCAGTTTTAGATGTTTTTGCACGTGAAATGTATGAACCGACAGAACCACAACCTTATCACGATATTCTTGCAGAAATTCTGGAAAAATTAGCAGAAATGCAGTATGAAATTGACCACTGGACTATTACAGAAGAACAACTTGCAGAAATCGTTAGACAGGTTGAAGAAGAAATTGACCTTGATAATTATTATACTAAACAGGAAACAAATGATTTACTTGATGACAAGGCAGATAAATCTGAAATTCCTGATGTTTCTAATCTTGCAACAAAAACAGAACTTAATAATTTATCTGATTCAGTTGGACAAGCACTTTCTGCATTTGGTCAAGGATTAAACAGCACAAATAATAGAGTTTCTAACCTTGAAACTGGTAAAGCAGATAAATCAACAACTTACACAAAAACAGAGGTTGATAATTTGCTTAATGGTAAGGCGGATTCAAGTGATTTACCTGATATGACGAATTACTATACTAAAACAGAAACTTATTCAAAAACTGAAATAGATAATATCTTAGGTGATATTCAAACAGTTTTGGAGGCAATTTGATATGGGAACAATAGCACAGGAAATTACAAGAATACAAACTGCAAAAAGTGATTTAAAGACATCAATTGAAAATAAAGGTGTTTCAGTTCCATCAAATGCTTTAATAGATGATTATGCTGATTATGTTGACCAGATTCAACAAGGAAGCGGCGGAAATATATTTGACGGCGTTAGATTAGCATATCTTTTATCAACAGGAGATGCATCTGCAACCGAAGGAAGATTTTTAGATAACTTAGATTTAATATACAATGCAGATTTTTCAAATGTAACAAATCAAACATTTGAAAGTTTTGCATATCGTGTTAAAACTACTTCAGAAAATGCGCAAAAGATTTTTGACATTTTTACAAAAGCATTACGCAATGCAAGTTCAATATATACAACTTTTAATTCTGTATTTTTTAATTTAAGTACAGCAGATTCGGATAGAATAATTACTTTTAAACCATATTACAATGATTCTAATGCAAATTTAACTTTTAATCGTTTTTTTGCATATTTAGGCTCAAGAAACACATCAGGCGTAAAAATGAAAGTAGATATAGATTTTGATGATATAAATGTTAATAGTTTAGCATTTACTGCGTCAGACGATTTTAGTTTCTATAACGATAGAGCCGAAATAAGAATTTTTAATTTGCCACTTGCAAAATTGCACGGGCGACAAGTTCAAAATTTTGGTGGTACGTATTCAGCAGGAGGGGCGATTAAAGAATTCACTTTTAAAGGCGATTTAACTGCTTATGGTGCGTCTTCTGATTTGCATCAACTATATTTTGCATATGCAACAGGAATGACATTAGATAAATTTATAAATATGTTTAATTCATTAGGTTCTAATTTAACAAGTTATACAGTGACAGTTGTAATTCCAGCATCTATATACAATCAATTAACAGAAGAACAAAAAGCGATTGTAATAGATAAAGGATATGCATTAGCGAGTGTATAACGAAAGGAAGTAAAAAATGCAAGTAATTTACCACGAAAAATATATAGAATTAATTCCAGAAAAAAATTATATATCAGATTTAGCAGAAACAGAAGCATATAAAGGATTATGCGGCAAAAATATTAATCCAGATGATTATAAAGATATTTCAGATGAAAAAGCAGAAGAAATTTTTAGAAAACAGCAAGAAGAAATGAAAGAAGACAATAATGATGAAAATGAGGAAAGTGTAGAAATTGAAAAAGGAGTAGAAAATAATGAGTGATGATGGTGGTGAAAGAATGGACGAACGTTTATTAAGTGAAGTAGTGCAACGACTGACCCGCATTGAAGTAAAACTTGAAGAAATAGTTGCCGTTAAGAAGGATATCAAAGATTTAACAGACATAACAGATGATTTAAAGAAAGATATTATAGAATTAAAAACGAAAGATGAACAACAAAGAAAAGAACTTGACGAAATTCGTGATAATTCTAAATGGATATCAAGGGCGGTAATAGGTGCGGTTATATCAAGTGCAGTTGCTATAATATTCACATTAATAAAGTTAGGATTGAAAATTTAAGAAGCAGAAATGCTTCTTTTTTTTTTATGTTCAAAATTTCAAGTTATCGTATTTTGTCAAATTACATATTATAAATGTATAAAAATTTTATGATTAACGGAGGAAATGAATTATGAAAAAGACATTGAAAACAGTAGGAATTAAAATCTGGAACTGGGTAAAGAAACACCCAATTGATACAGTTTTCTTGATAACACTTATAATTTTCATCTTTTATATAAAATCTAATATTATAATTGTTAACTGATTCCTGTCAGGACTAATGCAGGCAAGTCTTGCAAAAATTACCTTTTTGGTAATAGTAAAAACTGAATATTGTTTATTTTAAGAAGGTGAAAAAGCCTTCTTTTTTTTATCTTTAAAATTTTCAGTTATCGTGTTTTGCTGTTCTGCATACTATTGATAAGAAGTTTAAAAATAGTGTTTTAAAATTTTCTTATCTTTCGGGGTCAGAACATTCATATTATTTTTAGATAACAAAATTACTAACAAAGGAAGGTAAAACGATATGAAAAAGATGATTACAAAAACAGAACTTAGAAGCAATATTTACCGCAGTGAAAGCGGGAAAAGAGTCCAGTTAGGTTTCTGGATTGATGACGAACCTTATTTTTTATCTTATGACATCAGTGAATTTGATGAATTAAGTGTAGATAAGGGATTTGAAACATTATGTATAAATGCTTTTCTTGATGATTTCAAAAAGTTTTATGCAGATTTATGCAAAGAAAATAATATAGAAGTTTATTACAAAGGGAGGAACTTATTATGATGACTGTTGTTGGTTTAGTTATTTTATTATTCATTTTAGCAAATGCAATTAAATACGGAAATCCAGGACACGAAGTTCAAAAAAGACACTGGAAAAGATGGATTGACGAAGTTGTTTTTGATATTAGCAAATTAATTAAATAAAGGGGGCAAAATTATGATAGAAGACAAAAATTTAAAACGTGTAGAAGATTTCCTTGATGAAGTCAGAATTGATTTCGTAATTGAAGACTGGCAAGACAAATACAAAGTAACTGTTCAAGGAGTACTTCCAAAAGACAAAATTGAAGCAATAAGGCAGTTCTTACATAGTGACAAAGCGTGTAGAAATTACTTTATGCGAACAACAAACAACGAACTTACAAGTAACACAATAATTTATGTAGATAAGGAAGGTAATTAAATATGAACGATGTTAGTTTAAAACAATTAGTTAGTAAAATTGATGAATGTACTGAAATAATAGACTTACTTTATGAAGTAAACGGCAAAAAGGAAGTTTATGAAAAAGTTAAAAATGCAAGAAATATCTGGGTTGAACGTTTAGAAAAGAAGATTATGGAAGACTATAACGAAGAAATGGTTGATAAATGTCAGAAAGATATGGAAGATTATTTCAAAGAACTTGCAGAAAAGTTAAATGATAAGATTTAAGAAGGCAAAAGCCTTCTTTTTTTATGCATTTTTTTGAGGTAAAATTGCGTTAGGAGGTAACAATATGAAGAATCCTAATGGTTACGGTTCTATTGTCAAATTAAAACGCAAAAATTTGCGGAAACCTTATCACGTTCGTATTAGCACAATTGACAGTGATGGAAAACAACACAGGAAAAGTTTGGGATATTTTGCAACAAAAATAGAAGCATTAAACGCCTTGAACAAGTATCACGAAAATCATTATGATGTTAATTATTTAAATGTTAAGTTTTGTGACCTTTGGAACGAATGGGTTGAAACTAAACTGGGCGATGAATCACTTTCAGAATCAACAAAGAAGGGTTACAGATATTCTTACACCAAAATTTCTGACAGAATTAAAAACAGTATTTTTGTAGATTTACTTTTTAAAGACTTTCAGGATATGTTTAACAAATTAAGAACAGAAGTTGGCTATGATAGTTTAAGGAAAGTAAGGGGTGATATAAGTCAGTTGTATGACTACGCAATAAACAACAAAATTGTTGCTGCTAATTTTATTCCAAATATTGATATCGGAAGTTCAAGGAAGAAGAAAGAACTGGTTACATTTACAAAAGACCAGATAAAAACACTTTGGAAAGATTACAAGACAAACAATGGAAATAAAGAAGCACAAATAGCAATTAAGATTATGTTAATGCTTATTTATAACGGTTGCAGAATAGAAGAATTTTTAAGTTTGAAAAATGAAAATGTTTTTATAAGTGACCGCTATTTTAATATTATTGATTCTAAAACCGAGAATGGTATCAGGACAGTACCAATTCACGAAAATTTTGTGGAAATTTATCAGGATTTTTTTAACGAAAATAATACTTACCTATTAACTTGTGAAAGGACACAAACAAAATATTCTTATGCAAATTTTAGGGATAGTTATTGGGACCAACTTGTTAGTTTAAAAAATTGGTCAGAAGATTTAACACCACACGCAACACGAAAAACTTGTTCCACGCTTCTTAAAGATTACGGGGCTGATTCAATGTATCACAAACTTATTTTAGGACATTCAGGGGCTTTGAATTTGACAGAAAGGGTTTATACAAAAGTAGATAAAGAAAAATTAATTGAAACTATTAATTTGATTCCAGCACCAGAAAAATTGTAGGAGTATAATAGGAGTATTATTTACGAAATGTCAGACAATTACTATAATTCACAGTTATCAAAGAGATAATAAAAAGAAAATTGATTTTTATGAAAGCCCGCTTTTTATGCGGGCTTTTGTTTTTGGCGTTTTTGAAATTTAGGCGTATTTTAAAAATATTAGGAGTATCGCAGGAGTACAGTAGGAGTACTTTTAGAATGTTAAAATAACTTTACCTATAACGTTCTTTCTTTTTAACTTTCCAAATTTTCTACTATCATAAGATCTTTCGGAATTATCGCCCAAGACATATATTTCATCACTGCTACTTTGATTTGCTACATATCGTTTTATAATACTGGAAACGGGGATATTAGGTTCATCTGTTGTGTCTATTACAACAATATCGCCGTCTTCTAATGTGCAGAAAGTTTGAATAATACAAACTTCGCCGTCAGAAAGTGCAGGTTCCATTGAATGACCGCACACTGTGACAATTTTGAACGTAAGTAAAAAATAAAACAGTACACTGCACATTGCATAAAATATTACCTTTTTCAAATTCATAATTATAACCTTCCTTTTTTGCTTTCTTTGGTTATAATATGAATGATTTAGGAAAAATGTAAAAAATTTTATGCAAGTATTAGAAAATGATAAAATAGAGCAGGTTTATCTGCCTATTTTTGCCCCGCTGGCAAGCGTCCCCAGACAGGGCACGTTCCGAGTTTACTCGGTATAACGTGCATCCCACGAAGTAAAGCTTTCACTTACTTTTTCAATACTACTTTTATATCACCTACTATGATACAATATTTATATACAGCAAAATTTTTATATCACCTACGCTGGTACAGTTAAATTTTTTATTATATCACCTAAGATGATATTTTTAGAAAGGACAATAGAAATGATAACAACAAGACAAGCAATTAATACACTGCACCGCATTTATAACGAAATTTATTCAGAAATTATCGGGGAAACTTACCAGAAGCGTTATAGAAATGAATACTTACTTAAAGAAGAACCTTTTTCAGAAGATTATGAAGAACTTCTGCAGATTGCAAAACTTGGTGATATTAAAGAAGAAGATAGACCCGCTTTCAATCTTTCGCTTTTAAGATTACACACACTTCTTGGAAATTATTCCGCAATGTTCAAAAACAGATGGATTGACTACGATTTAAAAACGATGGAAAAAATACAGAAAATTATGCACGAAATTATGCGAAAGCAATACGAAGAAAACACCTGAAAGGGTGTTTTTTTTTATTGAAGCAATTCTATAAAAATCATACTTATATTATAAGAAAAATTTGAAAGGAGTTTAAAGATATGACTATAAATGTAAATGATATTGATGAAGAACTTTTAAAGGAACTTTTTCCAGAAATTTCTGATGATTTTATTTTTACAAATGAAGTTACAGGCAAACAAATCTATGTAAATAATAAAAAGAAAAGATATCAGAAAAAACGCCAGAATTTTGACGAAGCAGTTAAGAGGTTAGGACTAAACGATGACTAAGGTGTGTAAATGGTTATTTGCTAAAAATGTCCACAATTTTCTGGAAAAATTTGAAGAAAACGGGTCAAATAAATATGAAGTTCTAATTGATATTGAACCTATCAAAATTGAAAGTAATGGGAAGAAAATAAGAATAACAGAAAAAGATTCAGTTAAAATTTTTGACAGTTTTGATTCGTTTAAATCTTATCTATTTGCAAAATATTAAGACGCTAAAAGGCGTCTTTTTTTTCGTGTTATTGATATTTGCTGAAAGTCATACTAATTATAGAAACAAAGATTAAAGGAAGGAGAAAATGTATGAACTTCAGAAAATTTAACAAAGACGCAACTTATAGAATCGTTCGTCACTGTTACCGCACGAAGAATAAAAAAGGCGAATACAACGAAAGAACTAATAAAGACATTGATTTTTCAAAAACACCTTTAAATTATACTATCAACGGTTTAACGATGGAACAATTTGAAGAGAAACTGGAAAATTATAAGAAGACTTACAAAGTCAGAAATAAGACAACAGTTATTGTTGGTTCTTGGGTAATTCAAAAGCCAGACTTCTATGACGGCGACACAAAAGAATTCTTTGAAAAATGTTACAAGATTTTTAAAAGCAAATATCCTTACGATTTAGAAGGATTTGTCCACCTCGATGAAACTACAGACCATATGCATTTTACCTTTTGTCCAATACTTGACGGAAAATTTAATTGTAAAAAACTTGTTGATGGTGAAGAACTTAGCGAAATGCACATCTGGTTTGAAAAAGAACTTGAAAAAGAATTTGGATATCATATTGATTTGGTAAAACCTGAAACACGTCAAAGATACGAAATGCTTAAAGAACTTGGAAATGATAAAAGCCTTTTTGATTATGACGAAAAGCCGCAATATTTGCCAATGCGTGAATTAAAGAAAAGAACGCAGTTAAAAATAATGCAGGACTACGCTAATCAGCAAAAAGCAATTGAACTTGCAAGGGCTGAATCAGAAGAAAGAATTCGTGAATATAAACAAGTTGCTGACGACTACAAAAAACAAAATAACATTGATGAAATTATTAAACAAAAACAAGACTTTATTCCAAAAGCAGAAGTTAATCAAATGCTTACTGAACTATTTGACGCCTTGGAGTTTGACCTTGGAAAAGAAAGAACGAAAAAATACAGAAAAATAGTAGAAAAGTTTGGTTTTATTATTGACAAGATTAAAAATATTTTCAAACAGAAAGGGGAATAAAAATGGAACATAAATTTCATAATATACCAGTAGAAAAGAATTATATCAAGCCTATGACACTTGATGAAAAACTTGAAACACTTTGGGACGAATACGCTGACGAAATGGGCTATGAAAGACAGGGCGATTATATTGTTAAACGTGAACGTGATGGTCACAAATTTCGTGCAAAAATTACCGAAGAAATAAGAAACAAAAAAGATTATAAAGATATTGAACTTAATTGGGAGATTATATGAAAACAATACTAACTGCATTTTTAATGTTAACCGCCAGCTGTACCGTAGTAGCATATATTAGCGAATATGCAACTTTTGAAAGAAGTTATTACACAATAGAAAAAGTGCAGGGCACTGAATACGTTGAAATTTTTCCAGAAGTTTCTGAAAAAATAGAATATCAAATTATAAAAGGAGAATAAACTATGAAGAAATTTTTAATAGTTGGATTACTGTCAGTATTTTTACTTACTGGTTGTGTTAAAGAAGGCGACGAATATTTAAATGATGATTTTATAATAATAGAAAAAAGAACTGGTGATACTTATCATACTTACAAAGTATATGATAAAGAAACAAAAGTTATCTATTTAATTTTCAACGGTTCTTACAGCGGTGGTATGACACCGCTTTATAATACAGATGGAACACTACAAATTTACGAAGGAGAATAAACTATGTACACAGGACAAACAATGAAATTACCTACACACAATTTAAAACTTGACGAACTTATTTTTAATTTTGCTTACGACAATACAAAGAAAGCAAAGGACTATATTAACAACGTTCTTGAAAGCGATGTTGAAAAAGATGAAGACGCTGAAAAGATAAAAGCAAAAGCAAGCAAGAAAACAAAAGAAGTTGTTCACGATTCATTAATTAAAAAAGATGATGACCCAAGATAAAGAAAGGGGTGGCTATTATGACAATAGAAAAAGATATTAATTATTTTGGCGAATATGAACTTGAAGAAATAGAAAACGCTGAAATTGATTTAACAAGGGAATACGAATGGAAGGAAGTCTGAAAAGACTTCTTTTCTTTTTGTTCTTTCGTACCCCGAAAAGATTTTTTATTTTTCGTCCAAAACAATCATATTGTTAGTGTAAGAAAAATTTTACCTATTTTTCTTTTTCATATCCTTCCTTTATTTTTATATATTATGTTAGTTGAAAAGAGGCGTGTTTGGTATATCCTGCACGTCTTTTTTCTTTATTATTTTCCGATGATTATCACACTTGTAATGCATACTATTTATATAAGAAAAAGTTAAGAAAGGACTGGAAAGACAGATGAAAAGAAAGATGTATTCAGTTAAAAATGAAAAAGGTGAAGTTTATTACGCTTGGACTATGGAAGAACTTGCAGCAAAACTTAAAATATTAGTTTCATTATATCAAGACGCAGTTAAATATAAGAATCGTTATCTAAATGCGAAAGAAAAAGGAAACATTCAAGAAATGAAAGTGAATAAAGTTCTTGCGAGAAATACTAAGGAAAAAATTGAAGAAATTTTAGAAGAATTAAAGAAAGATTATTAAGAAAGGTAGGATTTAACTATGAATTTTATTTTGTTTGTAATTTTTGGATATTTTTGGGAAGTTTTTAGTCAATTTGTTGAAGTATTGATTATGAAACGACTTGATAAAACAGAAGTGACTGCTTCAAATACACTTTTAATTAGTTTCGTTGGATATATGATTTTTGTAACGGGATTGATGTTCCTGATGAAAATATTACAAATACATATTTGATGACTTTGTGTAATAACACCAAATAAGGTGTTATTTTTTTGTGCATTTTCACTATGATTTTGAAAGCGTTCCGCAAATTTGCGGAAAAGTTCCGCAAAAATTTTAGGCGTTTGCGGAAAATTTTTTTAAAGAAATCCAGTATTTATGCGGGTTTGTGATTTTTTTCCGCAGTTCCGCAGTTCCGCAAGGGGTATAGATATATATAATTATATTTTTTATATTTTTGTACTAATTAAAAAAATGGACAAGTATATATGTATATATATATATATATGCGGAAATGCGGAAATATATATTTTTTATTATTTTTTTATTATCAAATACAGTACTGGTGCGGGTTTGCGAGTTCCGCAAAAGTTCCGCAAAATGATTTTTGACTTGCGGAACTGCGGAACTTTTTAGGGCTAAGTTTTACCTTTAAAATGGTGAAAAGTCAGGCAGTTACTGGCTTTAAGTGGTTTTGAAGTTTTCCGCAAGTTTTAAAATATCCAGATTTGGTTTTTGCGGAACTTTGCTTTTTGGTCTTTTTAGGTGTCACAAATTTTATTAGTGCAATTATTTGTAAATATCTTAAAAAGGTTGAAGAAAAAGTTTTGATTCACCAAGTCAAAAAAGCTGTATAGAAAAAACAGCGTCAAAAATCAAAAATTTAGCTGTATGGAAAAAATCAATTTAATTTCTATCTGTCATATTATTGATGTCTAAAAAATAAAAGTTATCCCAAAAGCGTAAAAGTAATACTAAAAGTAGAAGATAAAAAATAAAAAATTGTCTTCTATTTTTTTTCCTACCTTTCGGGGTACGAAAAAGCATATTTATATTGTAAGGGTTGAAGACCCTACAAAATAAATCAACTAACTAACAAATATATAAAAAAAAGGAAGGTACAAAAATATGATTAAGGTAGAAATTACACAAATTCTTACAAGTATGATGAAAGGCGAATTCAGTTACTACTACGCAGTTACTGAAGATGACAAATTAAAAGATTGCGGATACTTCACTTGTCCATTTGAATATTTTGATGAAGTTAACGCAAAAGTTAAAGGTGAAACAGACCTTGCAACAGATATTGAAATAGTAAGAAGGGCTTTCAAACACAGATATGACAGATTCAGAATCATCATTGACGGTAAAGATGTAACACCAGAAAGAAAACCTTTAAACGAAGAAATTCGTGAAGACCTTGAAAGCAAAGATTACACACTTGACGAATTGTTTGAAATGCTTGACAAAGAACAGAACATTTTCAAAAAGGCTTCTGGCATTGTAAGAATCACAGCAAAATTTAAAACAATCGTTATAAATGAATTAATAACAAAGAAATTTGAAGATATGGAAGCCAGTCACAAGGCACCAGCAACATTTTAAGAAAGGGGCTATGAATTATGAAGAAAAAGATTAAGATTCAATTTCCAGTATCAAAAGAAATCAACGGTGTTATTTACAGGGGAGCAAAGACTTCCCTGATGACTACCGAACTTGCAAAAATCGGCATTGATGAAGAAAATCCATTTATCAACATTGAATATGACGAATATGCAAAACGTATAGTAATAACGCCAGTTGAATAATTTTCTAACTTAAACGAAATTTAAAAAACATACTAACTAATAAATATATAAAGAAAGGATACTATTAACTATGAAAATGGAAAATAAACTACCTGATGGACTTAGATGGTCAAACTACACTTTACTTAATCAAATACCTGTAACAAAAGAATATGAAGCAAATGATGACGGCGTTTTTTATGTTGAATATAAAAAGAAAGGTGACGACATTGTAAAAGAACTTACACCTATCTGTGAAGCCTTTTCTATTTCAATGATAAACACTGACAGAAATAATGATGAAGAAGTTACTGAAATACAATTTGTAAGTTATGCAACTGGTAAAGCAGTTTTAAAATATCAGCAAATTCCTACAAGACTTCTTGCAGAAAATGAAGGTGTCAAATCATTAACTAAACAGGGCTTTAATATCAGCAACGTGCCTGGATATAAAAAGTTTCTTATGCTTTTGAAAATGTCTTTAAATAGTCTTATCAGAAAAGGAATTACAAACAATAACACAAAACGTTATTACGGTTCCAGACATTACGGCTTTGAACTTATAGACGGTGAATATAATTTTGATAACTTTATCGGTATTGATTCACCTATTATTCCAGATAATTCATTTGCTGACCTTGACAAAATATTATTTTGTGAACCAAAAGGAACAATTGATAAAGAAAAAGCGTTTCTTGATTGGATGTCCAAAGACAGTAAATGTGAAATAGTTTATAAGCAAGTTCTTGCTTGTGCACTTATGGGAATTACAAAAATTTATTTAGGCAAGATTGTTGATAATCCTGTTGTTGAATTCATCGGACCTTCTTCCTGTGGTAAAGGCTTTTTTGACCACTTAATTCAAAAATGCTGGGGCAGAATTTCAGATGATAAAGGAATAAGTATTTCTTCTTTATCTTCAACTGCTGGACTTGCACCACTTAACGACAGACTTTATATTCTTCCACTTGTTGTTGCAGACATTCAAGATAAAATTAAACGTGACGGCGTTGATTCAGTTGGTAACTGGTGCTATGAACATACAAACGCTTGCAACACTATCAAAGCACAAGCAGACAGACAGATTTCACAATTTAACTATTCTTGGAAAAATGTTCTTATAATGATGGCAGAAAAAGAAGATTTAATGCAAGAAAAAGACGGTGTATCTTCCCGTATTCTTCACTTTAAAGTTAATTTAAAGCGTGGAACTACAACAACACAGGGCGAAAAAGTTTCAGAACGTGATTTTGTAGAAATAGACAAAAAACAACACGAAAATTACGGTTTAATCGGTCCTATGTTTGTAACAAAAATACGTGAATACTACAAAGGTCATTCAATTCGTTCAGAATTTAGCGAAGTAGTTAAAGATTATGAAAAAGCACTTAAAACTACTTCAAAAAATGCGGCATTATATGCACTTGTTCAATATACATATAACCTTGCTTATGGTTTTGGTCTTCTTCCTGAAAGATGGGGAAAAATGACTGTAAAAGATAACCTTTCAAACTATGAAAAAGCAGAAGCAATTTCATCAGATGAAGAAGTTTATAATCTTATTCGTGACAGGGTTCTTACACAAACAAGTTCTTATATTGACGCTGGTATTAAATTAACACAAGGACAATATCAAGAACGTGAAGAAGAAAACAAGGCAGTACGTGGAAGAATTAAAATAGATGAAGTTGATGGCGTTAATTACAAATTTGCTATTATTCCAAAAGACATCTTTAATGCTAACGTTGCTGACCTTATCAAGAAACACAGTCTTCAAACAATGCGTGTAAATCCTAAAAACTGGGTTGAAAACGGCTGGCTTCTTCCAGATTCACGCGGCAGAAGTGACCACGACGGCACAAACATCACACGTGAATACGACAAGTCTAACGATATGAAACGCACAAAAGAAAGATGTTACTGGTTAGTTCTTCAAAATCTTGACGCAATTGAAAACGCAGAAGACCTTGAAGAATTTGCAGAAAGAACACTTTCAGAAATAGATAAAAGAAACGGCAAAGTTGTTGAATTTAACAATAAATGGTTCGGCGAAAGAACTGACGGACTGATGGACATTCCTACTGGTTTAGATAGTTTAATTGAAAAATAATAGAAGTTTAAGAAGGCAAACGCCTTCTTTTTTTTATGCCTTGGCTCGTACCAGTTTTAAATTTTTCAACTGTCATACTTTAAATATAAGGAGGAATAAAATGGCAACAAAAAACACGAAAAAAACTGGGAAAATTTCCAGAAAAAACAACAAGAAAACTAATAAACAACCATTTGAATTTGGAAAACTTTTGACTGCGTTAATCGTCGGATTTTTTCTAATAAATTTTGAAGCAATTGTTATTACATCATTTGTTTTAATGTTTACTTTTGGTGATTTAACACCGCTATCAGAAATGATTATAGGAACGTTTTCAGTCATTACAATAGTAGTTTCTGCAACTGTTGGCTTCTATCAATGGAAAACAAAAACACTAAATTTAATAAAACTTAAAAAGTTCCTTGGTCTTTCTATCACAAATCAAGATTTAAACGAAAATAATCCAGAAAATTACGAAGATTTTTCAGATGAAGACAATTCAGTAGGTTAATTATCAAACAAAACGAGAAAGGAAAAAATTATGAAATCTTTACAGAAATTATTAGAACTTATCATTGAAAACTGGTCACAAATAGTTATTATTTTGACCCTTATTTTAACAATCTATACAAAACTTAAAAAGTTCATTGTTGATTGGAAAAATAAAACAGAAGAAGAAAAGAAACAGGCAGAAGAAGAAGCATTTAAAAAAGCAGTTGAAACTGCTAAAAAAGCCCTTGCTGATTACATTTTAATTCTTGTGTCAAAAGCAGAAATTGACTGGCAATCAGAAGACGGCAAACTTGGCAAAACCAAACGTGCACAAGTTATTGAACAAATCTATGAAAAATATCCAGTTTTAGAACAAGTAGCAGACAAAAAAGAATTACTTTCTTACATTGATTCTTTAATAAATGACGCACTTAAAACAGTTCGTGAAGAACTAAGACAACCAGCGAAAACATTAGAAGAAAAAATTATAGAAGAAACAGAAAAAGAAATAGAAGGTGATAAAAATGGCATTAACAGCACAACAAACTAAATTTATTAATGATATTCTTCCATTAATTCAAAAATATGCACCAAAATACGACATTCTTCTTCCTGGTGTCGTTTTAATGCAGGCGGTTAAAGAATCTAACTTCGGAACCAGCGAAAAAGCAAAAAGACACAATTATTTCGGTTTAAAATATCGTCCTAATCGTTGTCCGTCATCTAATGGAACTTTTACTGATGGTTCAAAAGAACAAAATCCAGACGGAAGTTATAGGGAAATAAAAGATAGATGGTTCACCTTTCCAGATATGGAATCAGGTGTAAAAGGTTATTTTGATTTTACTAATATAAAAAGTTATGCAGAACTTAAAAAAGAAACTAATCCAGAAAAATATCTGAAAGTTTTGGAAAAAGTTAAATATTTTACAAGTCTTTCTTATGTTAAAACAGCACTTGAAAAATATTATGAATACGGATTTGATAAATATGACAAAGTTTCAGCAGTATCTTCCGTAGTAACTTCCACAACATCAAAAACAAATGAAATTTCTTCACAAATTTCTGGGGAATTTTCTAATAGTTCTCTTGTAACATATAAAAACATAGCACCACACAAAACAAGTCCAAGAAATCACAAAATTGATACAATAACAATTCACTGTTATGTTGGGCAGGTTACAGCAAAACAGGGCTGCGATATGTTCGCAAAAACTTCCCGCAGTGCTTCTTGCAATTATGTAGTAGGGAAAGACGGTTCAATAGGATTGTGTGTAGATGAAAAGGATCGTAGTTGGTGCAGTTCAAATGCCGCAAACGATAACAGGGCTATAACAATTGAAGTTGCTTCTGATTCTGTCACGCCTTACAAAGTAACAAATGAAGCACTTAACGCTTTAATAAATCTTTGTGCAGATATTTGTAAAAGAAATGGAATAAAGAAACTACTTTGGAAAGGTGATAAATCTTTAATCGGTCAAGTTGATAAGCAAAATATGACCGTTCATAGATGGTTCGCCGCAAAGGCTTGCCCTGGTGATTACCTTTACAATTTGCACGGAGAAATTGCTGAAAAGGTTAATCAAAAACTTGGACAGGGTCAAGTTATCATAAAAGAAAATAAAGAAGAAAAAACACCAGAAATTTCTGTAAAAATTCCAGAAAAAACAGGTATTAAATACATTGTTCAACGTGGTGATACATTAACAATAATTGCTAAAAAGTTTTCTACAACAATAGAAAAAATTGCAGAAATAAATAAGATTGTTGATATTAACAAAATAAGAACAGGACAAACACTAATTGTAAGAACTGACTATGATAAAAAGACAGTTAAAACAAGGGGTTCAAATTTAAATGTTAGAAAAGGACCATCTGCAAATGAATCTATTATTGGAAAATTAAGAAACGGAAGCAGCGTCAATGTGCTTGAAAAAGCAAATGAAGTATGGTCAAAGATTGAAGTAAACGGTTTAGTTGGTTATGTTTGCAGCAGTTATTTAAATTAAAAGTTATCGTGATTATTCAAAATTCATATTATTTATATAAGGAAAGGCAAAGAAAAGCCTTTCTTTTTTCTTACCTTTCGGGGTACGAAAACAACATACTATAAATGACTAACAAAAATATATTTAAATTGAAAGGAAAACAAAACTATGAATGCAGAACAATACTTACAACTTAAAAAAGAAAATTTACTGAAAAAATATGGAAGAATTTCCAAACCATTAATGAAACAAATCTATAAGGAAGCATATGAAAAATTTGGAAGACCTGAAACCAAATCACTTGATGAACTTATTTCTGATAATAAAAAGATTTGTGATATGTCAAAAGACACTTTTGTTTCTGAAATATCTCTTGAATGTGTTCTTAATTCTGATGAAATACTTTATATGGAAGAAGAAACCATTTCAAAACCTTATAGACACACAAGAATTGATATGGAAAAAGGACCAGAAGAAGTAAATCTGGCATATATAAAAGATGATGATGATAACAGATAACACAAAGGGCTGCAAAGCCCTTTTTTAATGCAAAACTGTCATACTATTTTTGACAGGTAGTCTTTTTCATAAATTTTCTCTTTCTTTGTATTGGGTGGGCTTCGGTCCGCCTTTCTTTGAATTATAAAAATCATACTAATATTAGAGGTGGAAATATGGAACAAAAACAAAGCAACAAACATCCTTTGTTCATATCAAAAGCAGAATGTAAAACACCAGAAGATTTTGCCCGTTATGAATATGAACAAGAACTTCGTAGGAAAGGACAAAAGAAACAGGTTGAAAATATGAAAAAACGCAAGAAAATGATGGAAGACCTTGATGAAATGCTTGGTTATTCTTTTGATGAATTAAAAAAGAAAAAGAACCTGAATGCACAGCAAGAAATGCTTTTGTCACAAATGATTGAAGCAAGAAACGGCAATACAAAAGCGTTTGAAAGTATTCGTGACACTGCTGGTGAAAAACCTAAAACAGATATTGATATGAATGCAAACTTTGAAGCGTTAAAGAATATGCAAGACATTGCAAAAATGATGTTAGGAAAGAAAGACGAATGAATTTCACAAAAAAGCAACTGGCTTATCTGCAGTGTGACGCTTTTAGGGAATTTTTGGAAGGCACAACATTTAGTGGAAAAACATTCACTACAATGTTCAAAATGCATTTCAAAATTATAACTTCACCATATCAAGAACATTTAATAATTGCTTCTACAAAAGGACAGGTAGAAAAGAACCTTTTGGGCGATGTTGATGACCCTGATTCATATCTTTATTTTTTCAAAGGTGTTTCTACATATTATCCATCTGGTCACGGAAATAAAA
>JAZQVG010000143.1:0-4591 GCA_045631625.1 Christensenellaceae bacterium
AGCAGAAAAAGCAGTTGCGTGGAAAGAGTTAGTGTATACGAATTTAGCGTTTTTAATAAGTGAAACAAACTCTAACGGCAACGCATCGTATTTTTTAATATAATTTTTAAATATATCTTTTATGTTTTCATTTAGTATAACAACCTTTAAGCCAAGTGTTTTAGAAATCATATCAATATAACTTCTATCCCCGTGGTTGTTTTCTAAAAAGTAAACGAACATGTACGGTTTCTTTATATTATTTTTAGGTATAACTTCTTCCCAATTTTTTCTACCAAGCAACACTACCGGGTCGCATACAAGCTCTACCCTTTTATCCGTCAAACTTTCTAAAAACTCTTTTCCTTGCTTTTCACGTACCGATATATCGTCTACGTTCTTAAGTAAGTTTTTAATTAAATCTATATGTTCGCTATCAAACTGTGCTTTTCCAAGCGACGGTGCGTAAGCAATACGTTTTTTCCCGTCAACAAAATCAAGATAATAAACAGAACTAAAATCTTGGCAAGCAGGGTTCCAAATTTGGTCGCTACCGCAAACGTAACAGTCAAAAACCGATGCGAATTTTTTTATTTGTATTTTATCATTTATTTCTTCCGTTACAGGTAAAACGTTATTTATAAAATGTTCAAAACCTTTATAGCGCTTTTTAAGTTTATTTGAAATTAAGCGTTGATAAATATTGCGCAAAGTTCCTTTTATGCCGTGATATTTTACATATAACGTATAACAAGCCTTTTGCTCTTTTGAACGATAATTTATAATTTTTACGTTATGTCCTTCTTTTTCAATAACTTTTGCAAGTGCATAAGCCTGCAAAACAGAGCCGTAATTATGCGATGCGTGAAAAGTTATAGTGCCAACTTTTTTCATTTTATTCCCCTATATACAAATCATCAGAACGCTTATCCACTTAAGTCTTAATAAAAGAGCAAAAACTCTTTCTTTAACACTTTTTTGCTTTATTGTTTTAAGGGCTTTTTTTACTAGTGGATTTTTTGCTATTTGCATTAGTTTTAACCTTTTATCTTTCTTAGAAAGGGTAGTTGCTTTCTTGACGTTTAAAGCGCCACCTATCGCAGCCCTAAACGCACTGTTTAGCAATCTTAATTCACAATCTTCAATATTATATTTATCTATAATCTCTTGTTTAAAATTTAATAGTTTAATTAGTTTTTCAAAAAGATTTTCTCTATAGCAATTACTTAACGACGTTTGAACGTATCTATAATAATATAGTGGTTCATTTAAAATGCACATTTTCTTAGCGTTAGCATAAAATTCCAAATCAAAAACTACGTCTTCAGCATAATATTCTCTTTCACTACGAAATCGTAGTGTCCCTATAGTTTCACGCTTAAAAACTTGTCTACATGCTAAACCCAATAATGGAATTTCGTTAGCAGTCTTTTGTCCTATGAAAGAAGGTATAATTATCTTTTGTATTTCTTCTTGATTATAAACTTCTTTTTCTAATGGCAAACTATGGACACAATGTTCTTGCCCATTAGTCGTATAATGTGAAAACATGCACACGTCAGCATCAGTCTTTTCAAGTTTCTCAAAACACTTTTTAAAAGTATCTAATGCAATATAATCATCACTATCAACAAAAGCAATATATTCGCCCGTAGCAATATCAAGTGCAACGTTTCTTGCAGAAGATAAACCCCCATTTTCCTTGTGAATTACCTTAATTCTACTATCTTTTTTAGCGTATTCGTCACATATAGTTCCACTATTATCTGTAGAACCGTCGTCAACTAATAAAATTTCTAAATTTTTATACGTTTGGTTTATTACACTGTCTAAACATTGTTTAATATATTTCTCAACGTTATATACAGGAATAATTACGCTAATTTTTTTCATTTTTTACCTTTTTATAAATTTTCTTTATACCAAGCAATCGCTTCGTTAAGTCCTCTATCAAAATCGTATTCCGGTTCATACCCAAGCAATTCCCTAGCCCTTGATATATCAGCGTTTGAGTGTTTAATATCACCCTTTCTGTCAGGTCCAAAATTTGGCTCGATATCTTTACCTAAGGCTTTTGTTAAGGAATAGTAAATATCTATTAAATACTCTCTACCACCATAAGCAATATTGTACGCTTTACCTGCCGCATCACTTGACGCTAAGCACGCCTTTAGGTTGGCTTCGATAACGTTTTCTATATAAGTAAAATCACGACTTTGTTTACCATCACCGTTAATGGTTGGTTTTTCATTATTCAAAAGTTGCTTTATGAATTTTGGAATAACTGCGGCGTATGCACCATTTGGGTCTTGTCTTCTACCAAATACGTTAAAATAACGCATACCATACGTATCAAGCCCATAAAATTTTGTGTATAATTTTGCCCATTCTTCATCACATCTTTTAGTTAGTGCGTAAGGTGACAATAAGTTCCCTTCACGTCCTTCTTTTTTTGGCAAATTAGGTTCATCACCATAAACAGAAGATGAAGAAGCGTATACAAACTTCTTAACACCTTTTTGTCTTGATGCCTCAAGCATATTTAACGTGCCTTCTATATTGTTTTTACAGTAAAACAACGGCATCTCAATTGAACGTGGGACACTTCCCCAAGCCGCTTGATTAAGGACGTAATCAACGCCTTCACAAGCGTTTAAGCAATCCTCAAGATTTTTAATATCACCTTTTATAAACTCATAATTAGGATTGCCTAAAAACATATCTACGTTTTCTTGTCTACCTGTAGAAAGGTCGTCAAGACAACGCACTTTATAACCCATATTTAAAATTGTTTCACACAAGTTTGAACCAATAAATCCTGCCCCGCCCGTCACAAGAAATTTAGAGTTTTCAGGAAATTTTAAGTGTTTATATCCCATTTTATAATCTCCAATAATTATAGCCGGCTTTTTCATATTCTTCTCTATTTAACAAGCCTTTAATATCTAATAAAACCTTTTCGCCTTTTGCAAATAATTTGTCCATATCTGCTATTGAAAAACGTGAGAAATCTTCGTGCCCAACAGCCAAAATAATAGCATCCATATCTTTAATTTCTGTTATATCTACAAGTGAGATATTATATAGACGCTTTGCTTCATCCGCATCTGCTTTTGGGTCTGCTATAATAGGTTCTATGTTATATTCACGAAGTTCTTTTACTATATCAAAAATCTTAGTATTTCTAGTATCAGGACAGTTTTCCTTAAATGTAAAACCTAAAATTGCAACCTTTGCATTTTTTACAGGTTTTCCCGCTTTTATTAAGTTCTTTATCACATTTTCTGCAACGTATTTACCCATATCATCGTTAATACGACGCCCAGCCAAAATTATTTGACTATGATAACCAAGTTGTTCTGCCTTGTACGTTAAATAGTATGGGTCAACACCAATACAATGTCCACCAACTAGCCCCGGATAGAATTTTAAGAAATTCCATTTTGTACCAGCCGCTTCTAATACCGCTTTAGTATCAATACCCATTTTATTAAAAATAATGGATAGTTCGTTCATAAATGCAATATTAATATCACGTTGGCTATTTTCAATAACTTTTGCAGCCTCTGCAACTTTAATACAAGACGCTTTATGTACACCTGCCTCAACAACGATTGAATAAACTTTTGCAACTATATCAAGCGTTTCACTATCCATACCTGAAACAATTTTAGTAATTGTTTCAAGACGGTGCACTTTGTCGCCAGGATTTATTCTTTCTGGAGAATAACCAACCTTAAAATCTACCCCACATTTCAAGCCTGATTCCTTTTCTAAAATTGGCACACAAAAATCTTCCGTTACACCAGGATATACGGTAGATTCAAAAACCACTATACTTCCTCTTTGAAGATTCCTACCTAAAATTCTACTTGCCGATTCTACAGGCGTTAGGTCTGGAGTATGGTCGCTATAAACAGGGGTTGGAACTGCTACGATATGAAATTTTGCAAGACGAAGTTTTTGTTCGTCAGACGTAAATTCAACCGTGCTGTTTTTTATTGTTTCATCGCCTACTTCTTTTGTTGGGTCAATTCCAGACTTATAAAGTTCTATTTTTTCCTTATTTAAGTCAAAACCAATAACCTTTACTTTTTTTGCAAAGGAAACTGCGATAGGCATCCCTACGTACCCAAGTCCTACAAGTGAAATTTTTTCTTCTCCGTTTATAATTTTATTATAAAGTTGTGCATACATAAACTAATTACTCTCCAAACGTATTTGTTTATTTATAATCTTTTTCTAACAAAGTTTTAACCACTTCACAATGTGCATCACAACGAATTAAATTCATTGTAGTCATTTTTTTGTGTTTTCGTGTAAAAAGGTTGAATAATTTATTTTTTAATAGTCGGTTAAATTTATTATAAACCCTATTTTTTCCATATAGCATTGGATAATAGAAGGATTCTTTTCCTTTACAAAAATTCAACCATTCTTTTTCTAAAAATTCAGTTTCTATTTTGCTTGACAATAATTCTATATCTTTAAGAACTTGTTGTTTTTTTGGTTGCTCGGCTTGATAAACGCCATCTTCTTTTGCAACCGCAACGTCTAAGTCAACACCCTTTTCAGTGTCGTAACAAACTAATAATCCTTCGTTCCAAGAATT
>JAZQVG010000144.1:0-13147 GCA_045631625.1 Christensenellaceae bacterium
CTAGAAACAAGTTGATAGGAGGGCATAATGGTGGAGAAGATGAAGATATCTGATAGGGCTAAACAGTTTATGCCTTTTTCTCCGTTGACCGGGTATGATGAAATGATTTATTCTACCCAAAAGATTGATTGTGAAAAAAAACAACTTGATGAAGAAGAAATTTTTAAAATAAACGAAAAATTAAACTTAGTTAAAAAGGGCGATATGGTATGTATTGTTTTTTTTGAAAAGGAAGAATTTTTAAAAGTTTCAGGGATGGTAAGCAATATCGATCAAGCACTTGAAGTAATTAAAGTTGTTAAAACGGAAATTAAATTTAAAGATATTTTAGAAATATCTATTCAAAAATAGTCGTTAAATTTCAACTAAAAAATTGATTTATAAATATAAGTGTGGTAAAATTAATTTATTAAAGATAAAAGGAAGAAATTATGGATTACAGTAAATTACAAAATGGTAGTGATATTCGTGGCGTAGCGTTAGAAGGTGTTGAAGGGCAACACGTTAATTTGACGGAGCAAGCAAGTAGAGATATTGGTAGGGCTTTTGCCGTTTGGCTTGTTAAAAAAACGGGCAAATCTAAAGTTAGGGTCGCCGTTGGTAGAGATTCAAGGTTGTCTGGCGAAACTTTGTCTAAATATATTTGTTCTGCAATGGTGGAGCAAGGTGTTTTGGTTACAGATTTTGGTATGGCAAGCACGCCTGCTATGTTTATGGCTACCGTTACTGAAGGGTATAAATTTGACGGTACTGTTATGATTACAGCAAGCCATTTACCGTTTAACCGTAACGGTTTTAAGTTTTTTACTGAAAACGGTGGGCTAGAATCAAAACATATTAAAGAAATATTGGCAATCGCAAGTAGCGATGAAACTACAGGACTAACAGGTGGTGAACTTGTTGCTGATGAGTTTATTGATTGCTATTCTAAAATTTTAAGAGAAAAAATTATAAAAGCAACTGGTTTAAGTGAGCCGTTAAGTGGTTTTAGAATTGTAGTTGACGCTGGTAACGGTGCAGGTGGTTTTTTTGCTGATAAAGTATTAAAACCATTGGGTGCAAATATTGACGGTAGCAAATATTTAGAACCTGACGGAAGTTTCCCAAACCATATACCTAATCCAGAAAATAAGGAAGCTATGGAAAGTATTACTAGTATGGTAAAGGAATCTAAAGCTGATTTAGGTATTATTTTTGATACTGACGTTGACCGTGCGGGTGCTGTTTTATCTGATGGTAGTGAACTTAATAGAAATAGAATCATTGCGCTTTTATCTGCAATTTTATTAAAAGAACACCCAGGTACTACTATTGTAACTGATTCTATTACTTCAACGGGTTTAGCAAAGTTTATTGAAGAAAAGGGCGGTATTCATCATAGATTTAAGAGGGGCTATAAAAATGTTATCAATGAATCTATTAGATTAAATAATGCTGGACAAGATAGCCAACTTGCTATTGAAACTTCTGGGCACGGCGCATTAAAAGAAAATTATTTCTTAGACGATGGTGCATATTTGATTACTAAAATCTTAATTGAACTTGTTAATAGTAATAAAGAAGGTTATACTTTAGAATCTTTAATTGCTTCGTTAGAAGAACCTGCTGAAAGTGTTGAATTTAGAATGAATATTTTAGTTGACGACTTTAAGACGTATGGTCAAATAGTTATTGACGATTTAAACGCTTATGCAGAAAATAGAGACGGTTGGAGTTTGGCATCTAACAATTATGAAGGTGTTAGGGTAAATCTTGACGAACAACACGGAAACGGTTGGCTTTTACTAAGATTATCTCTACATGACCCATTGTTGCCGTTAAACATTGAAAGCAACTGCAAGGGTGGTGCTAAAATCATAGCAAAAGAACTTGCAGAGTTTATTAAAAATTATAGCGATTTAGAAGTAAGTTCACTTTTAGACTACGTTAAATAAATTTGTAATAAGTTTTCAAAATAAAAATCCCAACCACTGTTGTGATTGAGATTTTGGCAGGGGAGACGCGTTTCGGGCAAAGCCCTTCGTAGTGAAACGGAGAAGCCAGCAACCGAAGGAGTAGGTTGCGTTTAACTGTGTAAAATAAAAATCCCAACCACTGATGTGATTGAGATTTTGGCAGGGGAGACGCGATTCGAACACGCAACCTACGGTTTTGGAGACCGCTACTCTACCGTTGAGCCACTCCCCTAAAAGTGAGATTATTATAATATAGAACTGTATTAAAAGTCAAACAAAAAAGGTGAAAAAATGAAAAAGAAATTTAAATTAGGTGTAATAGGCGGGGGCTTTATGTCTTCGGCTATTATAAATGGGGCTATTAACGGCAAAGTTGTTAAACCAAAAGATATTTTGGTTAGTGACGTTAACGAAACTTCTTTAGAAAAATTTAATAAATTAGGTATTAAAACTACTTTATCTAATAAAGAAGTTTTTTCTCAAAGTGATTTTGTGCTTTTTGCTGTTAAACCACAAAATTTTGCAGATATTTTTGTAGATATTTTAGACGTTGACTCACAAAAAGTTATTTCTATAATGGCAGGCGTTAAGAAAGAAAAAATTAAAAAATATTTGAAAAATGCTAAAGTTGCTAGGTGTATGCCAAATACACCTTGTTCGGTAGGTAGTGGTGCTGTTGGTATTGATTTAACGGATTTTACTGAACAAAAAGACGTTGACTTTATTACAAAATTATTTGCTTCTTTTTCAAAAATAGCATTAGTTGACGAAAAAAACATAAATGCCGTTACTGGTATTAGTGGAAGCGCCCCTGCGTATTTTTATCTCTTTATAAAAGGTATAATTGAAGCCGGTGTAGAAAATGGACTTAGTTATGACGATTCATTTTCTTTGGCTGTAAACACTATGATTGGTAGCGGTAAAATGCTAAATGAAAACAAAGAAAAAACCATCGATGAATTGATAAACGCCGTATGTAGTAAAGGTGGTACTACGATAGAAGCCGTAAAAGTTTATAATGAAAATAATTTAAGCGATATAACTAAAAAGGCTATAAACGCTTGTATTTGTAGAGCAAAAGAGTTGGAAAACTTATGAAAGAAGTTATAATTTATACGGACGGTGCTTGCACCGGTAATCCTGGTAAAGGTGGCTACTGTGCAATTTTAATTTATAACGGCGTAGAAAAAGTAGTTTGTGGCGCAGAAAAGGAAACAACAAACAACAGAATGGAACTTTTAGCCGCTATTTCAGGGCTTAAAGCCTTAAAAGAGAAGTGTAAGGTAAAATTATATAGCGATTCTCAATATTTGGTTAGCGCTTTTACAGAAGGCTGGCTATTATATTGGCAAACTAACAACTGGAAAACGTCTGGTAAAAATAAAGTTAAAAACGTAGACTTGTGGCAAAAACTTGTTGAACTTAATAATTTGCATTTAATTGAATTTATTAAAGTTAAAGGGCACGCTGATAACGAATATAACAATAGATGTGACCAAATTGCTGTTGAACAATATAAAAATTTAGCAGATTAGTTAAACATTTAATATATTAAGATTTTTTAAATATATTTATATTATGACTAAAAAATCATTTTATATAAAGTTAAAAAATCTATTTAGCATTACTGCTATTTCTTTAATCGGTATCTTATGTGTAGTTTTTATAAAATTGTATGTTGATACCTTTAATTATGGGTTTATAAACGAATTTTCATTTATAATTAGCGCTATTTCAATTGGTTTAATAAATGTAATTACTCTTTTAATTATTTGCTTTTATAGGGCGAATTTGGGCTTTATTTATAAACTTTTTGTATTTGTATTATTTATTATCTTTTTTACGATTATAACTTTATATTTCTTAAAAAAGACAGGTTTAATAGATAAAATTAATTCTGTAGAGCAATTTAGAGGATATGTTTCATCGTTTGGAAGTTTGGCCGTTGTAATTTTTATTGCCTTCCAATTTTTACAAGTTGTAATTTTACCCGTGCCTGCTATAGTTTCTGTTGGTGCAGGGGTTTTGCTTTTTGGGCCGTTTAAGTGCGCTATTTATAGTT
Organism: Christensenellaceae bacterium; assembly: GCA_045631625.1. Classification (GTDB taxonomy): domain Bacteria; phylum Bacillota; class Clostridia; order Christensenellales; family Borkfalkiaceae; genus UBA1259. Next base: position 4,018 of record JAZQVG010000144.1, read on the forward strand.
TTATTGGTATAGTGCTTGGTTCTATTGTTGCTTTTTATTTTGGTAAAATTTTTGGCTATAAAGGTGTGTCTTGGCTTATTGGCAAAGATAATTTAGATAAAAGTTTAAAATCAATAAAAGGAAAGGATAAACTACTTTTGACTTTTATGTTTTTATTTCCTTTTTTTCCTGATGATATTTTGTGTTTTGTTGCGGGTATTGCCTCAATTTCCCCCTTGTTTTTTATAATAATGATAATTATTACAAGGTTTATTTCGATATTTGTTTCAACTTTTTCAATGAATAATAATTTAATACCTTATAATACTTGGTGGGGCATATTGCTTTGGGTGGTTTTTTTTGTCATAACTATAGTATTGGCTATTTTTATTTATAAAAAAGGTAATGATATTTCAAAAAAATTATTCAAAAGAAAATATTGTATTTAACAAGAGAAATTTTATATGTTTATGTGTGACATAACGGTGTGTTTATGAAAAAAATTGCTATAATTGGCGGTGGTGCGGCTGGTATGATGGCTGGCATTTCTGCCTCAACTAAAGATTGTATCGTTGATATATACGAAAAGAACGAAAAACTTGGGAAAAAAGTATATATCACGGGAAAAGGTCGTTGTAATTTGACAAACGATTGCGATGATGAAGATTTTTTTAAAAACGTGGTAAGCAATCCCAAGTTTTTATTTAGTTGTTATAAAAACGTTTCGTCTTCTTTTGTTTGTAGTTTTTTTGAAAATAACGGCTTAAAATTAAAAACGGAAAGGGGAAATAGAGTTTTTCCATTAAGTGATAAATCTAGTGACGTTATTAAAACTTTAGAGAAGATTTTAATTAGGCAAAACGTTAATATATATCTAAATACAAAAGTTGATGCGCTTTTATTTGACGATGAAAAGGTTTTGGGTGTATTAATTGAAGGCAAAAAAAGGCTTTATGATAGCGTTATAGTTTGCACAGGTGGATTAAGTTATCCTGCTACAGGTTCAACTGGCGACGGTTATAATTTTGCAAAAGATTGCAAGCATACTATAGTTGAAACTAAACCGGCGTTATCTTCGGTGTTATTGAAGGGAAATGATTTTGCTTGCTTACAGGGTCTTTCATTAAAAAACGTTAAACTAACTTGTTTTGATAATGGTAAAAAGATTTTTACAGATTTTGGCGAGATGTTGTTTACGCATTTTGGTATATCTGGGCCTATAGTTTTAACTATGTCAAGTTATATAAATAGAAAAAATACAAAAAATTTATCAGTTTTAATTGATTTGAAGCCTGCATTAGATATTGAAACGCTAAATAATAGATTGATTAGAGAATTTAAAACAAACAATTTAACCAACATTTCTAACGTTTTACGATTGCTTGTGCCGTCGTCTATGATTAATTTAATTTTAACTCGTTCTAATATTAACGGTGACGTTAAATGTTCTAATATTACAAAAGAACAAAGGGTAAAACTTGTTTATACGCTTAAAAACTTAAAATTTGATATTGAAGCATTATTGGGAATTGAACAAGCAATTATTACTGCAGGTGGTGTATCTATTAAAGAAATTAACCCTAAGACTATGGAAAGCAAACTTAAAAAAGGTTTGTTTTTTGCTGGTGAAGTTTTAGACGTAGATGCACTCACGGGTGGTTTTAATTTACAAATAGCATTTTCAACTGGTTATACTGCGGGAATTTACGCTTAATAATTAAATAATTTTAAAAAAATATAGAAATATATAGAAATTTTATAAAAAATCTGTTAAAATAAAACTAATTCATAAAATTGGAGATAAATAATGAATAAATTTTCAATCGCACTTGACGGGCCGTCTGGTAGTGGTAAAAGTACCGTCGCAAAAAAATTATCGACTAAATTAAATATTTTATATTTAGATACGGGGGCTATGTATAGGGCAACTGCATTAAAAGCATTAAAACTTGGTATTGATACTTTTGATGAAAAGGGCGTTTCTACCTTTATTGACGATATAAACCTTGAAATAAAGTATGACAATGGTTCTCAACGTACTTTCTTAGATGGGGAAGACGTTTCTGAAAAGATTAGAGAGCCACACGTTTCAATGGCTGCTTCTAATATTTCAAGTTTGAAATGCGTAAGGCTTAAAATGGTTGATATGCAAAGAAAAATTGCTTCACAAATGTCTTGCGTATTAGACGGGAGAGATATTGGTTCTTTCGTTTTGCCTAATGCTGAATATAAATTTTATATCACGGCTAGTGTAGAAGTAAGGGCTGATAGAAGATTTAAGGAATTGACGCTTAAAGGCCACAAGGTTGATTATGAAGCATTAAAACAAGAAATTGAACAACGTGATTATAACGATAAAAGCCGTGATTTTGCACCGCTAGTTCAAGCACAAGACGCAATTAGGATAGATACTTCTTTTATGAACGTTGAACAGGTTGTTAATAAAATTTTATCGTACATACAACAATAATTTTTGGGGCATTTATGAATTTTTTTCAAAAAATTTTAATTAAAATTGCAGGTTTATTTTTCCCTTGTAAAATTTATGGTAAAGAAAATTTACCAAGTGGCAAGGCTGTTTTGGTGTGTAACCATTTTAGTTTTGTTGACCCTCTTTTCTTTAAGGTTATTACTAAAGAAGAGTCGTTTGTTCTTGCGAAAAAAGAACTTTTTGAAAATAAATTTTTTTCAAAATTTTTAAAGGGGTTTGGTGGAATTCCTGTAGATAGAGATAATCCTGGTATTAGCACGATAGTTCAAGTGACTAGGGCACTTAAAGATGATAAAAAAGTTTTTATTTTTCCTGAAGGCTCAAGAAATAGGCTTGGAAAGGGTGAGCCTATGCAACTTAAAGGTGGTTGTGCAATTTTTGCAATAAAAAGTAAAGCACCAATTGTTCCTATGGCGATGGTTAAAAAAGCCAAATTGTTTACAAGAACTAAAATATTGATTGGAAAGCCCTTTTATTTAGAAGAATATTATGACATTAAACCTACGCCTGAGCAAATTGATAATATCGGCGTGGATTTAAGAAATAAAATGATTGAAATTCAAAACCAACTTATTGAAATTACAAAAAAGAAGAAAAAATAAAAAATGCAATTAATTAGATGTAGAAACGGCGGTTTTTGTTTTGGTGTTAAAAGGGCCATACAAACTGCTTTTTCCTATAAAAATACAAAAACTTATATACTTGGCGAATTGATACACAACGAAAAAGTTTGTAAACAATTAGAAGAGGCGGGGCTTAAAACTATAAACTCTCTTGATGAGTTGACGGTTGATGATGCACCTGCCAATTTACTTATACGTACTCACGGCGAAACTAAAGCCAATATCGATAAGGCAATAAAAATGGGATTTAACGTTTTAGATTGTACTTGCCCATTTGTTAAAGATATTCAAAATATAGTTTCCAAACATTGTCAAGATGGATATGAAATTGTGATTATTGGAAACGCTAATCACCCTGAGGTGAAGGGGATAAACGGTTGGTGCGATAATAAGGCACATATCGTCAATAGCGAAGAAGAATTATTGGCAATAAATGCTGAAAAATTGTGTGTTGTAGTACAAACAACGTATTCTGAAGAAAAATTTAATGAAATTATAAAAAAATTTAGTGATAATAAGGTCAAAACAGTTGATATTTTCAAAACAATTTGCTATACTACAACCAAACGTCAAAAGGAAGCGTCAATCGTTTCTAAAAGTTGTGATACAGTTTTAGTTTTAGGTGGTGCTAATAGCAATAACACCGATAAGTTATTTGAGATTTGCAAGAAAAACTGTGTTAATTCTTTTAGAATAATTGATACGCAAAATTTTGATTTTGAGAAAATAAAAAATTTTAATAAAGTAGGGATTGTTTTAGGGGCTTCAACGCCTATAGAGCAGTTTCAGGAGGTTGTCCAAATTATGGAAAAAGTCACAGAAGAAATCATCACGACAGAAGTTGTCGACAATGAGGTTAAGGAAGAAGTGAAACAAGTTAAAGAAGAAGTTGTTTCAATGGAAGCTGCATTTGCAAGCATCAAACCAAGCAGAGATTTTAGGATAGGTCAAGTTGTTACTGCTAAAATTTCTTCCGCAAAAGAAAAAGGCATTACATTGTCAATTAAAAACGCTAAAAAGGATGATTTTGAACTCTCTGAAGACGAAATGCTTAATCCTTACAACTATGAAGAATATAAAAATAAAATCGGCGACGATATTAAAGTAATGGTTGTTGGCAAAAATCCATTAAGATTTTCTGAAAAGGCTATGGAAAAACTTTTCAAGGAAGAAGCAGAAATTGAAGAAATTAAAAATGGTAAAATTTTCCAAGCAACAATTACTGCTACAAACAAGGGTGGTTTAGTTGGTAAATATGGTAGTTATTTAGTTTTTGTACCATCTTCACATATTACTTTAGGTTTTGTTAAAGATTTAGAAAAATATATTGGTAAAACTTTAAGGTTAAAGGCTGAAAAGGTTGAATCTAAAGGTTATCGCCGTCAAATCGTTGGTTCACAAAAAGTTATTTTAGAAGCAGAAAAGGCTGAAAGAGATGCAGCAAAGGCTAAAAAGGAAGAAGAATTCTTTAGTAGCATTCAAGAAGGTGACGTAGTAATTGGTACACCAGTAAGATTTGTTGCTTTTGGTGCGTTTGTATCAGTAAACGGTTTTGATTGCTTAGCACATATTTCTGATTTATCTTGGACTGGTTGCAAAGAATGTGCAGAAGTTCTTGAAATTGGCAAGACTTATGAATTTGTTATCTTAAAAATTGATGCAGAAAATAAGCGTGTTTCTATTGGTTATAAACAATTACAACCAAAACCTTGGGAAAAGGTTAGCGAAAAATATAACGTAGGCGACGTTATTAAGGGCAAGGTTGTTAGATTGTGTGACTTCGGTGCGTTTGTTGAAGTTGAAAAGGGTATTGATGGCTTAGTTCACGTATCTCAAATTTCTAATGAATGGCTTGAAAATCCTGTTTCTGCTTTACAAGTTGGACAAGAAGTAGACGTTAAGATTTTAGGTATTGACCTTGATAAAGAAAGAATGAATCTTTCAATTAAAGCATTACTTCCTGAACCTGAAAAACCTGCACAAGAAGAAAAAGAAGAAGCACCAAAGGGTAAAAAAGGTGCTAAAAAAACGGTAGAAGATGAGGAAGAACCACAACTCCGTGAATGGAAAGAAGATAGTGACGCTGGCGTTTCTATTGCCGATATGTTAAATAAATAATTTATAATTATTAAAATAAAAAAGTCTTATCAGTTTGATAAGGCTTTTTTTGTAATATTTTTTTGTTTCCTAGTATATATTTTAATATATGGATTTTTCTTTTTTAGGGGAAGAAATTGCAAATGCTTTATATAAAGTTGATTTGGACAAGTTGACTGAAATTAGAATAAGGAGAAATTTCCCTATTTTATGCAAATATTCCTTTAACCGATATTATTTAACGATTAATGGTGTAAGTGAATTTAAAAAAAGTGCGATTATAGTAGATGACAATATTATTAATAAGATAGTAAATCTACTCACAGAACACTCTATTTATGCTCATAATGAAAAAATAAAGCAAGGCTTTCTAATTTCTAAAGATGGCATTAGGGTTGGGGTTGTTGGTGATTGTGTGTATGATGGCGGAAAATTAATTTCTATAAAAAATTTTTCTTCGTTAAATATACGCATTCCACATGATATTAAGGATTGTAGCGAAAGTTTTTTTAGTGAAATTTTTCAAAAAAACAATATAAAAAATACTCTTATTATATCGCCACCTGCGTTTGGTAAAACAACTTTATTAAAAGATATTGCTCTTAAATTAGATAAGACCAATTTGTTTTCTATACTAATTTTGGACGAACGTGGTGAATTTGCATCAGTAAGTGGAGAAAATATAGATATTTTAAGATACACAAGTAAATATCACGGTTTTTTAGTAGGCTTACGTTCAATGTCACCAAACGTAATAATAACGGACGAAATTTGTGGCGAAAATGATTGGAAATATTTAGATAGTGCAAAAAATTCTGGTGTAAAAATTATTGCTAGTATACATTCAGATGGTTTTGATAGTGTTAAAAACAAAAAAGAATTTATAGATAATATTTTTGACTGCTACGTTATTTTAGATGGGGGTAAAACACCTGGCGTTGTTAAAGATATAATAAAAGTGTAAAAAATGAGATTGGTTTTAGGAATTGTTTTTTTAATTTTATCTACTTTTTTTGGTTATAAATTTTCTTCAAAATTTAGCGATAGGCGTGTTTTTTATAATGATTTTTATTTGTTTAATAAACAACTTGTAAACGAAGTGTTTTTTTCGCAAAATTCGATTGTAAATTTAGTAGATAAAAAAACAGATGATGGATATTTTATTGGACAAGTTAAAAAGATTATTTTAGAAAAAAATAATAAGACACAACTTTCAAATATATACACAAAGGAAGAAAATGATTTTTTTAATGATTATTTATCAAATATTGGTAATGGCGATAGTGTTTCGCAAAGAAAATATTTAGAAGGCATTGATGAGTTGTTAAAAGAAAAAAGACAAATGACCCATGATGAAGAGAAAAAATACAAAAAATTATATGTTAAATTAGGTTTTTTATTTGGTTTAGTCCTATTAATTATTGTTTTATAAAATGAGTATTGAAATTATTTTAAAAATTGCCGCAATAGGAATATTGATTGCAGTTATATGCCAAATTCTTAAAAAAAGCGATAGAGATGATATCGCAACGTTAGTATCTTTGGCTGGTTTAATTATAGTGCTATCATTTGTTATCAATATGATTAGCGAACTTTTTGAGACTATTATAAACATATTTAATCTATATTAATGTTAAAAATTGTAGCCATCGCTATCGTTTGCGGTATTATTATAATTTACCTTAAAAATTTAAATAGTGAATTAGTGCCATTAGTAATATTAGCGTCGGGAATAATAATTATTTTTTTAGGACTAAATTATTTAATTTCATCGTTTGAGTTTATAAATGAAATAATTGAAAAATCACAGATTGATAACCAAATAATAAATATAATTTTTAAAATTACGGCAGTTGGGTACGTTATAGAATTTGGTGCAGATGCGGTAGAGGAGTTTGGTTTAAAAAGTTTATCAAACAAGTTAGTCTTTGTAGGAAAACTTATTATTTTTGTTTTATCTATTCCTATCATAAATGCTGTTTTTGATATGGTTTTGAGTTTATTTTAATGAAAAAAAGAGTTTTATTTCTAATTTTATCGGCATTTTTATGTTTATCAATAATTTGCGTGCCTAAATATGCAAACGCTAAAACGTTAAACGACAATATAGAAGACCAATTAAATAATATTGATTTTAGTGAACTGAAAGATTTTTTTGAAAATAATGGAATTCAGGTTGATTTTTATGAAAAACTTACTAGTTTATTAAAAGGAAAGTATGATTTTAGTTTTGATAGTATTTTAGATTATTTTTCTTCAATATTTTTTACTGGGATAAAAAACGCTTTACCGATATTTTTATCAATATTAGCAATAGTGATTTTTTGTGAATTGATACAAAAAATTAAAGGTGGGTTTATAGCAAATGATATAAATGAGATAGTAAATTTTGTTGGGTATTTAGGTGTTACCTTATTATTAATTTCACAAATTATTTCCGTATATAAAAACACTCAAAACGTTTTAGAAAATATAGCGAAATTAAATGAGATTATGTCACCCATAATACTAACTATAATGGTTGCGATAGGCAGTAACGCATCTGCAAGCATTTATTCCCCACAAACTATGCTACTTTCTAGCATTATTACTAATATCTTCTTAAAAGTTATTTTGCCATTAGTTATCGTTATGACAATTATTAGCATAGCTCAAGACCTATCCGGAACAAACAATCTTGGCTCATTTATAGAATTTGTAACCTCTTTAATAAAATGGTTGATAGGAATTTCGTTTACTGTTTTTGCAATTTTCATAACGACGCAAGGACTAACTGCATCAACTTTTGATAGCGCATCAATAAGGGCGACAAAATACGCAATTTCAAACTCAATTCCTCTAGTAGGTGGTTTTTTAAAGGATGGTTTTGACGTAATGATAGCAGGGAGCGTTTTAATAAAAAACGCGCTTGGAATAGTTTCTATAATAACAATGGCCAGTTTTATTATTAGCCCTATCATTAAAATGCTTTCGTTTTCATTAATGATTAAACTTGCTACTGCGATAATAAACACAGTTTCAAACAACAATATAACTTCTAATCTAAAAAACGTTTCAAAATGTATTTCATATTTTAACATTTCTACTATTATTTGTGGGTTTATGTATTTTTTAACGATATTACTATCAATCTTGACGGCCAACGCCTTTATCTAAACTATGATTGCTTGGATTATATCAATTTCAGTATCTACCTTAATTACATCCATACTTATAACGCTTTTGCCAGAAAAAGAAAGTATAAATATCGTTAAATTCGTTATGTCGTTGGTTGTAATTTTAGTAATTATTACACCCTTAACTAATAATGAATTTTATCTAAATCTTAATTTAAAAAACGAGAGTGCAAATTGCGTTGAAATACAAAATAATTTTATCGATTATTATTCATCAAAAAAAATAGAATATATCAAAAATTATTGCAATATAATATGCAATGAAGAGGGTTTTAATCAAGCAAACGTAATATTAGATTACGAGGAAGAAGAAGGCGTATTAAACGTTAAAAAAATTATGATATATCTAACCACTAGCGATAATATTTCTAACGAAGAACGCATAAAAATAAGTGATAGAATTATTAAAGGCATAAAAAAAGAATATAACGTGGATGTAACGGTGGAATATAGATTATGACTGAAAAAAAAAGTAATTTATCAATCATACACAAAATTAAATCAAATAAAAAAATTACAACGATAATTATAGCAATTTTATCAATTTTGCTCGTTTTTTTCTTGATTTTTGGTTCGTCATCAAAGAAAGAAACTCCTGAAAAAGACGTAGCAAAGGAATACGTTCAGTCTTTAGAAAAAAAACTGACAGACGTTTTATCTAGAATAGATGGAGCAAAAGACGTAAGCGTAATAATTAAAGCAGAATCAGGACTAGAAACCGATCTAGCAACGGAAACAATTATAAAAGAAACAATTAATGGAAC
>JAZQVG010000145.1:0-10907 GCA_045631625.1 Christensenellaceae bacterium
ATTCTTTTAAGAAGTTATCCTTTGTCACCAACGAAGTTATAGAAGTATTTAATAGATATATTTTATTGTCGATAGTGGCTACGTTTTCATTACCTGAACGCACTTCGTCTTCAAGTTCTGTAATTTTATTTTTAAGTTCAAAGATACTTCTATCTAAGTCTATAACGTTTTTATCTAATTTTTCTTTATCGTTAAACTGACCTTCTCTTTTAACGCAAAGTGCGTCTAATTTAGCCGTCAACTCTTCAAGTTTATTTACTAAGTTTTGTTTTTCTACAGACATAGTACCTTTGTTTAATTTTACGTCTGATAGATTTTCAATAGATTCAATAAACTTTCTTTGGTTTTCGCTTGCTAATTCTTCGCCCAACGAAATTTTTTGCGATAAATTTATAAGTCTATCGTTTACTTCTTGCGATTTTTTAACAAGAGATTTTAACTCTTCTTCCGTTTTAGCGTATTCATTTTTGCCGTTTTCTAACGATTTATTGCAATCTTCAATAAGGCTTAGATTGTTTTTAATTTCTTCTTTAGCCCTTTCAATTTGACCTAACAAATAAGAAATTTTTTGTTCAAAAAGCCTCTTTTCGCCAGAAGATTTTTCCATACTGACACGCTTTTCTAAAAGTTCATCGTTAAGTTTTCTTAAGTTTTCGTCAGCCGAATTTATATCTTCAAAAATCTTCTCGTACTCTGCTTGTGCTTGGTTTAATTCCTTTTGACGAAGAGCAGACTGCTCGTCTATCCCCTTAATTCTTGTATAGATTTTGCCTTTTGCAGTTTCAACACCTTCAAATTTTGCAATATAGGTGTTTATTTCGTGGAATTTCAACTCTTCAGAAAGTTCATTAAACTCTCTTGCCTTATCCGCTTGTTTCTCAAGTGGAACAAGTTGGTTTTCAATTTCCGTAATAATATCAGTCAACCTAACGGTAACTTCGTGCGTTCTTTCTAAACTTCTTTCAGATTCTTTTTTCTTTGTCTTAAACTTTGCAATGCCCGTCGCTTCTTCAAAAATTAAACGCCTATCTTCAGGTTTTGCAGAAACTATTTCTTCTACCTTACCTTGACCGATAATGGTATAACCTTCTTTACCAATACCACACTCGTGCAAAAGTTCTACGATATCTTTCAACCTTGCAGGTTGCTTGTTTATGTAATATTCACTTTCACCACTACGGAAAAGTTTTCTAGTAATTATAACTTCATTATAATCAAGGCTAAACATTTTATTAGTGTTATCAAAAAATAACGAAACTTCACAATAAGAAAGTGACTTTCTGTCTTGAGTACCACTAAATATAACGTCTGACATGCTTGAACCACGAAGGCTTTTAGCCGATTGCTCACCTAAAACCCAACGTATTGCGTCCGCAACGTTACTTTTTCCGCAACCGTTTGGACCTACGATACCCGTTATTCCGTTGCCAAACTTTATTTCTGCTTTGTCGGCAAACGATTTAAAACCATAAATTTCTACCTTTTCGAAATTCAATTTTTTCTACCTTCCTGTTCAACTAATATCTTTAAAGATTTTTGTGCTGCAAGCGAACTTGCCACCTTTTTACTTTTTCCTTCTGCCCTTGAAATTTCCTTTCCGTTAAGCATTAACGCCACAACGAATTTTGGGCAATGGTCTGGCCCTTTTTGTGATAGAGTAACGTACTCTATTTTTCCAAGCCTTTTGCCTTGTACGTATTCTTGTAAACTACTTTTTGCATCTTTTGTTTGTGCTTTTAATTGTGCTTTAAGTTGTGCTTCGTAGTCAAAAATTATCGTCCTTTTAATAAAGCGTTTTGCTTGTGCCATACCACCGTCTATATAAATACCTGCCACCAACGCTTCATAGACGCTTGAAAAAAGTTTTTCTTCCTTTGTAAAGTTTTTGCCTTGTCCTTTACCTAACAATATAAACTCGTTTAACCCAAGTTTATATACGCTGTTTAATAACGGCGTTCTTGAAACTATTTTTGCTCTTTCTGCCGTTAGTTTACCTTCGCTTGCCTTGTGTTTTACACACAAATACTCCGTAACGATAAACTGTATAACGGAATCACCAAAAAACTCTAATAATTCATTATTTTTTTCGTTATGCTCGTTCGCATACGACGAGTGTGTAAAGCATTGTCTTAAAAGCATTTTATCTTTAAAGACGTAGCCTATTTTTTGTTCACACCCATTTACGTCAAATACGTTCATTTTCTTAGTTTTCAAGCGTGCCAACAGTTCTTGGGAAAGGCAATACGTCTCTAATGTTTGAAATGCCCGTTAGATACATAATCATCCTTTCAAATCCTAAGCCGAAACCAGAGTGTACTACGCCACCATACCTTCTAAGGTCAAGGTAAGACTTATAATCTTCACTATTAAGCCCACATTCTGCCATACGCTTTTCTAAAATTTCTATCCTTTCTTCACGTTGGCTACCGCCAATAAGTTCACCAATACCCGGCACTAAAAGGTCGCTTGCGGCAACAGTCTTTCCATCGTCGTTTAATCTCATATAGAAAGCCTTGATTTCCTTTGGATAATCGGTTAAGAACACAGGTTTACCAAAAACTTGTTCCGTCAAGTATTTTTCGTGTTCACTTTGTAAGTCTACGCCCCAATATACAGGTGCATCAAACTTATCTTTAACCTTTTCAAGTATTTCGATTGCTTCAGTATAAGTTAAACGCTTAAATTCATTGTTTTTAACGTTATTTAATCTTTCAATTAACCCGTTGTCTACAAATTGGTTTAAGAATTTAATTTCTTCTGCACAACTTTCCATTACGTAAGAAATGATATATTTAACCATTTCTTCTGCACAGTCCATATCGTCAGATAGGTCTGCAAAAGCAAGTTCCGGTTCAATCATCCAAAATTCTGCAGCGTGGCGTACCGTATTAGAATGCTCTGCCCTAAAGGTTGGGCCAAAGGTGTAAACGTTTGCAAACGCCATTGCAAAATTTTCTACGTCCAACTGACCAGAAACTGTTAAACTTGCCTTTTTGCCAAAAAAGTCTTGCTTATAATCTGCAACGCCGTCTTGCATTGGCACGTTATCTAAATCCATAGTGGTCACTTGGAACATTGCACCTGCACCTTCACAGTCACTACCCGTAATGATTGGGGTGTGAACGTACACAAAGCCACGTTCGTTAAAGAAAGAGTGAATTGCATACGCTGCTTCACTTCTAATCTTAAATACTGCATTGAAAGTGTTTGTCCTTGGACGTAAGTGTGCAATAGTCCTTAAAAACTCTAATGAGTGTCTTTTTGGTTGTAATGGATAGTCTGGAGAAGACATACCTAAAACTTCAATACTATCAGCGTTAATTTCAAACGGTTGTTTATTTTCTGGGGTTAAGATAACCTTACCCGTAACTGAAAAACAAGCGCCTACGTTTTGTTTTGCAACTTCATCATAATTGCTTATTTTATCTCTATCGAAAACAATTTGGCAGTTTTTAAAATAAGAGCCGTCGTTTAAGTCGATAAAACCAAAAGTTTTACCATCTCTTAAATTTCTTGCCCAGCCACAAACGGTTACTGTCTTTCCGCCAAAATTGCTTGAATTTTTGAATATTTCTTTTAACTGAATTCTTTTCATATTACACCTAAAATACAATCAAACTTTTTATTTTTTTAAATACCAATTTATTTTAACATACATTGGCATTTTTTTCAAGAATTTTTAAATAAATATAATAATATTATTTACTTATTTTAAGGCTTTTTTCGATATTTTAACGTAAAAGCCGTCATGCAAGTGCGCTTGACGTCTTTTTAATTTTGATTTTTAATTTATTTTGCTAAAAGTGAACCGATTTCTTTTTTATAGGTTTGACGTTTTTTGATAAGTTCCGTATCAGCAAACTTCCATTGTTGACGGATATTAAAGTTGTGTTCTAACATTGGGTTAGATTCAATATGAGTAATACCGTCCTTAATAACGTTCTTTTCAATTTTAGAAATCATAATTGCATTTAAGCCAGAATTTTTATACCTCTTCCTAACGCCAATTAAGCCCATTTCTAATTCTTTTGGATTTTTAATCGACTTTAATAAACTAATAATGCCTGTTGGAAATAATTTACCCCTATGCTTAATAAGTGCGTCGCAAATTGACGGTAATACTATTGCAAAAGCAACAACGTCATCATTTTCATCAACCAATATGCTTAAATATTTTTTGTTAAGAATTGATCCAAATTGATTTAAAGCCGTATCTACTGCCTTACCTTCTACAGGCACGTATCCGTCCAAATGTCCGTACGCTTCATTTATGGCATCAAAAATCTTATGCCCGTATTTTTTTATTATTTGCTTAACACTCATCGTGTCTGCCACGTCCGTCATTTTAAGTCTGCCTTTTAATTTTTCAGCAAACCTTTCTATTCTTTCGTAAGGTACTTTTGGAATATTAAAGTTTAATTCAAGCCATTTAGATTCTGCTTCAAACCCCAATTTTTCCATATTTTGATAAAAATATGGGTAAGAATAGTTTGTAGCATACGTGCTTTTTTTATCAAAACCAAAAGTTAACATACCTTCTCTATCTTGGTCCGTAAACCCCCAAGGCCCATGTATAACTTCTGCACCGTTTTCCTTACCAAACTGTTCAACAGCACCAAGTAATGCCTTAAAAACTTCCAAATCATCTATACACTCAAAACGAGAAAATCTAACGTGTTTCGTGCCTGTTTGCGCACCCGTTATTAAGCCTGCAATTCTACCTACCATTTTGCCGTCTTTATAGCACAAAAAACCCTTTGCAATACTATCTTTTAAGTTAAAGTTCTTTTTTGGGTTAAAGGTTGCCATTTCATCACCCCTAAGCGATGGAACGTAGTATGGACAATCTTTATATAATTCTACCGGATATTTTGCGAAAATTTTTAGTTCCTTTTTACTTTTTATCTCTTTTACTTCTATCATCAACTTTCTCCATTAGCGTTTAAATTTTCATCGTTTATAAAAACGCTAAAAGTATTTTATCACACTTTTTTTATTTTTTCAATAATATTACAAAAAAAATCCCTTTATCAAAAAAGGGACTTTTTATTTTTTAATTAAATTATTGTTCTTTATCTAACGGCTCATTTTCTTGAAGCGCCCTTACTGCATAAGGTGGCTTTTCATCTTTTAACGCCATTATATATTTACCATATTCTTCGGCAGTTAAATGCTTTATTTTTTGTTTCTTTTTTTTGGACATATCTATTCTCCTTTTATAAAAATATTATAGGCAAATAGATATGAATTTATACTTTCTAATTTTCTTTCTTGTAAAGGTCTGTTTTTTCACCTTTCGTAATTTTTTCAAAGTATTTATCGTGTGAAAAATCTCTTTCCTTATTATATTCTCCACCAAGTGCTTCTATTGCAAATCTAAGTTCTTCAAAATCAGCGTATTTGATTTTTTCTTGTTCAATAACTTTAATTAGTTCATCAATAGCCCTTTCATCACCATATTTTGCTAAATACCCTGCAAATAGTGGTATATTATCTTTTCTCCCCTTAAATTCTTCAATTAAAATATTGAAAATCCTATCGTCACGGCTTGCGTTTGATAAAATTTCACAAAAACGTTCTTTAGTAATTTTATCTGCACCTTCGTACTCTAAAATTATATCTTCTTTAACTATCGAAGCCATCTTCTCTGCCAACAATTCGGTGGCAACTTCTTTTATGCTTTCACTATAATCGCAAAGTAAAAATTCTAAATATAATTTTGCACCCTTTTTCTCGTCCATATTTTTTAGCATATTCAATAGGTACATACTATATTCTTCATCGTTAGCGTCCTTAAGTTCGCTAATTAAAACGTCTACGTCTTGCTTTCTATTTGTAATAGTTTCCACCAAAAAATCAGGCACGGAAACGCCTTGCTCTATATGTTTTTTTAAGCCTTCTACAAGTTCTATCGTAGAAAAACTTTGATAATACGTTTCTGGGGTTTTTCCGTCTAACTCACTTAAACTTTCCTTTCCAAAATCAAGGTATAAATTGGCAATTTTATTTTCAATTTCTTCAGCGTCCACCTTGCCTATATTTTTATAAACGTAGTCGCTTATATATTTATCAAAAAGTTTATCAACGTCAATTATCTTCATTATTCGTATCTCCAATTATCAAACTTTCTATTATTTTTTCCCTATCTTTTTCAATGCCGTAAATTTCAAATATATCCGAATTATCTTTTACGTGTTTATACCTTGCCGATAAAACTATTAGTGCTGATAATTCTTCAATAATTAACTCATTTTTTATAATTATATCTAACCTTTCCCTATAAAGTTGGTCAGAAATATCGCCCAATTTATCAAAATCTAAAACGCCCGAAAAAATCATTTTTGCAACAGCCATAGCGTAGGCTGGAACAAACAAACCTTCTTCTTGCTTGCCTTCTGCAATAAGTTTTTTTGGTTTTAGGTTTATATAAATATTATTTGCGACAATCCCTAATTTTTGTCTACACCCGTTAAGTATTAACGCGTATATCGAGCCACCCTTCGTTTCGTTTTGAATTTCAGGGTCAAGCAAACAATCTTTAAGCCTATCCATCACTTTGTTAGAGCCAAAAAGAGTAATTAAATACACACATTTTTTTCCTATCTTTTCGCCACCGTATTTCACGCCCCAAAATAATAGGTCAATTAAATTTTCTACACCCTTTTTCTTGCCAAGAAGTTCGCTTGGCGAATCTATTAGTTTTTTAATTTCCCTTTTATATCTTCTCTCTATCTTTTCAGGGTAACCTTTTCTATACTCTAACGGCAATAATTTATCTATATCGTTGCCATTTGAAATTATTTTATTAACGTTATCTAAATAAAACTTACTAACGCTATCAGTAGGGTCAGTTTTTATTATCAACTTTAGTTGCTCTTCTGCCTTTTCGTACTCTAATAAATTTATAAAAGATATAGCGTAAAATAAACGCATAACCGTATCTTTAGGTCTATCTTTTAACACTTCTTTTAAGCAATCGTTAGCAACTTTATCGTCCCCTAAATCAATAGAACAAGTGGCAAGTTGGTACACTTCGTTTTGCGTGTTTTTTCGTGAAGAAAGTGCTTTATGATAGTAATATTGGCTTTTTTCTAAATCACCCTTTTCTTTATACGCTGAACATAAATTGCAATATGCAGTAACGTTGTCACCGTTTTTTCTTAAAGAATCTTTTGCAATTTCTATTACTGCATCTATGTCTTCAAGCATCAAATTAGTTATAGCGTATTCGCCGTCTATTTCTTCCGTCCTACACTCAGAAGGTATATCTTTATAAAGTTTTTTAGCCAACTTAAAATTGGTGGTGGCAAGTGCCTTTTTTGCCAATTTGTGCCTTGAAGAATAGTCTGCTTGTTCAAAAGGATAAGCGATATGGTAAAACTCACGATTATCTATTTTATTGAAGAAAAACTCACTCATTTCTTCCCCAATTTTTTCGTGAGAAATAAACCCGTCTTCACTTATTTTTAAGTTAAAATAATAACTTGACACCAACAAATTTTCCATATAGAAAAAGTTAATAGCAAGTTCTTCATAAGCGATAGAACGCTTATCTTTTGGCGAGCAATTTAAATATAAAAACCAATATTTATTAGACAATTCATAAAGCCCCATATCAGTATAAACGTCGGCAATATCGCCTATAATTTTATAGTTTTTAGGCTCTTTTTTTAATGCAGAAAAAAGTAGGCCTAAAGCCCCATCGAAATCTTCTTCCAAAAGGTGCTTGTCAGCCAGTTTTCTATACGTTTCTATTGAATTATCAAATTTTATAATTTTCTCGTCCATTAGTTAAATAATTTATCAACGTATTCTATATTAAAGTTGTATTTAGTGTTGCAAAATTCACATCCAACTTCTATTTTACCCTGTTCTTTTATGATATCGTAAAGTTCATCCTTACCAAGTGAAATAAGCATTTTTTCAATGCTTTCCCTACTGCATAAACACTCGTATTTAGGGTAATAAGTTTGATAATCTTTTACGTCAAAATATTTTTTTAATACTTCTTCTGCACCAATCTCTTCAATAAGTGTAGATATATTAAATAAACCTTTGATAATTTCTTCTGCCTTAATTAAATTTTCATCTTCGGCAAAAGGCATTGCTTGTAAAATAACGCCACCAGCGCCTAAACACTTACCGTCTACGCCAATTTTTACACCTAACGCCATTGCCGTTGGTTGCTGTTCACTAAAAGTATAATATGCAGTAAAATCTTCTGCAATTTCGCCGTTTACAAGTTCACTACTACCAGAAAAAGGGGTTTTTAAACCCATGCTTTTAATTACCGTAATTCTACCATTTTTGCCAATGCAACCACCCACGTCAAGTTTGCCGTTAGATTTTAACGATAATTCTACGTAAGGGTTATCAATGCTACCACGCATTTGTAAATTACCATTACCACAAACGGTAATTTTGCCTGCAGGTCCGTCACCTTTTATAGAAATAGAAAGTTTATCGCTTTTATTTTTTAACCCTGACGACATAAAAGTTGCCACCGTCATACTTCTGCCAAGTGCAGCAGCACAAACGGGGGTTAAATTATGAAGTTCTATTGCCTTATTAACCATTTCGGTAGTATCAAGCACCGACAACGAAAGTTGCCCGTCGAATATTAAAGTTTTAAATAGTTTGTCCAAAATTTTCTCCTAAAAACTATTACTTTTTGTTACGCTTTGCAAGTTCTTTTTTAGCCTTTGCGATACGCTTTTGTCTTTCTATTTCTTCTTGGTTTTTCTTTTCTTCACTTTCATTAAACTGTGTATATTTAGCGTCCTTTTTATTTTCTTCAATGTATCTTTCGTTATCTTCATACATTGCTTTTTTACTTTCATTTAACGCTTCAATATCTTTTCTACTAAATCCTTCTGGCAATTCTTTGATAGTAATTTCATCGTCAGTAATAGGCTTAATTGGACGGCTATTTAAAGTGGTCTTAATTGCTTCCATTTGCTTTTTATACTGCTCAATAGCCTTTGATTTATCATCGCTAACTTTATCGTACATACCCCTATTTGTTTTTGCACCCTTGATTTGTGGGTTAATATAATGGTCGTATACCCAATGGCAATAATCCGTCCACACCAACAAAAAGTATGATATACCAAAAAGGAGTATCACTATTATGCCTATACCCATCATAAATTGACCAAATAAGAATAAAACTAACGGCAATGCACCCAATGCCAAAAATACGATATTTAATGGGAATGCACCTATTGTTAAATAAAAAGAATTTTTAATTAACTGACCAAAAGTAAGTTCATAGGTGACCGTCATAGTTATAATATGGAAAACAATTAGTGCAAAAAATACAAGCGATACGATGACTAATATTTTAATAACGTAGAAAAGCCATACGTGTGAAGTTGAAGAGCCAGACGCTATAATCGTATCTGAAAATGATATTGCAACAATGCCTAAATATACCATTGCAGAGTATAAAAATAACGTTAAAAATATCTTCTTAAAATTAAGTTTTATGCCTTGCCAAAAATCGTTTGCAACGAAAAGCCCTTCCGTCCAAACAATATTTCTAATTACGTACGCACCACCAGATATACCTATTGAAGCGATAGCAGATGCGATTGGTAAAAACATAAAGGCAATTAAGTTTGCGTTATAACTAATCTGCTCTGGATACCCTGCCAAACTATCTAAAGCAAGGTAGCCCGTGCCGAAAACTTGGTTATATGGATATTGTGCTGCTAACCCCGTAACCATCAATTCACGTGCAATGAAAAGTAAGTAAAGTGGAACAAGAAATAAGGTTATTAGCAAGTTTATAATGACAAGTTTACCAAACCTGCCTTTAAAAATATCCCAAAAAAGTTCCCACCTATTTGAAGGTAGCGAAGCCCTTGCAAAACCTTCCGATTTTTCTTTACCAATCAATAGCCTTTCAACAAGGCCACCCCTTTTCTTTGTGCCCATCTATTTCTCCAAAAATAATTTTTTGTTTAATATCTATTTGAAAATATTTTTTCCTAGTATCATTCTAAACCATTTTACATATTTTTTCAATCAAAATAGCCATAAAAAGCAAAAATACTTTATTAAAAACTTTACTTTTTTATTTCATTTTGTTAATATATATTTATAATACATTTAAGGAGATACATATACTCGCTATGAAAAAGTATAATTTAGCCGTTGTTGGCGCTACCGGTATGGTAGGAAGAAAAATGCTTCAAGTTCTATCTGAAAGAAATTTACCTGTTGAAAACTACTACTTGTTTGCTTCTTCTAGGTCTGCTGGTAGTAAAGTTCAATTTATGGGTAAAGAATTGACCGTTATTGAACTTTGTGAAAAAAATATTTTAGATAAAAAAATTGATATCGCTTTATTCTCTGCTGGTGGGGACACCAGTAAGGAATTTGCACCTATTTTTGCTAAACACGGTGCATTAGTTATCGACAACTCAAGCGCTTGGAGGCGTGATGAAAACGTACCTTTAGTTGTGCCTGAGTGTAATGCTTCAGATATCTTAAAACATAAAAACATTATTGCTAACCCTAACTGCTCTACTATTCAAGCAGTTGTTGCACTTAAACCACTTAACGAAGCGTTTGGTATTAAGAGAATTATTTATTCTACCTACCAAGCCGTTTCTGGTGCTGGGGTTAAGGGCTTTAACGATTTAAAGGGTGGCATTTGTGGTGAAGCACCACAAAAATTCCCTTACCCTATCTTTGGCAACTGCTTACCTCACATTGACGTGTTTATGGAAAACGGCTACACCAAAGAAGAAGATAAGATGATTTTTGAAACTAAGAAAATCTTAAACGATTGGGACTTAAAAGTTACTGCTACTTGCGTACGCGTACCTGTTTACTACGGTCATAGCGAATCTATCAACGTAGAATTCAAAAAACCTTGTACCGTTGAACAAGTTAAGGAA
>JAZQVG010000146.1:0-3894 GCA_045631625.1 Christensenellaceae bacterium
GTTGCCATACCTACCGCAATACCATCAGAACCGTTAACGAGAATATTTGGTATTCTTGAAGGTAAAACAACAGGTTGCATTTCAGTATCGTCAAAGTTAGGGTAAAAATCTACCGTATCTTTACTGATATCTAAAAGCATTTCATTTGCAAGTTTACTAAGTCTTGCTTCAGTATATCTATAAGCAGCGGCACCGTCACCGTCCATACTACCAAAGTTACCGTGCCCGTCAACAAGTGGACAGTTAATTGAAAAGTCTTGCGCCATACGAACAAGTGCGTCGTAAACCGAACTGTCGCCGTGTGGATGATATTTACCTAAAACTTCACCTACGATTTTAGCACATTTCTTATAGCCTTTATCATACGTCAAACCCGTATCGTGCATAGCGTAAAGTATACGTCTATGAACAGGCTTCAACCCATCCCTTACGTCTGGAATAGCACGTGAAACGTTAACAGCCATTGCGTAAGCGATAAAAGACTTTTTAACTTCATTATCAACTTCTATATTGATAAGTTTGGTTTTGCTTAAAATATCATTAAATTCAGCCGTCAATTCTGGACTTAAATTTTTCTTTGCCATTTTAATTCTCCTAAATTAGATATCCAAATCTTCAACAAGTTTAGCGTTTTGTTCAATAAATTCTCTACGAAGTTCGGGGTTATCACCCATAAGTTTTGAGAAAGTATCGTTTGCCTCTACTGCATCTTCCATCGTCACACGAAGCATCGTTCTTGTTTCAGGGTTCATAGTGGTTTCCCAAAGTTGCTCTGGGTCCATTTCACCTAAACCTTTATAACGTTGAATATCACACTTACCAACTTCTGCTAAATAATCTTGTAAATCTTTATCGTTATAGAAGTATCTATCAACCTTATTTTTTGTTGCTTTATAAAGTGGTGGTTGGGCGATATATACGTGTCCTTTTTCAATCAACGGCCTCATAAACCTAAAGAAGAAGGTTAAAAGCAATATTCTAATATGGCTACCGTCAACGTCAGCGTCCGTCATACAGATAATTCTATCGTAACGAAGTTTGCTTTCGTCAAAATCTTCTTTAATGCCTCCACCAAAAGCAGTAATCATTGACCTAATTTCTTCATTTTCTAAAATTCTATTTATTCTTGCCTTTTCTACGTTCAATATTTTACCACGAAGTGGCAATATTGCTTGGAAACGCCTGTCTCTACCTTGTTTAGCACTACCACCTGCAGAATCCCCTTCTACTAAGAAGATTTCACAGAATTTTGGGTTTCTGTCTGAGCAATCTGAAAGTTTGCCAGGTAAAGTCGTAGATTCTAAAGCACCTTTACGTCTTGTGTTTTCTCTTGCAAGCCTTGCCGCTTCTCTTGCACGCTGAGCCGTCAAACACTTAATTAAAATTTCTTTTGCATAAGCAGGGTTTTCTTCTAAGAAAGAACCAAAATATTCGTTCATAGCCTTAGTGACGTGGTTACGCATTTCCGAGTTGCCCAACTTAGTTTTCGTTTGACCTTCAAATTGTGGTTCGGTAAGTTTAACAGAAACGACTGCACAAATACCTTCCCTAACGTCGTCTGAAGACACTTTCTCATCACCCTTAAACACGTTAAGTTTTTTGCCCGTTTCGTTAATGATTTTAGTTAGAGAGTTTTTAAACCCTTCTAAGTGTGTACCACCCTCTTCAGTATTGATATTGTTTGCAAAGGCGTAAATTGTTTCGTTATAAGTATCGGTGTATTGTAAAGAAACTTCTACTTCTGTATCTCCATAAAATACGTCAAAATAGAAAGGTTTTTCAAATAAAGGGGTTTTATTTCTCGCTAAATCTTCAACAAAGTGGGCTATACCACCTTCATAACAAAATTCATCACGGTGTTCTCTACCTTCTCTCTTATCTTCAATGATAATTTTTAAGCCTTTGTTGAGGTAGGCCAATTCACGCAATCTAATTTTAATTGTTTCATAGTTAAAATCAACCGTTTCAAAAATTTCATCGTCAGGCATAAAGGTAACCCAAGTACCCGTAAAGTCGGCAGAGCCAACAACTGTCAACGGTTCTTGTGGAACGCCACGTTTATAAAGTTGCTTAAAATGTTTGCCGTCTTGAAAAACTTCAACTATAAGCCAAGTTGAAAGTGCGTTAACAACAGACAAACCAACGCCGTGTAGACCACCAGAAATTTTGTAGCCACCACCACCAAACTTACCACCAGCGTGAAGTTTAGTTAAAACGACTTGAACTGCAGACACCTTTTCCGTGTGGTGAATAGCCGTTGGAATACCCCTACCGTTATCATGCACGGTACAAGACCCATCTGCATTTAAAATAACGTTTATGGTATCACAATAACCACTTAACGCTTCGTCAATAGAGTTATCAACGATTTCTTGTACTAAGTGATGCAAACCCCTAACATCAGTTGAGCCGATGTACATACCAGGTCTTTTTCTAACAGGGTCCAACCCCTCTAAAACCTGAATTTGACTTTCGCCATAGTTTGAAATATTACCCTTTTTTTCTTCCATTTTACACCTGAAAAAATTTATTTTTTTAAGTGATTAAATTATACCATATTTTGTAAATTTTTTCAAGTGTTTTTTTAAATTTTAAAACTATATATAGTTTTAAGAGAAAATTAAGTTAAAAAAATTACTCTTATCACTTTGGAATAAATTTTATAATAAAAAACATACTAAATTTTAGGAGATTTTTTATGGAAATTTGTAAAAATTGCATCAACAACATAACACAGGGCAATTTATATAAATGCCCAAATTGTAACGCCACTTTTTGCAAGGAGTGTACAACAAAAACAAAAAACATTTGTCCGTATTGTTATTCAAGTTTAGAAATTAACGGCTAGACAAAAAAAGCATTTCAATCGAAATGCTTTTTATTTTTTAATAAATTTTTATTTAAGTTTTTCTAAAAGTTTACTTTCAAATTTTTGTAAACCTAAAATTTGAAGTTTAGAACACTCTTTT
The DNA here is from genome assembly GCA_045631625.1 of Christensenellaceae bacterium. GTDB lineage: Bacteria > Bacillota > Clostridia > Christensenellales > Borkfalkiaceae > UBA1259. The sequence goes on from JAZQVG010000146.1 coordinate 2,970, forward strand.
AACCCTTTCTTATAGAAGACCTCGAATTTTTCACTAACACCGTCCGTGGCTAAAATATAAGCCAATTTTGCCCTAATTGAAAGTGGCGAATTATTATTGTTTAAGAATTTTTCTATTTCATAAACACACATATCTGCTTTATCTAAATTTTTTATAAAAGTTGAATAAGCGTAAACGCTTTCAGCCTTAAATATTAAATAAAAGTCTTTTGGCATATATTCAACTAAACTTTCAAGTCTTTCCAACACTTCCGCAGCCTTTTCATAATCTTCTAAATCAAGATAATAATTATATCTTGCTTGTAAAATCATTAAAAAGTTTATATCATCTTCTGGAAGTTGTGGCACGTCAAACAAAAAATCTTTTGTAATTTCCTTAGGCGACTTACCTAAAAACAATTCCGTATGAATTTTAAGTAAAGAAACTGTGTTTTTTGAAACGTCGTCTTTTTTCTTTAGCCCATATAATACACCACCGTCATTTCTAACACCATCTAATGAAGATGGCAAAGCGTTGCCTAAAAAAATGTAAGAATTGATAGGCAAAAGCATACTTAATATAGCGTATAGTTCAAAAGGCAAAATAGTTAGAAAAATACAAGGAATACCTATCATGAATAAAATAGACGAAAAAATTAAGCCACCTTTGGTCATTTTATAAAATCTTTCTTCTACATTTTCCGTGCTTGTGGAAATCATTTCAGTAGCGCCAAATTCTTCACCTAAAAAAACAAAGTTAAACTTATATTTATCGCCCTTTAGACTCCACCTAAAAAACCAAAAATAAAAAGAAATCAACTTAAATCCATTTTTCTTGCCAAACACAAGATGCCCTAATTCGTGAAAAAAGGTTGAAAAAATACCAACGACAAGCGCACCGATAACAAACCATAAAATAGCGTAGCCTATCTTGTTATTTTCATAAG
>JAZQVG010000147.1:0-1595 GCA_045631625.1 Christensenellaceae bacterium
GTGGAAAAGCAAATACCAAAAGCAGCAGGCAGAAAAGCAAAAAGAAGCAATGCCAAACAATGCAAAGGTATTTGATAAAAATTCAAAAGATTTGCCAAATAAAGACGATTACTTCAAATTGCCTAATAATGAGTTGGTTAAAATTGTTGAAGTTAACGACTACCAAGGCATTAAGTCGGTTACATTGGAGAACGGGCAAACGATCGTATTAAACAATGTAAAGCAACCATTTATATTTACACCCGCAAAGTCAATGCAGGAAGTGAAAGACCGAATAACTAACACCCTAGGTTTAGGCAACGGTACAAATTTTGGTAAAATGGGCATTGAGTTAGGCAATCAATATTTAGAAGGAATAGAGAAGTTTGTAAACGACTACCCCGAAATTAAAGGGTTGTATAGTGGGGTTAACACTAATACGGGCGGCAAAAATGTTATGGGCTTAAACTTTGGGAAAGCAAAAGCCGTAGGCAATGGGCAATATGCTTATAGTATTGAATTAGCGTATAAAAGCCCCGCCGATTATGCAAAAATGATTGAAAACTATAAGTATTCGGTAAATAAAGGCTTTTCTTTTGAAGGTAATAACCCATTATCAACCGCTATACACGAGTTAGTACACGGCATAGATAAATGTTGCGTGTTAAAACAAAATGGGTTTTATGAGCAAATGATTGAAAGGCACACAATACTAATTACAAGAGAAGAGTTTTATAAACTACAAAATAGTATTGCAAGAGATATTATAAAACAAGCAAGGACAGATGTTTTTGGTGCAGCAAGCGGCGAAAAAGTTTGGGAAGGTGTTAAGTATTTAGGCAAATATGCAGCAACCGACTTTAAGGAAGAATTAGCGGAAGCCATAAGTTATGAATATATCAATAAGTCAAACCCATATAGTGCAAGAGTTAAACAATTATTTGAAGAAAAGGTAAGGGAGATATTTAAGAGATAATGCAAGTATTTGACGAAGAATTACTAAATTCAAAATATGTAACGATTGACGAAAAGGGTTGGCATATTGCAGAAGACGCACCAAAAGAGTTAAAAGAAAAGTTTGACAAGTATATAAGCCAAATAAAAGAGCAAGGCGAGATATTAGACGATTAAGGTATAACCGCAAATTGCCGACTTGCAAGTGGCGACTAAATGCCGTTTGCAAAGCGTCATAGCGTTTATATAAGCAGCCTTATATTATTGAAGGGCTATGCGTTCGCATAGTTGGTTGGTAGAAATGTAGGGCGGTGGGCGACGATCCTTGGCAAGCCAAGGGCGGACTAAATAGCCGTAGTTTTGGGCGGAGAAATGCGAAGCCGTCAAGTTTGCGGACAAGACAACAAAACCGAAAACCCTAGCGAAAATAGGGAATAAAAAAGCGTGTAACACCGCATTTGGCTATTTGGCGGGTAAGTTTACACATAATGCCTTCTTTGCAGTTGCAGGCGTAAAAGAGTAACGCAAACAACTTATATTGCGTGGAGCGACCACGGAAAAAAGCGTAAATAAAAGGGGTTAAGATATGAAAAGAGAATTTTTGAAAGACTTGGGGTTAGAAGCAGAAGTTATAGACAAGATTATGGCGGAAAATGGCAAGG
>JAZQVG010000148.1:0-26760 GCA_045631625.1 Christensenellaceae bacterium
CCTTTCACGGTGGTAACATGGGTTCGATTCCCGTAGGGGTCACCAAAAAAGAAAGCATCAACAAAAGTTGGTGCTTTCTTTTTGCAATCCTCACGAATTGCCGAACCCATATGGGTTCGATCGACTAGCGTCGGACGGCAAACCCCTCGCAAACTTTGTTTGCCTTCCCCTTATTAAGGGGCAGAAACCCGTAGGGGTCACCAAACAAGAAAGAGATAGGAAAAATCCTATCTCTTTTTTGTTTGGGCTATCCTAAAGCATAGCAGAACCCATCGGGTTCGGCTATGCCATCGTAGTGCAAGCGGAGATGCTTCCCGTAGGGTCACCACTAAGAAAATATATAAAAAATACTTGATTAAATATTTAAAAAGGATTATATTGATTTTGTAAAATATTAGTATTTAAAAAACTGTTTATAAAGTTATGAAGGAATTTGAATTTTTAGTTAAAAAACAATTTAATAATATAAAAACGGTTGACTTTCTTAAAGCGCAAGGCGTTTCAGATGAAATAATAAAAAAAATTAAATTTGGCGGGGTTTACGTTAACGGTACTGTTTTAAAAAACGTAAACGACGTAGTTAATTTTGGCGACGACGTTAAAATTGTTTTGCCACAAGACGTGCCTAACCCATATATAACACCCTTAAAAGCCGACTTAGACGTTGTTTACGAGGACGAATATCTTTTAGCGGTAAACAAGCCGAAAGGTATGCTTACGCATTCTTCTAAAAGAAATCAAACGATAGCATTAGAGCAATTAGTATGTGGGTATTTTTTCCCAAATCCATTTGTTTTTAGGGCTATAAATAGGTTAGACAAGGACACGAGTGGTATTGTGTTGATTGCAAAAGACGCTTTAACGGCAAGTTTATTGGGCGAACAAATGAAAGAAGGCAAAATAGTTAAGACGTATTGTGCATTAGTTAAAGGCACGCCCGAAAAAGATAGGTTTGTTATTGAAAAGCCAATAAGACGGACAAGTTTAAGTAGTATAAAGAGAGAGTGTGCGTCTGACGGTAAATATGCTAAATCAGAGTGTTTGGTAATAGAAAAATTGGAAAACGGAAACTGCTATATAGAAGTAAAACTTATAACGGGCAGAACGCACCAGATTAGAGTACATTTATCAAGTATAGGTTTTCCGCTTTATGCAGATAGTTTATACGGCGAAAAGGTAGAAAACGAAACCTATACGCTACAAGCAAAAAAGTTACAATTTATTCACCCTATAACCAAAAAAGAAACCATTTTAGAACTTAGTGAAAAGATATAAATAAAAAGTCTTAATAATATGCTTGCGACTTAGCAAAAAAGTTAATTTTTGGGTGTTTTTTGTATAAAAAATATAAAAAGGGTTGAAAATTTTGATAAAAATTGGTATAGTATATTTTATAAAGGTAATTGCTAATTTTACACACTTTTAAATAAAAAGCAAGTGGGTAAAGGGGCGGTTATAGTCAAGTTTCCACAAGGAGAAGAAAATGAAAAAAAGCACGATGATTTTTTCAATAATATTAAGCGTTTTGCTTTTTATATTTTCTACTAATGGTGTTTTTGCAGCTTGGCTATATGCGACGCAATCTCCTGATGGTGTGGATAAAGACGTTCAAATACAAGTGGGAAACTTTTTTTACGCACCTGCCTTACCTGACGAAGAAGTTTTATTTTTGCAAAGGATGGACGATATCTTAAACCAAAGATATACTACCGAAAACGTTAAGGATGCAAGAAAATACCTTATTGAAGAAACCATAAAGGTAGAGTGGGAAGAAAATGCCCCACCATACGTTGGTAGTATGGACCAAGATTATCAAACGCAAATTCATGAACTTTTTGGCGATATTATTGATAATCTTGACGTTTCGTTTATTCTAAAGAATCAAGACTTAAACTGGGACGGCTATAATGAAATTGCTTGCTACTCGACTTCTGACCCATTAGATTGTTGCGAGCAAAATTATAATGGTATCGTAGGCGTATATTTGACAGTTTTTACCCCTGTTTTAGATGAACAAAAAAATATAATAGGCTATCAACTTGTTTGTGATTCCCTTTATGGTTTTTGCAACGAAATTTATTATAATCCAGTGCAAAACACCGTATCTTCTTTCTCAACAGAAGATTGGAGAGATAATATTGTTTATTGGCACCATGAATTAGGACAACAAAATATACCTGACGATGCAATAGGCTGGGACGGAAAGACGTTATATAAATATCATTATGAGTCGTACCATTCAAGAGAATATTGGTATGAAGGTTATCCTTGGGCAGGCAACGTTGGGGTTTGGGTTGAAGGTAGAAAAGCAAGCGTAGTTCTTGCAGATAAAATTCCTTGGCTTGGTTAATAAAAAAAGATAGGCGGTTAGCCTATCTTTTATTTTTATGTTTTAGTTTTTATTAGATTTCGTTTTTGTAAATTTCCTTAAAATACTTATAAGTATCAACTTTCAATTCGCCACAAGCGGCTTCGTCACAAGCGATAATGCCGTCCTTATGTAATTGAAGTGCGCTTATCGTCCAAGCGTGGTCCACGCCACCTTCAACACAATGGCGGAGAGCACGTGCCTTGTTGTGGCCACTTATTAAAAGCATTACTTGTTTAGAGTCGCATACAGTACCAACGCCAACTGAAAGTGCAGTTTTTGGAACTTTATTTACGTCGTTATCAAAGAAACGAGAGTTAACGATTAAAGTATCTTCAGTAAGAGCACGAACACCCGTCCTTGAAGTTAAAGAAGTAAATGGTTCGTTAAAAGCAATATGACCGTCAACACCACTGCCACCCATAAATAAATCAATGCCACCGTAAGATGCAATTTTTTGTTCATAACGGGCGCATTCTGCTTCTAAATCTTTAGCCATACCGTCTAAAATGTTGATGTTTTCTGCAGGGATATCTATATGATTAAAGAAATTATCGTGCATAAAAAACCAATAACTTTGGTCGTGGTCTTTAGGTAAACCCACGTATTCATCCATATTAAAGGTAACGACGTTTTTAAATGTAACCTTGCCTGCTTTGTTCATTTCAATAAGTTTTTTGTAAACGCCAAGTGGAGAAGAGCCGGTTGGTAAACCCAAAACAAACGGACGGTTTTCTTTATGGTTGTTTATCGCATTTGCAATATGATTTGCCGCCCAATCACTCATTGATTGATAATCGTCTTTAATAATTAACTTCATATTATAACTCCTTAAAAGTCTTTTTAGTTTTTCAATTTGATTATACAACTTATTACTCTTTTTGTAAAGGCATTTGAAAAGAAATAAGCAAAAGACAAAAAGTCTTTTTATCTAACGGTAATTTTTATGTTTTAATATCTTATTGTAAAGATATTTTACTTATGTTATAATATTTAAGTAAAGAACAAGAAGGTGCAGAATAATGTATATTCCAAACAAAGACAGATATAATTTATTTGAATATAATAGGTGTGGGAAAAGTGGGTTAAAATTACCACCCGTTTCTTTAGGGTTGTGGCACAATTTTGGTGAAAATGCAAATTTAGAAAATATACGTAATATTTGTAAAAGTGCTTTTGATAATGGGATTACTCATTTTGATTTAGCCAATAATTACGGCCCACCTGCAGGCGCGGCAGAAATCAATTTTGGTAAGATTTTGAAAAAAGATTTTCGACCTTATCGTGACCAACTTATTATAAGCACGAAAGCGGGTTATAAAATGTGGGAAGGGCCTTACGGCGATTTTGGTAGTAGAAAATACCTGCTTGCAAGTCTTGACCAAAGCCTTAAACGTTTGGGGCTTGACTATGTTGATATTTTTTATCATCACCGTATGGACAAGGAAACGCCACTTGAAGAAACAATGGGTGCACTTGCTTCTGCCGTTAATTGTGGAAAGGCTCTATACGTTGGGCTTTCTAACTATGACGGGGATACGCTAAAGATGGCAACGGAAATTTTAGAAAAATTACACGTGCCGTTTATAATAAATCAAAATCGTTATTCAATTTTAGATAGAACGATAGAAAATAATGGGTTAAAATGTCAATCTGCTAAATTAGGCAAGGGCATAATTGCTTTTAGTCCATTGGCACAAGGCTTACTTACTGATAGATACCTTTTAGGCATTCCAAACGATAGCAGAATTAAAACGGACGGCAGATTTTTAACAGAAGAATCTTTATTAGGCACAACCGTCAACAAAATTTATAAATTAAACGAACTCGCAAAAAAGCGTGGGCAAACGTTAGCACAAATGTCGCTTGCTTGGATTTTAAAAGATAAAGATATAACAAGCGTATTAGTTGGCGTATCTAAGGTGGAGCAAATTTTAGATAACGTCCGTGCTGTAGGTAATACTATTTTTACAAAAGAAGAATTATCTTTGATTGACGAAATAGCCCTAAACTAAATAGCGCAAGAGAAAAATTATGTTAAAACCTAAATTAACACGATAAAGTGAAAATTTAGTTTTTTCTTTTTTAATATGACAGATATTGTCATTATTAGGGGCTAAAATGTGGGTGTAAAATAAAAAAGGAGATATAGTTATGGTTATTAAAAAAATTGTTGATGAAGTTTTAAATAAACTTGAAAACAGGGGGAAGGAAAATCGTGTTCCTAAAAATTTGGTAGAAGTAACGTTTGGAGATGGATGCACACTTTTATATTTTAGCGATTTGCCGGAAATTAAGGTTGGTGACGTAGTCAGTGTTGAAGGTACTAAAGAAAATCAAATAGCAGTAGTAAATAAGATTTTAAAGTCTTTTAAGAAACCGAAGTTTGAAATGAAGTGGATAACGTCAATTATTGACACTGATATATCGGGCGAGTATTTTAAGATTGAAAATGACGTTGTTTCACTAGACTCAACCTTTACGGTAGATAAGTTTATGAATATATATACCAGAAACAAGTATGAAGAAAATATTGTCATTGGCGAAAACGATATACAACTTAATCTTGACGAACTTGAAAAAAGTGATTTATTTGAAGATGAGTTAGTTAAAGAACGTGGCAAAGTGCTTTATAAAAACAACGCAGTTAAGTATATTTGGCTAAAAGACGGCGTGGGAAAGGCTGTTGTCCGTAGTGCTAACGGAGACGATTGGTACGAACTTGATTTTAGATGCAAAAAGGGTAGAATAACTTATCTTGCTTGCGACTGTCCATATTTTGGCAACTGTAAACACGTGTATGCATTTTTACTAAAGTTAAGAGATTTTGGTAAAAAGCTTTATGAAAAGTATAATAGCGATAGTTTTGTAATGTGTAGCAAGGGTTGTTTTAATTACGTAATGCTATATGGTAAGGGTAGAGTTACCATAGAACTATAAAAAAAGACAGGTTTAACCTGTCTTTTTTATAATGTTTATTGTAATTATTTTTATTTTATCTTTCTTTAGCGTGGAATACTAAACCTAAGGTTGATGGACCACAATGTGAGCCGATAACAGGGCCTACCGGTTGAACAACGATATCTAAGTTGCCAAACGTAGCACGTATGTTGTCTGCAAAAGTATTTGCTTCTGCTTCACAGTCAGCGTGCAAGATAAATACTTTATATTTATCAAGTTCGCTTGCCTTTTCTTTCATATAGTCAAGAAGCATAGACATTGCTTTTCTTCTGCCTTTAGCCTTTGCTATATTAAGTATTTTACCCTCATCGTTAATATATAAAACAGGTTTAATATTAAGCAAGTTGCCAACAACTTTACTAACGCCACTAACCCTACCACCACGATAGAGATAAGTTAAATCGTCCACAACGAAGTAGGTAGCAAAATGTGGAATAACTGAATCAAAAAAAGCATCAAGTTCATCCATAGTGGCACCGGCGTTATACTTTAAGCCACCGTAGTAAACGATTGCGCCACATCCAAGCGAAATACTTTTGGTATCTTTTACCCTAATTTCACGTTCTGGGTATTTTTCTTTAAGTTCTTTAATGGCATTTTCCATAGCGTTGAAAGTGCCACTCATTTGATGAGAGAAGGTAATATAGTAAATATCTAAACCTTCTTTCAAAACAGGCTCAAAATACTCAGTATACGCATATTCGTTAAGGGCAGAAGTTTTAGGAACGGCACCAGCACGCATTTTATCAAAGAACTCTTTAAAGTTGTGCTTTAAGCCCATATCATAAAAATACTCATCATCACCCAAAACGTAAGGCATCCTTATAACTTTAAGCCCCAAGTCTTGCACGTAGGTGTGCCATAGTTCACTATTAGAATCACAAAATAATTTATACTTTTTCATACTTTCCTTTGTTTAGATTAGAAAAATCAATTCTAACCACTTATATTACAAAATAAAATGTAATAATAATTTTCAATTAAATATAGTATATTATAATTTAACCAAAAAATCAACAATATGAAAATATTTTTTATTTTTCTATAATTAAATAATGCTTGGACTTTTATTTTTATATATTTTAACTTTTGCATAAACTATTGTTTATAAAACATAAAATATAAATATGAATTTAACTTTTAATGAATTGAGAAAGAGAGACGTAGTAAACGTAGTAGACGGCAGATGTTTGGGTAGAATAGTAGATATAGACTTATCTTTTCCCAAGGGTATTTTTATAGGAATAATAGTACCGGGTAGGAAGAGCAATATATTCACCCGTATTTTTGATTGCAACAAACTTTATATACCTGAAAGCAACATAATAAAGATTGGTGGCGACGTTATTTTGGTAAACGTAAAATGTGGGGAAACTTGTTTAGAAAGCACCAAAGTTTCGCCCCCAACTAAAAATGCTTGTCCGCCACGTTTTGAAACAAACTGTCAACCAAGCCCTAAGCATCCACCAAAACCACACGGAATATCGGGGGAGGAACAATCTATTTTTAGTGGGTTAGGGGATGATTATGAATAATTATAAAATGGAAAATTCAGTTTTTTGACACTCTAAAAAAATTAAAAAACCCCCTTGAAAAGAGTGCCTTGTTGAGTTATAATATTAATAAGGCCAATAGTGGCGGATGCTTTTTAGCATCAAAGGGGGAAATTTGATAATGGGCAAAATTTTAGCAAAAGACATTAGGAATATTGCGATTATAGGGCATAGTGGCGAAGGTAAAACTTCACTTGCCGAAGCAATGCTTTTTAACGGTAAGACGATTGATAGACTTGGTAAAACAAGTGAAAAGAATACCGTTATGGATTTTGATGAACAAGAAATGGCGAGAGAAATTTCTATTTCTTTGGCTGCGGGTTATACATATTGGAACAACGTTAAAATAAATATAATTGACGTGCCTGGTTTTTATGATTTTGAAGGTGAATTAGAACAAGCAATCCGCGCAGTAGGTAGTGCAGTACTTGTTGCCGACGCTTCTGGCGACGTATCTGTTGGTGCAGAAAAAGCAGTTGAGTTATGCTTACGCCGTCATATACCACTTATTATTTTTATAAATGGTATTGATAAAGAAAACGCTAACTATTCTGCTACGGTAGAAGCGTTTAGAGAAAAGTATGGCAAAAAGATTGCAACTATGCACGCACCAATTATACGTGACGGTAAAATGAAAGGTTACGTTTCAGTAATCTCTAATAAGGCTTATGAGTTTTCACCAGGTGGTAGACAAGAAGTTGCAATGCCAAGCGAAATGGCAGATGAAATTGCTACTCTTAAAGAAGGTTTGACGGAAGCGGCCGCTGAAACGAGTGAAGAATTCTTAGACAAATATTTTTCAGAAGGCGAACTAACCAACGACGAAATTATTGCTGGTATAAAAGTAGGTTTGTTTGACGGTAGCACCATACCTGTTATGGGTGGTTCTGCACTAACCAATATGGGCGTAATCAACTTAATGAACGAAATAGTTGAAATTATGCCTTCACCTGTTGAAAGAAAGGGCGTGCCAGCAACCGTTTTAGCAAATGGTGACGTAAAGATGGTGACTTGCGACGTTGACGCACCTTTCTCTGCACAAGTATTTAAGACTGTTGCAGACCCGTTTGTTGGTAAACTTAATATGATTAGGGTGTTTACGGGCGTATTAAAGAGTGGTATGACCGTTTATAACGCAACTACGGGCGAAAAGGAAAGAATTAATTCTTTATATATAATGAAAGGCAAAAAGCAGGAAGCCGTAGACGAACTTTCTGCAGGCGATATCGGTGCTGTAAATAAACTTAACGATACAAACACGGGAGATACGCTTTGTGACGAATCTTATAAAATTAAATTTTATGATATTCCATTGCCAAAGCCTGTACTTACAATGGCAATTTCTGCTTCAAAGAATGGGGATGAAGATAAAGTTTTCCAAGGCTTAAATAGGCTTTCTGAAGAAGACTTGACGTTTACCGTTGAAAAGGACAAAGAAACGGGCGAAATGGTTATACGTGGGCTTGGCGAAACACAACTTGACGTATTAACTAAAAAACTAAAATCTAAATTTGGTGCAGATGCAGTTTTATCTATGCCAAAGGTAGCATTTAAAGAAACTATTACGGGCGTTGCCGAAGCAGAAGGCAAACACAAAAAACAAAGTGGTGGTGCTGGTCAATACGGTGTTGTAAATATTAGGTTTGAACCGGGTGCTGCCGACGGTGAGTTTGAGTTTGTTGACGCTATCGTAGGTGGTGCAGTTCCAAGACAATTTATACCTGCCGTAGAAAAAGGGCTTAGAGAAGCGATTGCTAAAGGCGTTTTAGCAGGCTATCCAATGACAAACTTAAAGTGTACGTTATTTGACGGTAAGTATCACCCTGTAGATAGCAAGGAAGTTGCTTTCGTTTCTGCAGCAAAACTTGCTTATGAAGAAGCGTGCAAAAATGCAAAACCTGTTATTTTAGAACCTGTATATTCATATAAAATTATCGTACCAGACAATTACACGGGCGATATTTTAGGCGATATGAACAAGCGTCGTGGTAGAATTTTGGGTATGGAAACTAAAGACGGGCTTCAAGTAATTTCTGCTGAAGCACCACTTATCGAAATGTTAAAATACGCTACCGAACTTCGCAGTATGACGCAAGGTAGGGGCAAGTTTGAAGCAGAGTACGTTAGACACGAAGAAGTGCCTTTCTCTGCACAAGAAAAGATTATAAAGGACGCTAAGGCGTAATAGGTGTTTATTAAATGATTTTATCAATATGTCCTAACCCGAGTATTGACTGCACTATTGAACTTGATAACTTAAACGTTGGTAAGTTAAACAGAATAGATAACAAGGTGGAAACGTATTCGGGTAAGGCATTAAACGTTGCCATTGGTATTGCAAGGCTTAACGGAAAGTGTACTGCAACCGGTTTTATGTTTGAAAACCATAAAACTATGTTTGAGCACACCTTAAATAAGGAAGGCGTGGCGCACGATTTCGTGTATAACGAAGGTTCGGCACGTGTCAACTACAAAATTATAGATGGCAAGTCTATGCTTACTGAAATTAACGACAGGGGCGAAGAAGTAGATATAGTAAAACAAGACGAACTTACCAAAAAAGTTTTACAAGTTTCTAAAGATTGCACGGTTGCCGTTATGAGTGGTAGTTTGCCTAAGGGTGTTAAGCCAGAGTTTTACAAAAAAGTGTTAAGCGTTATACCAGAAGGCGTTAAAATTATAGTAGACGCTGAAAAAGACAACTGTTTAAGTGCATTAAGCACGGGCAAAGTGTATATGGTAAAGCCTAATAAAAAAGAACTTGAAGAGTTTAGCGAAATGGCTGTAAAAACTAAAGAAGATATGGTAAAGGCTGCTAAAAAATACATAGATTTAGGTGCTAAAAACGTACTTATTTCGCTTGGTGCTGAAGGTGCTATACTTACCGACGGGGTTGACAATTATTTTTGTAAAAGTGCAAACGTAGCAGTAAACTCTACGGTAGGTGCGGGCGATTCTATGGTGGCTGCATACTGTGTTGGCTTAGAAAAAGGTGTAGATAAAAAAGAACTACTTAAAATGGCTGTTGCCGCAGGCACTTCTGCAGTAACTACAAGTGGCACAAACCTATTCTATAAAAACAAGTATGACGAAGTGTATGCAAAGATACACGTAGAAAAATTTTAATAATAATTTAACAATTAACCCAAGGTAAAAACCTTGGGTTTTTGTTTAAGTAAAACTACTTGATAAAAAACTTTTATTATGATATACTTATTATTGCGAAATAAAACTTAATTTTTATAAAATGAGTAAGCCAAGGGGTTATTATACTTTTTTTTGGCTATACTTCCAATGTGTTAATTTGTAAAAACTGCAAATTCCAACGTTGGAAGTGTTTATTCATTTTCATTAAGTTTTATTTCGCAATAACTGGGGTTTGCGTTTTTGTGCGTTGACTTCGGTTGGCGCACTTTTTTTTCTTCAAGTAAAACTACTTGATAAAAATTTTTATATGTGCTAAAATAATATTGCAACACAGTTTAATATAAAAATAGCGTAGCATACTATCGGTAAAGACGTATGCCCTTAATTCCTACGCTATTAATGGAACTGTGTTGCAACTGTGGGTAATGCGTTTTTCGGTGCGTTGCCTTACGGTAGCGCACTTTTTTTTAATATTCATAGGAGAGAAGAATGAAAAAGAAAATTACTAATGAAGAAATAGGGCAGTTAATAGGAAAAATAGCAGAAAAACTACGTAGTGAATTGGACTATGATTTTAGGGTTGCGCATAGTCAAATGTGTATTGCAGAAAAGAATTTAGTTGACTCTTTAAATGAAGGGCAACAGGCGTTATACAATAATTTTGTGGAAAAAAGAAACGTTTTTTACAAAATTGCAGAAGATTTGTATGAAAGGAAATTTTAAGTAAAACTACAAAGAAAAGATTTTTATAAAAAAGCAAAGAGTAGCAAAAATTTTGCTACTCTTTTATTTTTGCTTAAATTTTCTATTTTTTTGCATAATTTTACAAAATTCTACATATTATTTATTATCTTATTGGGAAATTAAGGGGAAATAGTATGTATCAAGACCTAAAGGAAAGGATTATCTTGGAAGGGAGATATATTGTTGAAAATGGTGCAACGGTAAGGCAGACGGCAAGCGTTTTTCATTATGGAAAATCTACCGTACATAAAGACGTTACGGATAGACTTAAAAATATAGATAAACGGCTTTATAAAAAAGTTAAAAAAGTTTTGGAGATGAATTTAAGTGAAAGGCATATTAGGGGCGGGGAAGCCACACGACAAAAATATTTAAGGATAAAGGGCAAATAGTTTTGCTTGACAACTTTTAACGTATATATTAAAATAAAAGTGTAAAATACCTAAACTAAAAGGTTAGCCTAATAGCAAAGGGATGAATACTGAATTTTTTTAAGATGTTTATTTTAAGCGTCTTATTAACATTTGTATCTCCCTGTATCATATTAGTTGCAGGGAGTTTTTATTTGTACTAGGCATTTTTAAAGGAGAAAAAATGAAAAAACTACTATCAATCTTTTTGTCAATCGCACTATCTTTTTCAGCACTTTGTTTGTTTTCTGCTTGTAAAAGTCAACAAGTCAGTATTACGTATAAAGACGCGCCTACGATTATGCAACTATTAATAGAAGATAAATTAGAATATGGATTGTTGCCAGAACCTGCTGCAACAACTCTAGAAAAAGTTAAAGGCAAGGATTTTACTTGGAAGAGATTATCTTTGCAAGACCTTTACGACGGACAAGCAAAAAGTTATCCACAGGCAGTTTTATTGGTTAAAGAAGAAGTGCTTTCATCTTATCCACAATTAGTTAGAGAAGTTAAAAACAAGTTTAGTGAAAACGCTTCTTGGGTGTTAGATAACCCAAAAATTGCTGTAAACGCTATTAAAACCAATTTTGCATCTTCTACTCTAAACCCTTTCGTTATGAATAATACCGTTATTGATAACTGTAAAATTATTTGGAAAGATGCAGTAGACAGTAAGACTTACGTTAAAAATTATATTAACGATATTATAAGTGTAAACGACAGTCAAATTACAGCGCCGGCAAAGGCTATTAGCGACGACTTTTTCTATATTGATAACGGCAATGAAGGACAGGCTATAGAGAATAAAACCTTTACTTTTTATGCGCCAGACGGTGCGCCTGCACTTGCTATTGCAAAATTTATTAATGATAATGAAAACTTTTTAAATGGTGCAACCTTTAATTACAACGTCGTTTCTAGTGACGATATTGCTAAATACACCAACGACGTTTTAGGTGTGGCTGACTTTATAGTTTTACCTATAAACGCTGCGTCTAAGACGTATAGTAATGATAAAGCAAAATATAAAATGGCTTCCGTTATAACACACGGCAACCTTTATATTATGGCAAAAGTTAAAGACGGAAATACGGAAATTAAACTACAAGACTTAGACGGCAAAAAGATTTGCGTTATAGGTAAAGGTCTAGTGCCAGATTTAACCTTGAAAGCAGTTTTACAAAAAAACCGTTTTGAATATTCAATCATAGGATAATGAAGAAGAAAGATAAAATATTAAACTTAATAGCACCATTAATCTCTATATTATGTATAGTGATTTTATGGGTTACGTTGGCTTTACTTGTCGACAACCAATACCTAATGCCAGATTTTTTTTCTACCGTTAGGGAGTGTTTTAGGTTGTTCACGATAGGTGAGTTTTACTATGCTCTTTTTGGTACGTTGCTACGCAGTATCATTGCTTTTTTGGTGGCGTTTATTTTGGCTGTAATACTTGCAGTTTTAACTTTCAAATTGCCAAAACTTTCTAAATATATTGCGCCTATTATATCTATCATAAGGGTATTGCCGACTATTGCCATCGTGCTTATCGTGTTGGTGTGGACTTCTTCTTTTATAGCACCTATTATAGTAACTTTTTTAGTTGTTTTTCCTACCCTTTACCTAAACGTAAAAAATGCTCTTGACGGGGTTGAAAAGGACCAACTCGAAATGTTAAAAGTATTTAACGTTGATAAAAAAGTAGCGTTAAAAAAGGTAGTTTTTCCACAAATTGCACCACCTATTCTTTTAGCGATGGGGGCAGGTTTGGCGTTAAATTTGAAACTTATGGTGGCAGCCGAAGTTTTATCTTATACGGTAAACTCTATCGGAAACTTACTACAACTATCTAAGGTTTACGACCAAATGGTTACGATGATGGCGCTTGTGCTTGTTACGGTTATTATTGGGCTTTTAATTGAAGGGCTGTTTTCTTATTTTTCTAAAAAGGTGGGTAAATGGCAATGATAAGGCTTGAAAATATACACAAAAAATACAACGATAAAATAGTTTTTGAAAACTTTAGTCTTGAAATAGAAAAGGGCAAAATTTTAGTGATTTTGGGCGAAAGTGGTAGTGGAAAAACCACCTTGCTTAATATTTTGGCAGGTATTACCGATTATCAGGGTGAAGTTAAAGACAATTTATCGCCAATATCTTTCGTTTTTCAAAAGGATAGGCTTATAAAAAATCTTACGGTTGAAGAAAACCTAAAGATTATTTGCCCAAAAGCAGACGCAACGAAAGAACTTGAAAAAATGGGCATTGGTAATGCTTACAAGTTATACCCAAAAGAACTTTCTGCAGGTATGAGTAGGCGTGTCAATATACTTCGTGCTATATTAAAAGACGCACCACTTATGCTTTTAGACGAGCCTTTTATAAATTTAGACTTAAAAAATAAATATGCAATCATAAAAAGATTAAAAGAAATACAAAGCAAGGATAATAAAACGTTGGTTTTCGTTACGCATGACGTTGAAGAAGCGCTTTTGGTTGCTGATAGAATTGTAGTTTTATCAAACGGAAAAATAGTGCTAGATAAAAGCCAAGTTACTGATAAAGATAGAGAAATTTTAATAGACGCAATACTAAAGTAGTATTTAAAAGTAAAATAGAATATTAAAATAACCTTTTAATTGACAATAGTAAAAAAGTACAGTAAAATATTAATATGGTTATTTTAGGGTTTGACCCTGGTCTAGCAACTCTAGGCTACGGGGTAATACAAAAGGAAAAGAACGGTAAAGTGCAAATGCTCGATTATGGCATAATTTCAACGCCTAAAGAGGATAACCTTGCCGTTCGTCTTACTTTATTGGAAAAAGGTATAAATCAAGTTATAGACACCTTTAAGCCGGACGAAATAGCCGTAGAAGAATTGTTTTTTGCAAAAAACGTAAAGACGGGGATTGCCGTTGCGCATGCAAGGGGCGTGTTGCTTTTAACGGCAACGAAAAAATGTGGTAAAATTTTTGAGTATACGCCTTTACAGATAAAGCAGGCGCTTACGGGCTACGGAAGGGCAGAAAAACAACAAATTCAAGCAATGGTAAAAACTATGCTAAACTTAAAAAGCATACCAAGGCCTGACGATGCAGCCGATGCATTAGCCGTTGCGCTTACCCACGCGCAGACGAACAAATTGGGTTCATTATTTAGGATTTAGGGAAAGATATGATAGGATACGTAAGTGGAAAAGTAAAATTGATAAAAGACGGTGTCGTGCTTTTAGAAAATAACGGGATTGGTTATGAAATAACTTGTTCTGCATCAAGCGTAAACAAACTTAGCGTTGATGGAGAAGGTGGGGTTTATACCTATCTTGCCGTTAGGGAAGACGCAATAAATCTTTACGGGTTTATAAGCATAGAAGAAAAGGATATGTTTTTAAATCTAATTACGGTATCGGGCGTTGGTCCAAAAATGGCAATAGGCATTTTGTCTAATATGGATTTAACCACTTTGGCTTTTAAAATTGCTTCTAGCGACATTAAGGGCTTATCTCAAGTGAAGGGGCTTGGTAAAAAGACGGCAGAACGCATAATTTTAGAATTAAGAGAAAAGATTGGTGCTATTGATAGCGACGGTGTAATTACCGTTGCTGAACAAACGGTTGAAGTTGATAACGACGCCGTTATTGCACTTATGAGCCTTGGGTTTAATAAGAGTGAAAGTGTAAAAGTTTTGACGGAAGGCGCAAAACAAGGGGTGAAAGGGCTAGAAAACCTTATTGCTTACGCACTTAAAAATATTAGGTAAATATTATGGAAGAAGAAAGATTAGTTACAAGCACGCAAGATTTTAGTGAAAACGAAGTAGAAAACGTGCTTCGCCCAAAGTCGATGGATGGATACGTTGGGCAGGACAAAATTAAAGATAATTTAGCGGTAAGTATAGCGTCTGCCAAACTTCGTGGGGACGCGCTTGACCACGTTTTGCTTTACGGCCCAGCAGGTTTGGGTAAAACTACTTTGGCGCATATAATTGCTTCAGAACTTGGTACGCAAATAAAAATCACAAGTGGCCCTGCAATAGAAAGGTCGGGCGATTTAGCCGCTATTCTTACTAATCTTAATGAACGTGACGTGTTGTTTATCGACGAAATACATAGGCTAAACCACAACGTTGAAGAAATTTTATATCCTGCAATGGAAGATTATACTTTAGACTTTATTATAGGTAAAGGTCCGTCTGCAAAAAACGTGCAAGTTCCGTTGCCTAAGTTTACACTTATTGGTGCAACCACTAAGGCAGGTATGCTTTCTTCACCTTTAAGAGATAGGTTTGGCGTAATTTGTAGGCTAGAAACTTACACTACGGAAGAACTTACCGACATAGTTAAACAAGCGTCAAAAATGCTTTCTACCGATATTGAAGAAAGCGCTGCAACTGAGATTGCAAAGCGTAGCCGTGGCACGCCTAGAATTGCAAACAGATTGCTTAGACGTGTTAGAGATTATGCAATAGTAAAAGGGCACGATATAATACAATTAAGCGACGCAAAAAGTTCGCTTAAAATGTTGGAGATAGACGAATTTGGCTTAGACGCCATTGATATAAAAATATTAAAAGCAATGGCAGAAAAGTTTAACGGTTTACCTTGTGGGCTTGATACTTTAGCAGCCACTATAAACGAAGATAGCAATACAATAGAAGACGTTTACGAACCATACTTGCTTCAATTAGGGTTTATTGCACGTACGCCAAGGGGCAGAATTTTGCTTAAAAAGGGGTACGAGCATATTGGGCTTACTATGCCTGAGGGAAGAAACGGACAGGAAGTTTATATTTCAGATGAAAACAAGTGATTTTGATTACTATTTGCCTGAAAATTTAATTGCGCAAACCCCACTCTATCCAAGGGATAGTTCTAGAATGCTTGTTTACGATAGGAAGCAAGATAAAATAGAACATAAGCATTTTTACGATATTATAGACTATTTAAAAAAGGGTGACGTGCTTGTTAGAAACAATACGAAAGTGTTGCCTGCAAGAATGTTTGGCGAAACGTTACACGGTGGAAAGGTAGAAGTATTATTACTTAAACGCTTTAATTTAACAGAGTGGGAAGTCTTGGTAAAACCAGGCAAAAAATGTAAACCGGGGGCGATAATTACCATTTCCAACGAGTTGAAATTAGAAGTTTTATCAACCATTGACGAGGCTGGAAGTAGGCGTGTAAAATTTATTTACGACGGGGTGTTCGAAGATATAATTTCTAGGCTTGGCGAAATGCCACTCCCACCCTACATAAAGGAAAAACTTGCCGACCAAAATAGGTATCAAACGGTATACGCTAGTGTAGACGGGTCTGCGGCAGCGCCAACGGCCGGACTACATTTTACCGATGAACTTATTGAAAAAATCAAGGCTAAGGGTGTTGAAATTGTTGACGTGCTTTTACACGTTGGGTTAGGTACTTTTAGACCTGTTAAAGCAGAAGAAATTAGTGAACATCATATGCACTCAGAGTATTACGAGATAAGCAAAGAGAGTGCAGAGAGAATAAATAAAGCCAAGTTGGAAGGTAGGCGTGTAATTGCAGTAGGGACTACTTCCGTTAGAACGCTTGAAAGCGCTAGTGATGAAAAGGGGCTAGTAAAAGAAAGTAAAGAGAATACTGAAATTTTTATATTTCCAGGCTATAAATTTAAGTGTGTTGATGCACTTATTACAAACTTTCACTTGCCAAAATCAACTTTGGTAATGTTGGTATCTGCCTTTTCTTCAAGGGAAAAGACGTTGGAAGTTTACAATACGGCAGTAAAGGAAAATTATAGGTTTTTCTCTTTTGGCGATTGTTGTTTCTTCACTTAAAAATAATAAAATTATAGATAGAATAAAAAATGGAAAAATTTTACTTTGAACAAATTAAACAAGATAGCAAGACGGGTGCTAGGGTAGGTATATTACACACGCCACACGGCGATATTCATACTCCAACCTATATGCCCGTTGGCACGCAAGCGACGGTAAAGGGTGTTATGCCAAGAGATTTAAAAGAGGCAAAGACGCAAATTTTACTTGCTAACACTTACCATTTATATATGCGCCCAGGTGACGAACTTGTAAAAGAAGCAGGTGGGCTTCATAAATTTATGGCTTGGGACAAACCTATTTTAACTGACAGTGGTGGGTTTCAAGTGTTTTCGCTTGCTAAACTTAATAAAATTAAGGATGAAGGCGTATATTTCAATTCGCACGTAGACGGTAGTTTGCATTTTATTTCGCCTGAAAAGGCAATGGAAATTGAAAACAACCTTGGTGCTGATATTATAATGGCGTTTGACCAATGTTCGCCATACGGTGCCGACTATGCAGAGAGTAAAAAGGCGATGGAACGTACTTTAAAGTGGCTTGATAGGTGTTATAATGCACACAACAACCCAAACCAAGCGCTTTTTCCAATAGTTCAAGGCAATATGTTTAAAGATTTAAGGGCAATAAGTTTAAAAGAAACGTTGCCTTACGTAAAATACGGCGTAGGTATCGGTGGGCTTTCGGTTGGTGAGCCTAAAGAGATTATGTACGATATTATGGATAGTCTGCTTCCACTATACCCAACCAACGTGCCTAGGTATTTAATGGGTGTAGGTAGCCCTGATTGTCTAGTTGAAGGTGTTAAGCGTGGTATCGATATGTTTGACTGTGTTTTAGCAACCAGAATTGCAAGA
Source organism: Christensenellaceae bacterium (assembly GCA_045631625.1). Classification (GTDB taxonomy): domain Bacteria; phylum Bacillota; class Clostridia; order Christensenellales; family Borkfalkiaceae; genus UBA1259. Next base: position 17,864 of record JAZQVG010000148.1, read on the forward strand.
AACGGCACGGCGTTAACGCACGATGGTAAGGTCGTTGTTAGAAACGGCAAGTATAGGGAAGATTTTACCCCACTTGATAGTGAGTGCGATTGTTATGCTTGTAAAAACTATACTAAGGCGTACTTAAGACATATGATAAACGTTAACGAGATGATGGGTGGCATGATGATTAGTTTACATAATATCACCTACTTAAATCAACTTATGGAAGATATTAGAAATGCAATTATGCAAGACGCGTTTAGTGATTTTGTCGAAGAATTTTATAAAAAGACTTCTAATACTTACAAAAGATATTAAAAATGGCAAAATTTTACATAAAATACTTGCAAAATAAGGTAAAATATTTTACAATAAAGTAGATATAAATTTAAGGAGATAAGTAATGTTATTTAATTTATTAGAAAGTGCAGCAGATGGTGCAAAAAACGATTGGACAACCTATTTATTTTTAGGCATAATGGTTGTTGTTTTAGTTGGTATGTTCGTATGGCAATCAATTAGCAACAAGAAAAGACGTAAAGAAGCAGAAGCAATGGTTACAGGTCTTAAAAAGGGCGATAGGGTTAAAACTATCGGTGGTATCTGTGGTTTCGTTGTAGAAATTAACGATGCAGAAAATTCTTTCGTATTAGAAACAGGTACGGACACACAAAAATCTTACGTTAAGTTTGATAAGGCCGCAATCTATCAAACGGCTCCTAACCAAGGCGCTGCAGTAGAAGCAAAAGAAGAAGTTAAGGCTGAAGAAGAAAAGTAAAATTTTTAATTAAAGAATAAAAAAGTTAAACCCCACATATCTATATAAAAAGATAGTGGGGTTTTTTATGTCTAAAACACAAAACGAAAATTTTTTATCAGTCGTATTAAATGGCGTTGCCGTCACTTTAATTGTAAATTTAATAGGTATTTTAATTTTTGGCGTTATAGTTAAAATTGGCACGTTAAATAACGGTGTGGTTAAAGCAGTAAACCAATTTATAAAAGTGCTTTCCGTATTTTTAGGCTGTTATTTTTGTATTAAAGGGGACCTTGGATTTTTGAAAGGTTTAATTATCGGCGTGCTTTCCACCTTTTTAATTTATCTAATTTTTGGGATTATAAGTGGCAGTAAAGTGTTTAGCGTTTCCCTTTTGTTAGATATAATATTTTTAGGCGTAATAGGTTTAATTTCGGGTGCAATTGTTGTAAATTTGAAGAAAAACTCTTACGACTAAAAGAAAGAAAAATAAAACAGTCGGCAATTTGCCGACTGTTTTTTAATTAAAAAATATTAAAATTTAATTTTTTCTTCAATATATTTTACTAAGTCGCCGATAGGAAGTCTAACTTGTTCCATCGTATCTCTATCTCTAACCGTTACACAGCCGTCCGTTTCAGAATCGAAATCGTAAGTAATGCAGAAAGGCGTACCAATTTCGTCCTCTCTACGATATCTTTTACCGATAGAGCCTGCATCATCAAAGTCAACGTGGAAGTGTTTAGCAAGTTCGCTATAAACTTCGCCAGCCTTTTCGCTTAACTTTTTAGAAAGTGGAAGAACTGCAGCCTTAAACGGTGCAAGATATGGGTGTAAACGAAGCACTGTCCTAACGTCCCCTTCGCCCACTTCTTCTTCATCATAAGCGTTGCAAAGAACAGCCAAAACAGTTCTTTCAACACCAAGGCTTGGTTCTACTACGTAAGGCACGTATCTTTCGCCTGTTTCTTGGTCAAAGTAAGTTAAATCTTTTTTAGAAGTGTTTTGATGTTGTGTTAAGTCATAGTCAGTTCTGTCTGCAACACCCCAAAGTTCGCCCCAACCAAATGGGAATAAGAATTCAAAGTCGGTAGTTGCTTTAGAGTAGAAGCAAAGTTCTTCAGGACTATGGTCACGAAGCCTAATCCTTTCTTCTTTTAAGCCGATAGAAAGTAGCCAGTTGTGGCAAAATTCTCTCCAATAACTAAACCACTCTAAATCAGTACCAGGTTTACAGAAAAATTCCAATTCCATTTGTTCAAATTCACGCACACGGAAAATGAAGTTGCCCGGTGTAATTTCGTTTCTAAACGATTTACCAATTTGACCGATACCAAACGGAATTTTCTTTCTCATAGAACGTTGTACGCTTGTAAAGTCAACGAAAATACCTTGTGCCGTTTCAGGACGGAGATAAAGGGTGCTTGTAGCATCTTCCGTAACGCCTTGGAAAGTCTTAAACATAAGGTTGAATTGTCTAATATCAGTAAAGTTATGTTTTTTACAAGTTGGACAAGGAATATTATGCTCTTCAACAAACGCTTTCATTTCGTCTTTAGAAAAAGCGTCGATTGGTTTATCTAAGGTGAAATTGTTTTCAGCACACCAATCTTCAATAAGTTTGTCAGCCCTAAACCTTTCGTGACACTCTTTACAATCCATAAGTGGGTCAGAAAAACCTGCCAAGTGGCCTGAAGCTACCCAAGTTTGTGGATTCATCAAAATAGCGCTGTCTAAACCAACGTTGTACTTATTTTCTTGTACAAACTTTTTCCACCAAGCGCTTTTGATGTTGTTTTTAAGTTCAACGCCAAGTGGACCGTAATCCCAAGAGTTTGCTAAACCACCATAAATTTCACTGCCGGCAAAGATAACGCCACGGTTTTTGCAAAGGTTTACAATTTTGTCCATAGTTGCTTTACTTTGATTGTTCATTATATACACCTACTAGAACTTTTATGATATTTTATTTATTTTACAATAATTATAAATTCATTGTCAAGTATAATAAGTAAAAGGGCGAAAAAGATAGAAGAAAAAGAAAAATAGATAAACTTTTAGCATAATCTTAATAAAAATCACTTTAATATTTGAGTTTTTTGTGTTAGAATAGTAGGAAAGAAAAAAAGTTTATAAAGGTTTTTATTTTTATGGTTGAAGCAACAAACTTTATAGAACAATTTATTAATGAAGATATTGAAAGTGGCAAGGTAAGTGAAAATGCAATACAAACACGTTTTCCACCAGAGCCAAACGGCTATTTACATATAGGCCACGCAAAGTCGTTGTGCCTAAACTTTGGCGTTAAGGAAAAGTATAACGGCAAATGCAACTTGTTTTTAGACGACACAAACCCTTCTAAAGAAAAAGAAGAGTTTGAAGAAGCGATAAAAAAGGACATCGCTTGGCTTGGCTTTACCTATGACGACATTACCCACGCTTCAGATTATTATGAAGATATATATAATTTTGCAGTAAAGGAAATTGAACTTGGCAACGCTTTCGTTTGCGATATGACGCCGGAAGAAATTTCTTCTGCACGTGGCACTTTGACAGAGCCTGGTAAGGAAAGCCCTTATAGAAATAGAAGCATAGAAGAAAACTTAAAACTCTTTAGGGAAATGCGTGAGGGTAAATATCCAGACGGCAGTAAATGTTTACGTGCAAAAATAGATATGAAATCGCCAAACATCAATATGCGTGACCCTGTTATTTATAGAATTCTTCGTGAAACGCATTATCGCACGGGCGACAAATGGTGCATTTACCCAATGTACGACTTTGCGCACCCTATCTGCGACTATATGCAAAGGGTTACACACTCACTTTGTACTTTAGAGTTTGAAGACCACCGTCCTTTATACGATTGGGTGGGCGAAACTTTAGGCTTTAACCCAAAACCAAGGCAAATAGAGTTTGCTAGGCTTAACGTCACAAACTTAGTTATGAGTAAACGATACTTAAAGAAATTAGTAGACGAAAAGTCGGTAGACGGTTGGGACGACCCACGCATGCCTACTTTGACGGGTTTAAGAAACAGGGGCGTACCTGCAGAAGCATTAAAAGACTTCTGTGCAAGAATTGGTATCTCTAAGGCAAACAGCGAAGTTCAAATTAGTTATCTTGAAGCGTGTATTAGAGAATATCTAAACGCTAACGCCGAAAGAGCAATGGCTGTGTTAAAACCATTAAAGGTTACTATAACTAACTACCCAGACACTACTGAACAAGTGGATTTTGAAATTAACCCTAACGAAGAAGTAAAGAGAACGAGAAAGGTAAACTTCTCTAAAAATATCTTTATTGATGCAAGCGACTTTTCAATTTGCCCACCACCTAAGTATGTTAGACTTAAAAAAGACGGTTACGTAAGGCTTAAAAGCGCTTACATTATTAAGTGTGACGACGTTATTTTTGACGAAAAGGGCGACGTTAAAGAACTACTTTGTTCTTACGTGCCTGAAAGTAAAAGTGGCAATGACACTTCAGGTATAAAGGTAAAAGGCGTTATTCAATGGGTAAACGGAAAAGATGCTAAAGACGTAGAGATTAGACAGTACGATTATCTACTTAAAGACCAAGAATATGCTGGTCAAGACTTTAGTGAACGTATGAATAAGGACAGCGTAAAAATTTCTTACGGCAAGGTTGAGCCTTATTGTATGGAAAATGCCGACGATAGACCGTACCAACTTATGCGCACGGGCTACTTTAAGAAATTAAAGGTAAACGGCAAGGAAGTTTTAAGCGAAATAGTTTCCCTAAAAGACAACTTTAATAAATAAATAAAAAGCGTGGTTTCTACCACGCTTTTCTAATTTTAAAAAACTTCTCTGATGGCTAAAGTTTTGCCTGTAAAGCCGTCTAGAAGTAGGGCTTTTAGGTTTCCGTCTTTGTCTATTACGCCTATATACCAATAGGGCTTTTCTTCTTTTACTACTATTCTCATTACTATTTTTGAAGCAAACTGTCCGTTTTCTTGTCTATTTTCTATTAAAGTAGATTGGTCACGATAAAAGTAGTCTAATGCCGTTAAGTAGGAAATAGTTTTTGGTGGGATTATTGAGTTAAAGGTCACTTTTTCAGCAACGGAAGAAGAAATTAAAGTTGCTTCAAAGGTGGACTCTGTAAAATCATCAATTTCAAAGTTTACCGTTAGGGCGTGCTTAACGGGGTCTAACGTAAAGTTTTGTTGATAGTTTTGACCTTTATATAATAATGAAAGGGAATAGGTTGTGTTGTCAATTTCTTTATCTAAAAGTTTAATAGTTAAAGTATAAATTTTGTCGCCGTCTTTATTTAATTTATAGCCGTAAGCACCTTTTAGTGAATAGTTATCACAAGTAGAAGTATAAATATTTGTTCTAACTTCAACCACGTTTTCTTCAAGTGGTGAAGTTTTTTTGCAACCAAAAAGAGTTAAGCAACATAACGCCACCAATACAACGCCCAAAACGACCTTTAATTTTTTCATAAAACGCACCTTTATAAATTTATTTTTATATATTTTATGAGAAAAATTAAAATTTAATAACGCAAACAATTAAATTTAGCAAAAACATTGCTTTTTACTTTAACATTTGGTAAAATATATTAAGAAGAAAGGTAGGAAAATATTTTGACTAAACTTGTTTTAAAAACAATTTGTAAAACGCTATTATGCGTAGTTATATTAGGGGCGCATATTTACGGCGTGCTTGCTTTGTTTTTCCCTTCTACCTTAGCAAGTGGGTTTAACAAACTTGGCTCTTACAATCTTTCTATAAAATATTACGAAAAGACGTATGAAAAGAGTGGGGATTTTGACGACTTAGTTATTTTATGTGACAGAGTTGATGAAGAAAGTGACAGCATCCGTGCTGAAAAGTATTTAAAAATTTTAACAAGCGATAATAATTTTGAAGTTTATTTTGAAGCGTACGATAAACTTTCAGGCACGCAAATAGTATTTACTTCTATAGATTTTTATACAGGTAAGCACGTTTTGGCCACCTACAACGCACAAGGTTTAGATAAAGCCATTTCGCTTGCTAATAATTACGTATCTAATTACGGCTACAACAAGTTTTCACCTTACGGCTTTTTAATTTCTACCTATTTAGACAAGATGGAAGATAGCGATAAACAAAAAATAAAAACGGCACTTAACGCTATATTAGAAAGCGATATACCTGAAAATCAAAAGGCAAATATTTCTGCCGATTTGGGTTTACTAAATTGATTAAATACCCCTTACGCTTAAGGGGTTTTTTGTTTTAAGGAAAGTATTATGAAATTTTATAAACAGTTAGACAATTTATCAAAGATAGGCTTTTGCTACACTATGATGATTTGCCTATTTGTTATTTTTTCTTTTATTGGGCAAATAATTTTATCTGCCTTTTTAGATAGCACCAAACTGCTTTTTGTTTTGATAAGTGCTTTATTTTCAGTTTTGGCGATTTCCGTTTGCCTTTTTTTTGATACTTTCAAACAAGATAAAAAATTTATTGATAGTCTAAATATAAAAAAATTCAGTTGTAAACATTTAATTTTTTCGCTTTTGTTTGCAGTTGGTATGTTTTTGGGTTTAGGGTTTTTAAATGGCAAAATTGCAGAATTATTGACTGAACTTAATTTAAAAGTTAGTGCTTTTAGTTATATTCCAGCCAATTTTAAAGAATTTTTACTTTTAACTATATTTTACGCTTTATTTCCTGCTGTATTTGAAGAGTTGTTTTTTAGGGGTTTAATTTTATCTAAGCAAAGTGGCAACACTTTGATTGTATGTGCATTAAACGGCTTGTTGTTTGCCTTTTATCATTTAAACTTGGTACAATTTTTTTATCAGTTTATATACGGGTTTGGTTTGGCGTTAATTACCCTAAAGGCAAAAAGCGCAACACCTTCAATTATTACACATTTTATAAATAATTTTGCCATTTTATTATTTCAATATTTAAAAGTTAGTATTGACTTAAACAATATTATTTTAATAATAATAGGTTTAATTTTGTTAATCGCATTTTTAGCGTTTAACGTAAAAAAGCAAGACTTTAACAGTCAAAAAGAAAAGTTAAAGGACAAGACGGGGGTAATTTTAGTTTTGATGGGTGTTGTTTTAGCAATGCTTATGATAGCGATGGGGTTATAATGATAAAGATAAATATTGTTGCCGTTGGCAAAGTAAAAGAAAAATATTTTAGTTCAGGCATAGAAGAATATGCTAAAAGGCTTTCACGCTTTTGCAATTTTAACATAATTGAAATTGCTGAAGAAAATTATGAGAAGGTGACGGACAAACTTATTTTGCAAATCAAGGAAAAGGAAGGCGAAAAAATCTTAAAAGCCTTAAAGGGCTACGTTTTCGGTATGGCTATTGAAGGCAAAATGCAATCAAGCGAAAATTTTGCCAAAACTATAAAAACGCTTACCGATAGTGGCCAAGGCGAAATTACTTTCGTTATAGGTGGCTCTTACGGACTTTCGGACGCCGTAAAAAATGCTTGCGACAGTTTAATTTCTTTTTCTAATATGACTTTTCCACACACTTTGTTTAGGCTTATGCTTTCAGAACAAATTTATAGGGCGTTTACTATTATAGAAGGCACGGCTTACCATAAATAAAAGGGTTATTTTTAAAATGATAGATAAAATTAAATTTATGCAGTTTGCCATATTGGAAGCAAAAAAGGCGTTTAATTTAGACGAAGTTCCTGTCGGTGCAATTATAGTAGATAAAGACGGCAAAATAGTTTCTAAGGCACACAACTTAATAGAAAAAACTTCTCTTGCTACTTCTCACGCTGAAATTTTGGCAATACAAAAGGCTTCAAAAAAACTTAAGAGTTGGAGATTGGACGATTTAGAGATGTATATTACGGTAGAACCGTGTGCTATGTGTGCAGGTGCTATCGCAAACGCGCGTATTAAAAAGGTGTACTTCGGCGCTTATGAAAAAAAGTCCGGTTGCGCTGAAAGTTTATACCCCGTACTCAATATGAGTGGGCTAAATCACTACGTTGAATACGAAGGTGGGTTGTTGCAAGACGAGTGCAGTGCTTTAATGAAAAATTATTTTAAATTAAAGAGAGAAAGCAACAAAGAAAAACAGCAAAAGCATTGACTAAACATAAAAAAAGTATTACAATAATCTTGTACTAAATGTACAGAAAGTTACATTAGGAGAAACAAAAAAATGATTACACACGGAAACACAATTGAAATTGTATCAGGCAATTCAAACCGTCCTCTTGCAGAAGCAGTTGCTAAGGAATTAGGCATAGGTTTATCTCTTGCTGAAGTTAGCAAATTCTCAGATGGCGAAATTAGTATTACACTTCCACAAACTGTTCGTGGTAAAGACGTATTTATTATTCAATCTACTTCTTCACCTGTAAACGATAATTTGATGGAATTGCTTATTTTAATTGATGCTTGTAAAAGGGCTTCGGCAGGTAGAATTACGGCAGTTATGCCTTACTTCGGCTATGCAAGACAAGACAGAAAAGCACGCCCAAGAGACCCAATTACAGCAAAGTTGGTTGCTGATATTTTGGCAACTGCAGGTGCTGATAGAGTTATCACTATGGACTTGCACGCTGCACAAATCCAAGGCTTCTTTGATATTCCTGTTGACCACTTATACGGTGCACCACTTCTTGCTAAATATTTCAAGAAGAAAATGGACGAAAATTGGGTTGTAGTTTCACCAGACGTTGGTAGCGTTAGTAGGGCAAGAAACTTTGCTTCAAGGGTAGATGCTTCAATCGCTATCGTAGATAAGCGTCGTCCAAAGGCAAACGCCATTGAAATTATGAACCTTATTGGTGACGTTAGGGGCAAGACTTGTTTAATGGTAGACGATATGATAGACACGGCAGGTACAATCTGTCAAGGTGCAGAAGCACTTGTCAAAAACGGTGCTAAGGAAGTTTATGCTTGTTGCACACACGGTGTTTTATCTGGCCCTGCTATGGATAGAATTAATGCTTCTCCAATTAAAGAACTTGCAATTTTAGATACAATCAATATGCCTGAAAGCGTTAAAAACAATCCTAAAATTAAGGTTATATCAGTTGCTAAAACGGTTGCTAAAGCAATCACGGCAGTATATTCAGATTCATCACTTTCTGCAATTTACGAAGATTAATTTACTTACTACTAAAGCCGTTTTTTA
>JAZQVG010000149.1:0-8072 GCA_045631625.1 Christensenellaceae bacterium
TTTTTTCTTCTTTTGCTGACCAAGCCGAAAAATCTTGCCTATCTTCAAACTCGTCAAGCATTTTAAAAACGGCAGGTAAATCTTCCTTTTCTATTTTTTTAGCGATATAGTTTGGGTAAAGTTTTTTAAACTTATTTATATGGTTTCTTTGCCCACTAAATTTCTTGCCCGAAAAGTTTTTAAAACTTTCTGCTAAATAAATATAATCACTCCAATCCCTATCATTATAAACTTTAATTTTAGAATAGCGATTAAGAAAATTGCCGACAGTTTTATTATCTATACAACAAAATGATAGTGGTATGTTTTTTTCAAGGCAGTAATTTTCTATTTCAACTAGTGCCTTTTCAATATCTTTTTCACTTTTTGCGATTGGAAAATAAAATTTATCAGTATAATTTTTAGTGCTTTCCTTTAATATTAGGGTATCGTTAAAAAGGGCGTAATCGACCTTAAAATCTTCACGCCACATAAAACGCACACCCACCGACAAATCACAAAATTGGGTGGTGGAATTTTCAAAATATTTTCTTAAAAACTCTACGTCTTTATCTAACCTTGAAAAGTTTAACATATCTTTCGTTTACTAATTAAAATTTATAGTTTCAGCCTTTATAACTTGTTTTTTATACAATTTTTTTATCTTTCTGTACGCTTTTTTACGTTTTTTCTTATCGGCAAACACTAAAAACAACGCACTACCACTGCCCGTCATAACCGTTTTGCCAAAGTTAGAAAGTATCTTTTGCCTTTCTTCAATTTCGCTTAAAAGTTCGCAAGCAGGTTTATATAAGTGGTTAGTTAGCCCATCTAAAAAATTGTTAAAATCTAAACATTTTAGCGCCCTTAAAACTTCGCTAGTACAAGGCGCAAATTCGTAGCCCTTTTTATCAAACTTATCGTAGCACTCTTTCGTGCTTACTCTACTTGAAGAAGTCACTATTAAAAAGTAAAGGTTTCTGCCGTAGTCAATACTTTCTACTATTTCGCCCCTACCGGAAATTCTTGCAAACCCACCCTTTAGCATATAACTGCAATCGCTACCAATCTTATCTGCCATTTCTGATAGGTCAAAATTAGTATTAAAAAGTTTTTGTAAGCATAGTAGCGTACCACTTGCATCGGCACTGCTTCCCCCTAACCCGTTAGCCAAAGGAATATTCTTTTTAATTTTAATATCAACGCCAAACTTCTTGTCGTTGCCAACCAAATCTAAATATGCTTTTTTAAAAAGCAAGGTGGCTTTATAGGCATTGTTGTCCTTTTCTTCACAGTCTACTAAAATTTTGGTAATTTTTAAATTTATTTTATCGTCATTTCTCTTTTTAATAACAATTTCATCAAATAAATTAACAGAACAAACGAGAGAATCTATTTGATGGTAGTTCTCCGTTTGCCCTGTTATATCGAGAGTGAGATTAAGTTTTGCTGGAATTTTAATCTTCGCCTTTTGCATTTGTATAATAACCCTTTTTTGTTTTGTAAGTCTATTTTAACAATTTTTATTGTTTTTGTCTATAAATTACGATACGTTCTTTATCAGTAAGCGGAAATTGTAGTTCTGGGTTAGTAAGTATAAGTTCTTCCGGTGTGACGTTAAGCCTTTTTGCAAGCGAGAAAAGTTCTTCGTCCTTTAACGGAATATACACGCTAATCGCATTATTATTTTTTTGTTTTTCGCTTAATTCTTCAACGTCACAAACGTACTCTATCGTATGTTCTTTTGTAGGGTATAAGCATACTATAACTTCCCCCTTAATTTCTGTTTCCGTAAGCGATAAAATCTTTACGTTAGGGTTAATAACTATTGCTTGCACTTGGTAAGCGTCAAAATCTTGGTCAATAAAAAGTGTAAAACTAACTACACTTTCCATTTTTCTTGTAAAGATATTGTCACCTTCCTTAAAAAATCCACATAGGGAATATACGCCTTCTATTTCAAGCCCGTCTTCCTTCTTTTTAATGGAAGAAATTTCTATCTTTTCGTCGTTGCAAGTTAGATATGTCGCACCAACGGGAAGTTCTGATACGATAGACGTACCACTTATAGACGCACTTTTGCAAATTTCTATATCGCTAATTTGATAATTGGTGGTATTTTTCTTTAAGTTTACCAAATAATCTAAAGAATAGCAGTCGTCTAAATGTTCTACGTTTTTAATAGCAACGGCTTCTGCCCACACGTTTAAGGTAATAGAACAAGCAATATCCGTCGTATTTTTGTCAAAATCTACGGCTAAATCCGTCTTAAACGCCTTTACCTTTACTCTGCCCACGGCAGTAAAGTTAGAAGCCACCCCGTCACACTCTACTTCCACACGGAAAGGCAATTTGGTGTCCTTTCTTTTAGCGGTTTTGCCATCGTCACCCGTCAAGAATATTTGGTTTATATATATTTCGCCCATAACGGTTATGAAATGCGCACCACACTCACAAGAAGTGACAACCGTTTCTGCACGTTGAGAAATTACGTCTTTTATAGGAAAATCAAGTTCAAATTCTTCTTCTATAGTATAAACGCTTTCCCTTACACCTAAACTCATAGGAAAGGTGCTTTCACGCTTTTTACACACTAAATTATCGTCTGCTAAAGCAAACACGGCTTCTCTTTCTTCCGTTATTTCTGCCGTGACTAAAATGGTAGAAATAAGCGATAATTTTACGCCCGTAACGTCCGTTTCTACCTTTTCTACTTGGCTTGAAATTAGGCTTTTTGTGCTTTCTGTAATTTTGTCGCTTTCAAGTTCGCCAATAAACTCTGTGGAACTTTCTTTTTTGTTTACGTCGCCACCTATGGTCATATAGCACACGAAAAAGGTGGCTTTGCCTTTATACTTAATTTTTCCGTTTAACGTTTGCTTTTCTAAAATATTACTAGAAGCACTAACGCTTAAAATTTTCTCTATTTGGTCGGTGTTTAAATCTAACTTTACTTCTACTTTGTTAGCACCCTTCAAGGTTTCCCCCTTGTCGAATAAAACTACACTCTCTTTCTTTACGTCTAACGGCATACTCTTCTCCTTTTTTTTCTTATAAGGTTTTTAATCTATTTATATTTAAGAGTAATAAAATTTATACCAAAAATAAAAAAGCACTATGAAAATCATAATGCTTTTTACTTTTTATTTTGTTTTTTCTCTTTTAGTTTAACCTTTCCACAAAGATATTCTGAATAAGAATAACTTGTTTTGCAAGTGACCCCTTCTTCAAACGGAATAACCGTAAACAAGGCAGGGTATACGCCCGATAGTTTACCTAAAAAACTTTGGTATTTATTTCTACCTAAATTTACCGTAACTAAAAGGGCTTTTTCTTGCAAAGAAGAAATAAATGATTTTGCTTCGTTTAAGGTTAGCGTACTTTTTATCATACGCTTATTATTGCCAATTTCTAAAATTCTAAACGCTATAATTTTAGAAGTCTTCCTCTTCCTCTTCTTCTTCGTCTTCTTCGTCAGTATCTTCAAAGTCTGCTTCGTCAACTACAGGAATTTCAAAATCGTCCGGCTCATTATCTTCGCAAATAATTTCTTCTTCCTCTTCTTCGTCGTCAAATAACTGTTCGCCTTCTTCTTCAATAAGTTTAGAGATAGAAAGAAGTTCCTTATCATCTTCTTCAGTATCTTCTTCATCATCCATATAATCTTTCCAAGAATCGTCGTCTTCGTTATCCTCAACGTCCTTTTCAACGTCATACTTGCTTCTGCAGGCAAGACAAACAGTTTCGCCCGGTTGTAAGTAGTTCTTATGACACTTTGGGCAAATTTCTAAATTTTCTTGTTCATTTTCTTCTTCATCATCAACGGCGAATAAAAGACTAGGGCCTTTTTTAAGTTCTGCCTTGCAAACAACGCAATACTCTTCCCCTTCTTCCATATAGTTTAATTCGCACCTTGGACATAATACGTATTTTGCCATTTTTTTCTCCATAATCATATATATTTAACTGCTATAAAGTTTTGATACTCTTGTACTATTTTTATGCAAAATTTTTGATTATTGCTCAAATTATTTAACTGCAGTATATTATATATACATATAAACGTTTTGTAAACTGTTTTTTTGCTCTTTTTTTACTTTTTTTTAACATTTTTGTTGATTTTTTTATTTTTTTTGAACAAAAAAGAAAGCATATACCATCTTTTTTGCATTTTGTTTATTGCAATTTGATAGCGTATGCTTCCTAAAATAAAATTGTAATACCGTATTATAACAACTTAAAATCTATTCAACGTGTATGCCATGTTCTAATGCCATTTTATCGGCAAGTAAGGCTATAAACTCACCATTTGTTGGCTTTTGCGAATTTACGTATGCTTGTACACCCAAAATGTTGTTTATGTTTTCTATTCTACCCCTGCTCCAAGCAACTTCAATGGCGTGTCGTATAGCACGTTCTACCTTACTTGGGGAAGTATCATATTTGGCACTAATCCTTGGGTATAACATTTTAGTTATATTGTTTATAACTTCTGGAAATTGTATTGCCAGTTTTACCCCTTCCCTTAAAAAGTTATAACCCTTAATGTGTGGTGGTATGCCAACGGAAATAAAAATTTTGCTAATTTTTTCATCTATTGAAGGAACCATCGGGGCTTTTACCTCTGTTATCAATTTTTCTGCCGTGTTTTTTTCAGCAAGCAAGATTAAAACTTGTTTTAGTGCATCAAACTTGCAAGGCTTCGCCATAAAGTAATCTGCACCGAAAGAAAACGCCATATTTATAATCTCATCTCTTATCAATGCACTTATGGCAACAATTTTTATAGTTTTATTATTCTCCCTAATTTTTTTAATAACCTGTAGCCCATCACTACCCGGCAAAATTAGGCTTACTATCAAATAATCAGGGCAAGTGTCTAAAATTTGTGGAAGGGCACTTTCGCCATCTAAACTATCACCCACCACTAAATATTCATCATCAGTAGAAAACTTTGTTTTTAGTTCGTCTAAACTATCTTTCGTATCCTGCAACAAAAACACAGTTTTTACTTTCATATTATCTCCTATATAAAATTGTTATGTTAATTTTAAACATTTTTTTGCAAAATGTCAAGGGTTTTTATATTTCTGTGCAGAATAAATTTATTTCTGTACAGAAATAGTTTTCTTTAGTAATTATCTAATGATTTTGGCATTTGCTTTCGTCAAAATTTTTTATTTCTGTACAGAAATAATGTTTATTTTTTTCTTTTTCGACAAAATGCGACTTTTGTCGATTTTTTTATCAAAGTTTTTTACATAAAAAAAGAGTAAGATTAAATCTTACCCCTTAAAAAAATTATTATAAAATTATTTAATTATTTAACACTTTTTCTTTTACTTTAAAAACTTTTTGTAGCCTTCGCCATACTTTACACATTTTGAAACACGTGATAGGGTTGCTGAAGAAATGTCCGTTTCCTTAGTAATGGCTTCGTAAGTTTTGCCGTCAAGTATCATTTTTGCAGCAACGATTCTTTGTGCCATTGAGTCTAACTCTTTATAAGTACAAAGGTCTTCAAAAAGCATTTCGCAATCTTCTACCGTTTCTAACTTTAATATTACGTCAAATAACGGTATAAATTTTTTCTTCATATCTTCTGACATTTTTATTCTCCATCCTTGTTATCTAAATTAGACAAGAAGTTTTTAAGTTTCTCTGACTTTGGCTTATTGAAAATTTGTCTTGGTGTGCCCATTTCTTCAACCACGCCGTCTGCCATAAAAATAACTTTATCTGAAACGTTTTTTGCAAAACCCATTTCGTGTGTAACTATTATCATTGTACGGTTTTCGTCTTTTAACGCTTTTATAACCTTTAAAACTTCGCCCGTAAGTTCTGGGTCTAACGCACTTGTAGGCTCGTCAAAGCATAATACCTTTGGCGATAAAGCAAGCGCCCTTGCGATAGCAACACGTTGACATTGCCCGCCCGATAATTGGCAAGGATAATAGTCTTTTTTGTCGCTTAACCCAATTTTTTGTAAAATTTCTAAGCCTGCCTTTTCGATTTCTGCCTTTTTATGAGCCTTAAATTCAGCAATAAGTTTTTTTCTTTCAAAATAGCCTATTTTTTGGCTTTTTAACTGCGCCTTATACTCTTTAACCTTGTCGTTAAGACGCATACGTGGTGCTAAGGTAATATTTTCTAACGCAGTGTATTGGGGAAAAAGGTTAAAAGATTGAAAAACAAGTCCAAAGTTAAGACGCTTTTCCCTAAGTTCACTATCGCTTGTCTCTTTATTTACACTCGCATCAAATAAAAGTTGCCCATCTAAAGTCAAGGTGCCTTGGTCTGCCGTTTCTAAAAAGTTTATACAACGAAGAAGAGTGGTTTTTCCACTACCGGAAGAGCCGATTATAGTCACTACTTGCCCTTTTTCTATCGTTAAATCAATGCCTTTTAATACTTGTAAATTACCAAAAGACTTTTCAAAATCTTTAATCTCTAAGAATGCCATATTACACCTTATAATAATCTAATTTCTTTTCAAGCTTGCCTAAAACAAACGCAACTAAGAGATTGAATACGTAGTAAAACACGCCTGCCGCAAGCAACGGCCAAATACCACCACTAGTCATTCTTCTTAACGTAAAGGCAATATCGGTCAACTCAACTACGGCAATAGTTCTTGCAAGCGAAGTATCTTTTACCAAAGTAATAATTTCATTACTCATAGGAGCCAAAATTCTTTTAATAACTTGTAGTAAAACAATCTTAAAGAAAATTTGACTTTTTGTCATACCTAAAACTTCGCCCGCTTCGTATTGACCTTTAGAAATACTCTCAATGCCACCACGATAAATTTCACTAAAATAACAAGCGTAATTTATAGAAAAACCTACTATACTTGCTATAATTCTGCTTTTAATACCAACACCTGGACCAAAAACCAAACCTGGACCGTAAAAAATGATAATTAATTGCAACATCAAAGGTGTACCCCTAATAATAGAGATAAAAAACTTTGCTATTGCACTTATCACTTTTGCTTTTGACGTTGAAAAGAAAGTAATTATCAACCCCAAAGGTATTGCTATAACCAAAGTTGCGACAAACAGTAAAACTGTTGTCGCAAACCCTGAAAGAAAACTTAAAAATGTATTTCCCATTGTTAATCCTTAAAAATTTCTTATTTACCGAAAACCTTGCCCACGATAATTTCTTTAATGGTGGTTTCACCTGCAGATTCTTTTTCTGCTGTAAATTTAGCATTTTTCATAGATGCGTATGAAGTGTACTTGTTTTGGTCTGCTTTTCTAATAACCATAATTTGACGGTTTACCATATACATTTCTGTAAAGCTTATGTTTTCTGCTCTTGCTTCTGTGTAAGTAAAGCCGTTCCAGATACAGTCGATATTCTTATTGTTTAATTCGTCTTCTTTTGTATCCCAGTTAATTTTAACGTTTTTCAAATTGATTGTCGTGCCATATTCTGCAGATAAAATTGCACATACTTCTTTTGCCAAATCAATATCAAAACCTACTAATTCATCATTTTCCAAATAAGCGATTGGTTCGAAAATTGTATAGCCTAAAATCATTTCGCCTTTGTCTAAAATATACTTAAAGTCACTTCCGTCTGCTGGTGCTTCTGGTTTTTCAGTTTGTGGAATTGTCGTAATTGCTTCAGCAACGCCATAAGTAGTTGCAATTTCTAAAAGTTTACCACTTTCTTGTGCTTTATATAAAGCATAGTTAACGTAAGAAGCTGTGTTGCCACCCTTTCTAAAACCAATTGAATAATATTCACCATCAAAAGTAAATTCTTCTGAAGTTAAAAGCATTAAATCTTGGTTTTCTGGTTTGCTAACGTAGAAGCCTGCCATAATGTTATCCATAACGGCAATATCACTTGTGCCAGCCTTAACTTCCATAAATGCTGTGTCTTGGTCAATTGCACCTGTATAATCTAATTCGCCATTATTACAAGCAGTTAAGCCGAATACTGCGCCAAGTGATAATACTGCAACCATAATAAGTGTTAATAATTTTTTCATTGTTTTATCTCCTAAAATTTTTTATTTTTTCTTTGCTTTAGCACTTTAGTTTGTTAAAGTATCTACATTATACTTCATTACGCTAAAG
>JAZQVG010000150.1:0-22729 GCA_045631625.1 Christensenellaceae bacterium
AGTTTATTATATCAAAAAAACAAATTAAATTCAAGCGGTTATGCGTAGACAAAAAACTCGACTTTTTGTAAGTCGAGTTCCGTTTATTTTTTCTCTTTTAATGTTTTGCACGAAGAAATTAACATTTTTCGTATTGCACCACAGTCATTATTAAGTTTTTTATATTGATTTTCATTTAAATAACCTGTTTCAAAAAGTAATTCTAACCAATATTCACTTTCAAAGCACTCTTTTAATGCTATTTCAAGTTTTGAAATAAAATCAGCCGTTCCTTGTGCATATTGTGCTTCGTGGATATTTGCACCAATACTTGTTCCCGATCGTAAAAGTTGATTAGTTAAAACGCTTTCTTTATTGTTGGATTTAATTTCTCTTGTAATGAATACAATGTTTTTAGCAAACTCTTTTGCTTTTTCTCTTAAAATGCTTTCACTCATACAATAATTATAGCATAAATCAAGTTTTTAGTAAAGTGATATTGTTTGCATAGCAAACAGTTATATTTTTAGAGCAAGTCTAAAAGTTATATTTTGACTTGCAGTCAAAGTTATATTATATTTGCCATAACTCGCCAACGGCGAATAAAACTTTGCGATAGCAAAATATCACTGCGTATGCAATATAACTTGCCGATAGGCAAATATAACTAGTGCGTCAGTAATAATCCCTATTACTGACGCACTAATTTGCATCCTTTTATCTTATAATACGATTTCAAATTCTTCGCCTTCAGGGAAATCACAAACGATACAATCGTTAATATAAGTACATTCTGGTAAAATAACCATTGTAATAAGTTCGTCAGCATTTACAGGCAAAGGTGCTAAGTGCCAAACACACGCTTTAAGTTTAACGATAGTATTTTTTGGGATGATAAACGCTTTAGTTTCTGCTGGGATTGGCTTGCCTGCAGAAGGTTGAGCAACGTGTATAATCATATCGTCGTTAAGTGGAAGCAACATTTCTGCACTGTGGGTGTGATATTCTGCTTGCTTAACAACCATTTTTTCAGGTTTTTTAACTAATAATGGTGAGTATGCAACGTTTAAGCCTTGTGCTGCAACCATACGGTCTGGGTAAAATTTATGTAATTCACCTTGTAAAAAATACCCGTCTGGGTTTACCATATCGTAATATTCACCAAAAGGTGCAAACGCTTCTTTAGTCAATTTTTGTGCTTTAATAGTTCTCATATTTTCTCCTAATAAAAAAATTATTTCGTTCAAATTAAGTTTACTACATTTTTAGATAAATTGCAAGACACAAATAAAATTTTTAATTATATCTTGACAACCTTTTAACTTTTTTGTAAAATACATATAAGTTATGGGGGAGTAGCAAGCACGTTTCCCCGTGTAGCAAGTCAACATCTCGACCTTTTATGGTATGGCTTGTTTTAAATTGCCAGACTCATTGTATTTCTTAATTTAAGTCATACGTGGGTTTATTATTTTTATTATCTACCGTGTATGTCTTGCCTTACACGGTTATTTTTTTATTAAAAATATATATAATATGTTTAAAGGAGAAAAAAATTGACACCTTATCAAAGTAAACCAGAAGAACTTATTTCTAACCTAAAAACTTGTGCCGAAAAAGGACTTTCAACTGGCGAAGCGTTAGAAAGAAAGCAAAAGTATGGGGACAACAAACTACGTGAAAAAAAGAAAAAGGGCTTAATAGCACGCTTTTTATCTCAATTTAAAGACGTAATGGTTTTAATATTGATTGTCGCTGCAATCATTTCGTTTACAATAGTCGTCGTTGAAAAAAATTGGGGCGAACTTTTTGAGCCGTTACTTATTCTTCTAATAGTAGTATTAAATGCCGTAATGGGCGTTTATCAAGAAGGCAAGGCGGAAAAGGCGATGGACGCATTAAAAAATATGTCTGCCCCACACGCCAAAGTTGTTAGGGACGGCAAAAGCCAAATTATAGATGCTAAAGACTTAGTGCCGGGCGATATAATTTTGCTTGAAGCAGGCGACTTCGTACCGGCAGATGCAAGGCTTATTAAAAGTTCTGCATTAAAGGTAGAAGAATCTGCACTTACGGGCGAAAGCGTGCCAAGTGAAAAAGATTACCTTGCAGAAGTTAAAGAAAACGCACCGTTAGGCGATAGGCATAATATGGTATACTCTGGCTGTTCTGTCACTTACGGTACGGGCGTTGCAGTTGTCACGGCGATAGGTATGGACACGGAAATGGGCAAAATTGCAAACCTTCTTGACGGAGAAGAAGAAACACAAACCCCACTTCAACAAAAGTTGGCAGGGCTTGGCAAATACTTAGGTATAGTTGCCATTGCTGCTTGCGCCATCATCTTTATAGTTGGCTTAGCAAATAATATCAAACCGTTAGAAATATTTATGACGGCAGTATCTTTAGCCGTTTCTGCTATACCTGAAGGCTTGCCTGTAATAGTTACAATCGTGCTTTCTATCGGCGTGCAACGTATGGCTAAAAAGAACGCACTTATTAGAAAATTACCTGCAGTTGAAACGCTTGGTGGGGCATCTGTAATTTGTAGTGATAAAACGGGTACTCTTACACAAAACCGTATGACCTTAACTAAGGCTTACGTTGACGGCGAAAGTGAAGTGGAACTAATTTCTAACAACAACTCTGAAGCCGTTAGAAAACTTTTAAGTTTTGGTACACTCTGCTCTGACGGTAGCGTGGTTGTTAATGGGGACGAAGTTAAACATATTGGCGACCCTACTGAAACGGCAATAGTTTACGCTGCCTATAAAAACGGTTTAGTCAAGGAAGAGTTAAACAAAAAGTTTATGCGCTTAGGCGAACTTCCTTTTGATAGCGACAGAAAACTTATGTCTACTATCAACGTGGTTGACGGCAAAACTCTTTTAATAGTAAAGGGTGCGTTTGACGTTATGAGTAAACTTTGCATTAAGGGCAATTTAGAAAGTGCCAAGAAGTTTACCGACAGTATGAGTAATGACGCTTTACGTGTTTTAGCAGTTGGCTATAAAGAACTTGATAGCATGCCGACAGAATTAAAAGCAAGCGAACTTGAAAGCGACTTAACTTTTATGGGTCTTGTGGGTATGATTGACCCACCTAGGCCTGAAGCAAAAGACGCAGTTGCCGTTTGTAGAAAAGCAGGCATTAAGCCAATAATGATTACGGGCGACCACATCGTGACGGCTTCTGCAATAGCAAAAGAACTTGGTATATTACTTGACGGCGATGAAGCAATTACGGGTGCACAACTTGACGCTATGCCTGATAGTGAACTTGATAAGCGTGTTGAAAACATTTCGGTTTACGCACGTGTTTCGCCAGAAAACAAGATAAGAATTGTTAAGGCTTGGCAACGTAAAGGTCAAGTAGTATCAATGACGGGTGACGGAGTAAACGACGCACCTGCATTAAAAGCGGCAGACATAGGTTGCGCAATGGGTATAACGGGTACGGACGTAGCAAAGGGTGCTTCTGATATGACGCTTACAGACGATAACTTTGCTACCATAGTTGAAGCCGTAAAAGAAGGCCGTGGCATTTATGCAAACATTAAAAAAGTTGTGGGCTTTTTGTTAGGTACTAATATTGGCGAAGTGCTTATGGTTTTCTTCTCAATGATATTGTGGCACGTCACACCGTTACTTTCAATGCAATTACTTTGGATAAACCTTGTTACCGACTCTCTACCAGCAATCGCACTCGGTATGGAAGCAGTTGAACCTGATATTATGGACAGCAAACCAAAGCCTAAAAAAGAAGGCATTTTCGCACACGGACTTGGTGTTAAAGTGGTAATTCAAGGCGTTATGTTTGCAGGTCTTTCTATGATTGCTTATAAACTTGGCGAACATTACGTTAGCGAAACAGGTGGTCAAACGATGGCGTTTACCGTACTTGCTTTAACACAATTAGTACAAGCGTACAATATGCGTTCTGGTAAATCGCTATTTAAAATTGGTTTCTTTACAAACAGTAAACTAAATTGGGCAGTTCTTGCATCTTTCTTGCTTGTAGTATTAGTATTGTTTACGCCACTTAACTCAATCTTTGGTCTTGTAATTTTACCTTGGGAATTGTATTTAATGGCGTTAGGCTTAATCTTAGTTCCACTATTCGTAATGGAAATATCAAAACTTATCGGCTTAGTAAAACACCACAACTAAAATTAAGTATTTAACAAACATAAAAGGCTAACGAAATCGTTAGCCTTTTTTTGGTTAATTTATTCTAACCCATCAGTTAATTCTTCAAAGGTGGTATTTAATAGTTTAATTATTTTTATAATATTGTATAAAGACGGTTCTACCTTATCACACTCCCACTCACTTACACGCTGTTGAGTGGTGCACATTTTAATTGCAAAGTCTTTTTGACTTAATTTGTTAAGGTTTCTAAGATTTTTTAAATTTTTACCAAAACTACTCATATTCAATATTTTACACTAAAACCCGTGTTTTTATTTGACATACACTAAATTTAGTGTTAATATAAACATATCTTTTATACTAAGGAGAAAGAATATGAAATTAAAAAAACTTATAGTCGCAGTATTGGTTGTTGTGTTAGCAATGTCGTTTGTAGGTTGCAACTCTACGATTTATAAAGAAATGCGTGCAGATTTAACTAAAAAAGGTTATTATTCTGCTGCGTATGACCAATATAAAATTGAATTAGAAGGCGACGTAGATTATTATTGTTATGGTGATTCAGACAATATTTGGCTGTCATATCATAAATACGGCTCTACAAATTATAGTTTTTACATAGTCTTTAACAAAGACCTAGACGGTAATTACACTTGGTATTTTGATTATGATGAATATGAATTTCGTGGAGATTTAGATGCTTCAAGGTTTACCAAAAACACTAAATACTTGATTCGAGACAGTTATTATGGT
This sequence comes from Christensenellaceae bacterium, assembly GCA_045631625.1. GTDB lineage: Bacteria > Bacillota > Clostridia > Christensenellales > Borkfalkiaceae > UBA1259. Next base: position 4,884 of record JAZQVG010000150.1, read on the forward strand.
ACTGATTCGTCTTCTGAATTACTAAATTTAAAACTAGAAGAGTTGGCAGCAACTGTTTGCAAACTATGTTTAACTTCTTTGTCTTTATATTTTACAAAAAGTGATTTTAATGCAGAACTCTCAGATTTAGGGTTTAAAAACTATAAATAAACTAAAAAGGCTAACGATTTCGTTAGCCTTTTGTTTTTTTGTTTGGGTTTTGGTTTAGTACATACCACCCATGCCACCCATACCTGCACCTGGCATTTGTGGTGGTAAATCTTCTTTAATATCTGCAACTACAGATTCTGTCGTTAAGAATACGCCTGCAACGCTACCAGCGTTTTGTAATGCGCTTCTTGTAACTTTAGTTGGGTCTACGATACCAGCCTTAATCATATCGGTATATTCGTTAGATAAAGCGTTGAAACCGTAGTTTGCTTTGCCACTCTTTAATACTTCGTTTAAGATAACAGAACCGTCTAAACCAGCGTTTAATGCGATTTGTTGTAATGGTGCTTGAACAGCCTTTAGCACTATCATTGCACCCGTCTTTTCGTCGCCAGAAAGGGTATTTGCATATTCTTCAACAGTTTTAATAGTTTGAATTAACGCAATGCCACCACCTGGTACGATACCTTCTTGAACGGCAGCCTTGGTTGCATTTAATGCGTCTTCAATACGAAGTTTCTTTTCCTTCATTTCAACTTCGGTTGCAGCGCCTACGTTAATAACTGCTACGCCACCTGCAAGTTTTGCAAGACGTTCTTGCAATTTTTCTTTATCGTATTCAGAAGTTGTAACTTCCATTTGTGCTTTGATTGCCTGCTTTCTTGCCTTAATTTGTTCTGGATTGCCAGCACCGTTGATAATGGTCGTATTTTCTTTATCAACTTTAACCGTTTGCGCACGGCCTAACATATTCATAGTTACGTCCTTAAATTCATAACCTAATTCGCTAGAAATAACAGTACCGCCCGTCAAAATAGCAATATCTTCAAGCATTGCTTTTCTTCTATCGCCAAAGCCTGGTGCTTTAACTGCAACACAGTTGAATACGCCCTTTAACTTATTTACAACTAACGCTGCAAGTGCGTCCCCTTCTACTTCTTCGGCAATGATAAGCAATCTCATACCTTGTTGAGCAATAGGTTCAACTATAGGTAAAATTTCTTGGATGGCAGAAATTTTCTTGTCCGTAATTAAAATTACAGGCGAATCTAAAACTGCTTCCATCTTATCAGTGTCCGTAACCATATACGCTGAAGCGTACCCACGGTCAAATTGCATACCTTCAACGGTGTTTAGTTCCGTCTTCATAGTCTTGCTTTCTTCAATGGTAATTACGCCGTCTTTACCAACCTTTTCCATTGCATCTGCAATTAACGTACCAACTTCTAAATCGCCTGCTGAAATTGAAGCAACTTGGCAGATAGAGTTTTTATTTTCGATAGGGTTTGAAATTTCTTTCAATCTTTCAACTGCCTTTTCAACTGCACCACTAATACCCTTTTTAAGCATAATTGGGTTAGCGCCTGCGGCTACGTTTTTAAGCCCTTCTCTAATCATTGCTTGTGCTAAAACTACTGCAGTAGTAGTACCGTCGCCTGCCGTGTCGTTAGTTTTTGTTGAAACTTCACGTACAAGGCTTGCACCCATATTTTCAAATGCGTCTTCTAATTCTATTTCTTTTGCAATGGTTACACCGTCGTTAGTGATAAGTGGTGCACCAAACTTTCTTTCTAATACTACGTTTCTACCCTTTGGACCAAGAGTAATTTTTACGGTGTCTGATAAAATATCAACACCCTTTTGAAGAGCCTTTCTTGCTTCTTCGCCTTGCTTGATTTGTTTAGCCATAATTTCTCTCCTTATTATTCAACAATCGCCAAAATATCGCTTTGACGAATTATAGTCAATTCCCTGCCGTCTACCTTAAATTCACTGCCGGCATACTTAGAGTACAACACCTTGTCCCCCACCTTTACTTGCATAGTAACTTCTTTGCCGTCAATTACCCCACCAGGACCTACGGCTACGATTTTTGCCATAGTTTGCTTTTCTTGTGATGCTGATGGAAGGATAAACCCACTGCTTGTCTTTTCTTCCATTTCAATAGTTTCTACTACTACTTTATCAAATAACGGTTTTACTGTCATTTTACTATCTCCTAATATTATTTGTCTTTATTTTTTAACACTCTTTTTAGCACTCTCAACCTTTAAGTGCTAAATAATATTATATACCATAAAAAGAGTTTGTCAACTAATTTTTATCTATTTTATTCATTTTCTATATCGGCTATAAAAAGTGAAACGTCGTCCTTTTTAAGACTTTCTATTTGTGCTTTTTTTTCGCTATTTTCTTCTTGATTTTGTAAAAAACGATTTTTTAGGTTAACGCAAGCAAAAAGCAAGGTTAATAGAAAAAACAAGCCGACAGCAATAAGCAATACTATTTCTAATATATTCATAATTCCACCTAAACTTAACCAAAGGCTAATTCTTTTTAGGTTCGCTTGTCACGTCTATGCCAAGGCGTTTAAGCGTTTTATTATCTACGTGTGATAAAATTACGGAAGAGTGGAATTGTGAACCTTTAAGGCGTGATAATTGTTGCATTGCTTTTTCAGCCACAGGGTTGGTTGCCGCACAAACGGCAAGACAAAGCAATATTTCGTCTGTATGTAATCTTGGGTTTCCACTTCCCATATGTTGAACTTTTAATTTTTGTATAGGCTCTATAACGGTTGGCGAAATTAAATCTATACTATCGTCAATTTTAGCCAAAACTTTTAGTGCATTAAGCAAAACGGCTGCACTACAACCTAAAAGTTTACCCGTCTTACCCGTAACTATTTCGCCCGTAGGAAGTTGTATTGCACAACAATGGGTGTTTACGATTGCTTCCTTTTCAAGCACTGCCTTAACAACTGCCCTATCGTAAATATTGACGTTCATCTTTTGCATTAATATTTCTATCTTTGAAAGAGTTTCTTTACCGATATTGCCTTTTCTAAGTTCTAATTGTGCACTATAAAAACGTCTAATAACTTCTTGTTTGCTTGCTTCTCTACAAACGTCGTCGTCCACTATGCAATATCCTGCCATATTAACGCCCATATCCGTTGGCGATTTATAAGGACAATACCCCATTACCTTATTTAGCATTGCAGATAGCACAGGGTAAATTTCTACGTCACGGTTATAGTTTACTGCCATAGTATCGTACGCTTCCAAATGGAAAGGGTCAATCATATTTACGTCGTTTAAGTCTGCAGTTGCCGCTTCATACGCTACGTTTACAGGGTGGGTAATTGGTAAGTTCCAAATAGGGAAAGTTTCAAACTTAGCATACCCCGCCTTAACGCCCCTTTTGTTTTCGTGATAGAGTTGTGATAAGCAAGTTGCCATTTTGCCACTACCAGGGCCTGGTGCTGTAACTACTACTAACGGACGGGTTGTGACAACGTATTCGTTTTTACCCATACCTTCTTCACTAACAATTTTTTCTACTTCCGTAGGATACCCACTTATTGGATAGTGACGGTATACCTTAATACCAAGCATTTCAAGACGCTTTTGGAAAGCGATTGCAGTAGGTTGCTCTGCAAACCTTGTTAAAACAACGCTACCTACGTAAAAACCTTTTTCTCTAAAAATATCAATGAGCCTTAACACGTCTACGTCGTAAGTAATACCTAAATCGCTACGAAGTTTGTTTTTTTCTATATCGCAAGCATTTATAACCATTAATATTTCTGCTTGGTCTTTTAATTGAGAAAGCATATTTATTTTACTGTCAGGCTCAAAACCAGGCAAAACTCTTGAAGCGTGGAAATCGTCAAACAGTTTGCCTCCAAATTCAAGGTAAAGTTTATCGCCAAACATAGAGATACGTTCTAAAATCTTTGCAGATTGCATTTCTAAATATTTATTATTGTCAAACCCAACTTTAATCATCTTCTTCCGTACCCTTTAATCAAAAAGATTTCCCTTTTGTAATTTTTCTATAAATGCTTTTACGTCCTTTTCTGCAGTAGCCCTGTCAACTTCATATTCGCCTAAAAGTGCATCGACAAGCCCTTCAAAAGTAATTTCATTAGTAAGTTTATTAAATAAAAACGCACCCACTTCGTTTAAAGTAATCATAGCGTTAAAATCCTTTGCGTTTTTGCCAACTGCAATAACTAAATAATTACTGCCAACTTCTCTTAAAACAAACCCGTCTTTAATCTTCATTTTCTTCTCCATTGCTCATTGTATCAAATGATAACTTTGCCGCTTCTATCGATATATCACAATCAAGTTCAAAAAGTTTTACGCTTTTTACAACTTTGTCTATTAACCCCATTAAGTTTATTGCTTGCTTTGGCGTGGTCGGCTTAAACGTTTGGTTTAACATTGCTTCAATTATAACCTTTTCGTCTGCCTTTTTTATTTTGTTTACTTTGCCACGGTTAAGTTTGCATATAGCGTAAAGTGGAACTTTTATATTGCTTCCTAAATTATGTTTACCCGTCCAAGCAGAGCCGTATAAATATAACTTTCCGTCTTCTTCTTTAAGTATCGGCTTATCGTCGTTTATATAGTTAAGTTTATCCCCCAAAAGTTCTCTCCAAAGTCTTGCATGGGTAGATTTTCCCGTACCACTTGGTGCTGTAAAAATATAGCCCTTGCCGTCCACTTCCACAGCACTGCCGTGAAAAACGGTGGCTAAGTGGTTTTCTAAAAGTTGTTCGTTTAACTTTCTAAACAAACAAGAAAACTCATACGCACAGTCAGGCAAACTTTCATCAAAATAAACTTGCTTTTCTTTTTCTACGTCGTCTAAAGTGATAGATAAACAAAAAGACGGGGCGCTTTTGCCCATATAAAGATAGTCCAAGCAGAGTTTTTCTGTATACTCAAATATATGGTTTGTTTCAAACACCACGTCTGCAATTTTATATTTCGGCATATCTCCACCTTTTACGCCTTTTACTTTCACTACCTTTTCATTTTAACAACTTAATACTCTTTTGTCAATACAAACGTTGCTTTTTTAAAATTTTTTATATATAATATATATAAATAATTTGGTCTTAAAGGAAACTAAAGGAATATTATGCGTAAAAAATTTTTTATTAAGTGTTTATCATTTTTTTTATGCTTGGTTTTTTGCCTTGCCCTTTTTGGTTGCAACAATAAAAACTATATTTCTGCTTCCACTTTTAATACCAATTTCTATTTACAAGTAAACAACGGCACTATCTCTAAAAATACCGAAACACAAATTTTAACTTTTTTAAGTGATTTAGATAATGAACTTTCTACCACTAAAAATACTTCAAAAATATATCAATTTAACAACTCTACTGATGGTAGAATTTCAATTTCTTTCGATGCAGTTGAACTTTTTAATAAGGCAAAAGAAAGTTATATTTTAACTAACGGTAAATTTAACCCTTGTTTATACCCACTATCTACACTTTGGCAGTTTTTACCTTCTTTTCCCGTTGACAACTTTACGCCACCGTCAAACGACACGCTAAACGCTTTTGATAGAAGTTTACTTGACTTTGACAGTGTTTATCTTGACGAAAATAACCTTATTAAAGATAAAGATATACGGTTAGATTTTGGTGGCATTGCTAAAGGTTACGCCGTGCAAAAAATTGGCGATATGCTAACTGATAAGGGTTATAAAAGTGGTTATTTAACGCTTGGCAGTAGCAGTATGTATATACTTTCGGTAGATAGTTTAGGTGTTAACCACCCTGATAAGAAAGGGCAAAGCATACTTAATATAAGCGTTTTAGACGATAGAAATTTTTCCGTTGCTTCTTCTGGTAATTACGAAAGGTTTTATACTTATAACGGCAACAAATATTGCCATATCATTGATAGCGAAACACTTTCGCCTACACAAACTAATATAATTAGCGCAACCGTACTATTAAAAGACGGGGCTGTTGCCGACGCACTTTCTACTTCGCTTTGTTTATACCCACATAACCCTAACGATATACAATCTTCTCCACTTGTTCAGTTTATAAAAGGGCTAAATAACGATAATTTTATTTCTAAATACGGCAAATTAAAATTTGCTATATTTTATAATGACGGACAGTTTAAACAACTTTTAACTAATATTGATAATTCACTTTTAACTCTTTACGACACCACTTATCAAATAATAAATATAACTTAAAACCGATAGCGAAATTGCTATCGGTTTTTACTTTTAAATTATTTAATTTTTTAAGTTTAGTATATCGTCTGCCGAACAATCTAATACGGCACATAATTTGGAAAAAGTTGCAAGGGTTGGCTGTGCCCTTCCCGAAAGATATTGCGAAACGGTTGCCCTTGATACACCAATGGCATCAGCAATTTCACTCTTCTTTAACCCAGATTGCTCTATTTCTTTTCTTAAATTTTCACTTATTATTAAATCTAATTTCTTATCCATATCATCATTATATTAGGTATCGCCTAACAATTGCTTGACAATTAGGCAACGCCTAATTATAATAAGGTTTAATATTATTATTTTAGGCGTTTTTTATTCTGCCTAAATCCATATTGTCCTTACTTCTGTTCTGAAGTGTTTTTTCTGGGTTTGGGCTATCTTCGTAGCGATAATCCGTGCCGTACTTGTCTATAAATTTATCAATAACGACGTGGCTTGCAACCTTTTCCGGTGAACTGTTTACTTGTTTTTGATACTTAAAGAAATTTGCGTCGTTTGGCAAGTCTTTTAATGCCACCACCATTTCACGATAGCCCGTGTTTCTAACGGTTTTTATAACTTCCCTAATATAATTTTTGTTAGACTTTAACTTTAATAAATCAGGGAAATCTGCCCCACACCTAAACAACTGTTCAAATGATTTGCCTTCGTATTTTAAAAGTGTTTCGGTGGCAATTTGCAAGTGGGTAAGTTCTTCTTCATAATGCTTTAACCATATAGACTTAATATAACTGTCGCTTTCGTCCATATAGCAAGAATAGTATAAATAGCACTCTGTATATTCGTGCATAACCCAACTTTCAAGCCAAGTGCAATTTGGGTCTATTAGAGAACCGTAGCCCGTAACGTGTTGTTCTTCTATCATTGCAATTTCCGAATAGAGTTTTCTACCTAACGGTGTGTGGTAAAGGTTTGCCACGTTCATATAATAGTTCATCGTTTGCTGTTCTGCAGCAGTTATTATCATTGTGTGTAACCTTGTTATTAGGCTATCTTGGTAAGAATTTATATAAAATCTTACGTCGTCGTTTGGGTGACGGTGTTCTGCTATCGTTGGGCGTGCAGGCGTAATTTCCGTATACTTTCCAACTAACGTTTCGGCGTGTTTGTTTTCTTCCATTTCTAATAAGTTTGCATACCTATACAAATGGTCGAAGTCTTCTAAAAGGGCAAAGTCTAACTGCTCTTTTACAAAAGGGTTTGGCTCTTTTTGTGCCATTTCTGCCGTTAAGTCAACGGCAAGTTGTTCATAAGCAATAGTCGTTTCTAATATGCTTTCATTTATAGGCTTTAAGGACGCTATCCTCTTTTGTTGTTGCTGTTCTTGTCTTCTTACCATTGCAATAGCACGCCTAATATCATTGTTTGAGCAATGGCGATTAAAATTGTGCAAAAACCAGTTGGCTTCAAATTCCGTACCGTTCATAAGTATTACACGTGTTTTGGTGTAAGGCGATACGGCGTTTTTGTCGTATGGCTTTGCCGACATACTTTGCCAATTTGAAAACTTAATTTTGCTACCTACTGTAAATTCTTTAAATGGGTTCATAATCTTCTCCTTATTATTTGATAAGTTGATTATGCCCAAAAGATAATAAAATAAACTTTAAAGTTAAAAAGCACTACCTTGTTTGGTAGTACTTTTGTTTTTTATTTATTTTCTTTTTTCGTTGTAATTTCTAAACAGCATATCGTAGTTTTCTTTAATATCTTTTAACGTATAACCTTTCTCGCCAATAGAAACTTCGTAAGTAAAACTACCGTTATAGCCTATTTTTTCAAACGCCCCTAAAACTTTCATAAAGTCTATACTACGTTTGCCTGGTAAATCGTGAAGTTCATCTTTATAATCGTGGTCGGAAATATGGGTGGTTTTAATTAGTTTTCCTATCTTTAATATAGCGTCTTCCGTCTTTTCTTTTAAGAAATGGTTTACGTCAAGACAGATATTCATACCACCAACCATATTTGACAACTCAATTACTTCGTCTGAAGTGTTTAGTAGACAAGTTCTTGGCAAATTTTCTATACAAAAATCTACCTTACAAAAATCTCTTAACTCTAAATATGATTTAACTAATTGGCTTTTTTCTTTATCTCTGTCTTTATCTTCAATAGGCTCGCCACTTGAGTGAATTAAAACACACTTTGGCAAATATTTTTCTATAACCCTAATTACAGGCTTTAACTTCTCAACAAACTCTTTTCTATAATCTTCGTCAAGCGAAGAAAGAGAAAGAATTGTGCCACAAGGAAGATGCACACCATTAAACTCTAACGAACTGTTTTTTATTGCTTCAAGCCCACTAATTAACTTTTCTTCATAGCCGTGAAAAGTATCGTTGCGATATGCACCCATAATGCTAATATCAATAGTGTCAAACCCCAAATCTTCCATTTCCTTTAAGTATTGGAAGAATTTTGGGCTTACAGGACAACTTTGGTCTTTCGTGCCTTGAAAATAATTTATGCTTGCACCTAATTTTAGTTTATACATATCAACCTTCTATTTGGTTTTTTTAATCTTTAGAAATAAGCCTTTTACGTCTTTACCAAAAGCCTTACTATCAAATATCATTGACAAGCCGAAAGCAATAGGCGTTATTACGGCGTATGCTGGTATTATAATCCAAAACCATGGCCAATACTTTTCTTGCCCTGCAAATTGGCCAACAGGCACAGTCCTAAAAAATTTTGGGCATGCCCATGTGAATATTTTTGCCAAAGCATCGTCACCCGGACCCCAAATAAACGAATTGTTTCTATACCCAATTTCTAAAAATTCACCGTTTCTTAAATTGGTAAAACCTAATTCGCCTTGAAGCACTTGGTTAAGCATAATAAACAGCATTACCACAAGCAAGACTGTAGGCGCACTCCACGCCCTTTTATATGAAATATCGTGTACCTTTAGCATTACCATAAGTAGTGGTACGGCAAACAAAATCCAATGGTGTAGATAAAACCTAATTACTTCTAAATAATAAGGGTTTTCAAGCGTCTTATTAAGCGCTTCCGTAGGGTAAATAATTGCTAAACCACCACCTAAAATACCTAAATAAAACATATAGTCTTTTAATATTTTATTTTTTGATAAAAAGAAGAAAGGAAATAAAAAGATATTTGCGCCACAAATATTTATAAACCAACTATCCCTATATCTCATTTCAGCGTTTGTGTTATATGGTGGTATTAAAAGTTTTAAAAAGTGAACCACTAACGCAAAAGCAAGCAATGAAAACAACACCCACTTTTTAGTTTTTTCACTTTTATTTCTTAGTAAATAATAAAGCCCAACGGTTAACCCTGCAGACAAAATTATAAAAAAGAAATACCAAAAATTTGCAATTCTAACTAACATTTTTTCTTTTTCCTTATGTAATATACTCGTCTAAATTTTATCACACGCTTAAGCCTTTGTCAACAAGGCTTTTTATAAGATAGTATGTACGGATTTTTTGTTTTTATTAATGTATTTATTCACTTTTTTTCACTTTACAAAATTTAATTTTAGGTATATAATATCGTTGAACTTAAAAAGGAGAAAACTATGCCACAAAACAATAAGGTTTGCGATGCACTTGTTTTTACACTTCAAGGCAACGGCACGTTTAACGTAAAATGTACGGATAAAAATATTGAAGAAGTTAGAATTCCAAGCACTTACGACGGCAAGGATGTTTCGTCTATTGTTGGCAGTGCGTTTTACGGTTGCACTAAATTAAAAAGCGTACTAATTGAAGATGGCGTTTCATTTATTGGCGCTAAAGCGTTTAGGGGCTGTAAAAGTTTAGAAAAAATTGAACTTCCAAATAGCATAAATACCATTGGCAACGAAGCGTTTTTTAACTGCACAAGTTTAAAAACAATAGTTCTTCCAAATAGTTTGCCTATTATTAACGTTAACTCTTTTGCAAACTGCACAAGTTTAGAAAGCGTTAAAATACCTGAAAGCGTATTTTGTATTGAACCAAACGCTTTTTCTGATTGTAGTAGCCTAAAAAGTATAATCTTACCAAAAAGCGTGACAACTATTGGCGATAGGGCGTTTAACTGTTGTAGAAACGTAGTTAGCATTGAAGTTGATAAATTAAACCCTATATATTCTTCAACCGATAACTGTTTAATAGATAAAGGCACAAAAACGCTTATCCGTGGTTGTGGCACTTCTATTATACCAAGTGACGGTAGCGTTAATTTTATTGGAAATTATGCTTTTTCTGGTTGTGACAACTTAACAAAAATAGAAATACCAAACACCATAATTAGACTTGGCATTGAAAGTTTTTCTTGCTGTAAAAATCTATTAAGCGTTGAAGTTCCTTTTGGTGTAGTAAATATTATGGAAAGGGCTTTTGCTTGGTGCTATAACCTTAAAGACGTTGTAGTTGGCGAAAGTGTGACGCTTATAAACAGACACGCCTTTTTCGGTTGCTTTGAATTAAAAAGCACTACAGTATATAACTCAATAGCCAAAGTACACGCAACTGCTTTTGAAGCGTGCACGAAAGTAGTTATCTACTCGCCCGTTGGTAGCGAAGTGGAAAAAATGGCTAAAATTCAAGGCTTTGGCAACGCCCCACTTGAAAAATAAATTTAATAAATCAAAAACAAAAAAGCATTGCGATTGCAATGCTTTTTCTTTATCTTTTGTAAAAATCTAAAATTATTTAAGAGTGATTTTTTCTTGGCCACCCATAAACGGTCTTAATACTTCTGGAACTGTAATTGAACCGTCTGCATTTTGGTATTGTTCAATAATCGCTGGGAAAACCCTACTTGTTGCAAGACCACTACCGTTAAGCGTATGTAAGTAAGCAGGCTTACCCGTTTTGCTATCACGATACTTAGTATTGTTTCTTCTTGCTTGGTAATCGTTTGCGTTAGAAACAGAACTTACTTCCTTATAAATACCCATTGAAGGCATCCAAACTTCTATGTCGTAAGTCCTTGCCATTAATGCAGAACAATCGCCTGCGGCAAGTTTACTAATTCTAAAGTGTAAGCCAAGTTTTTCAATCAATTTTGCAGCCTTGTTTACCAATTCGTCAAACGCTTCTTTAGATTTTTCTGGGTGGGCGTATTGTACCATTTCTACCTTGTTGAATTGGTGGCCACGAACCATACCCCTTTCTTCCGTCCTATAAGAACCTGCTTCTTTACGGTAGCAAGGCGTGTATGCAAAGAATTTCATTGGAAGTTTGCTTTCGTCTACAATTTCGCCCGAATACAAGTTAACAAGTGCAGTTTCTGCAGTAGGAAGCATAAATCTATTCTTTTCCCTATCTTCATCACAGTCAAGCCAATAAACTTCGTCAGAAAATTTAGGGAATTGTCCTGCACCAAACCCACAGTTATAACCTAATTGGTGTGGTGGTAAAATAAATTCATAGCCGTCTTTTAAGTGTTCAGAGATAAAGAAGTTTAGCAATGCCCACTCTAACCTTGCACCGTCGCCACGGTATAACCAATAGCCACCACCAGAAAGTTTAGTGCCACGTGCATAGTCGATAATGCCAAGTTTAGTACATAAATCAACGTGGTTTTGCATTTCAAAATCAAAAGTAGGTTTTTCGCCCACCACTTTAATAACTTCATTATTTTCCTTTTCGCCTGCGATAACGTCTTCGTCAGGTGTGTTTGGAATAACGGCAAGTAAATCAAATACTTGCTTTTCGTACTTTTTGGCACTTTCGTCAAGTTCAGCAATCTTGTCGCCAAGTTTTCTCATTTCTATAAAGATATCGTCTACAGGCTTGCCTTCTTTTTTAAGTTTTGGAATTTCAGCAGAAACCTTGTTTCTTTCTGCCTTAAGTTTTTCAACTTCGCCAATAACAGCCCTACGCTTTTCGTCTGCTTCTAAAACAGCGTCAAGGTCTGCCTTATAACCCTTTCTAAGCAATAATTCGGCAACCTTTTCCTTATTTTCTTGTATTCTTCTTAAATCTAACATTTGGCTCTCCCATAAAAAAGCAAATTATATTTATTTCGTTTACTATTATATATCATTTCTCCCCTTAAAATCAACCCTTTTAACAGATTTTAACACCTTTTTCTTTTTAGTTGTGCGTTTTTTAAAATATAATGAAAAAAACTAACAACGTTTTGTTAATTTATTATAAAAACTCTTGCAAATAAGTGTAAAATCGTGTTAAAATACAAGTATAAATAAAAATATGTGACATAAAAACTATTACGTGTGTAAATTTTTCACACTTTAGGGAGATAAAAAATGAAAGACAGACTCATTTTACTTAAAGAGTTTATCGACAAAAACGGAAAAGTTACTCTAAAAGAACTTGAAAGTGCTTTCCCGTCAGTTTCTGCAATGACGCTTCGCCGTGACCTAAATAGGCTTGAAGAAAACAACGCCGTTCTTCGTGTGTCTGGTGGCGCTATTTCAGTTGACAGCGTACTTCGTGCTAAAGAACAAGATTTTAGTGAACGTATCGTTTATAACTCCGAAGAAAAACTTGAAATTGCAGAAAAGGCCGTTAGGATTGTTGAACCTAATAGTTGTATATTTATTGACGGTGGCTCTACTACCACTTATTTTGCAAGGGCTTTGCCTGACGATAACTTTTACATTTTAACAAACGCTTTAGTTATTGCTGAAACCATTATTAGAAAAGACAAACCAACAGTTGCTATTCTTGGTGGGGACTTAAAGAAAAACACTTTCCTTACCGTAGGCAAAACTTGTTTAGAGTTTATTTCTAAAATCAATATTCAAACTGCCGTTATGACGGCAACCGGTTTTATCAAGGAAGACGGTGGCTTTACTTGTGGCAACCAAGCAGAAGCAGAAGTTAAACGTATGGTTATAGAAAAGGCTGATAACGTTATTATGCTTTTAGATAGTTCAAAGGTTAATAAACGCACGCCTTACACTTTTGCAAGTCTTGACGATATAGACTATATGGTAGTTGACAACTCTTTCCCAAGAGAAATTAGGCTCGACATTGAAAAGAAAGGCATTAGGGTGTTTTAATAGCCATAAAGATAAGGTTAAATAGTTATGTTTAAAAAATTAAGGGCAGATATCAATATTGCCAAGCAATTAGACCCGGCGGCACGTAGTAAGTTTGAAATTTGGCTTACTTACTCTGGCATAAAGGCTTTGTCTTGGCATAGATGGGCAAACTTTTTATATAGAATACGCTTAAGGCTTTTAGCAAGAATTACAAGTCAGTTTGCAAAATGGCTTACGGGCATAGAAATTCACCCGGCGGCAAAAATTGCTGGTGGCGTATTTATCGACCACGGCACAGGCGTTGTTATTGGCGAAACGGCAGAAATTGAAGAAGGCGTTGTTATTTACCAAGGCGTCACGCTTGGTGGTACGGGTAAAGAAAAAGGCAAGCGTCACCCAACCATAAAAAAGGGTGCGACCATTAGTGCAGGTGCAAAAGTGCTTGGTGGCTTCACCGTAGGCGAATATGCTAAAATTGGTGCAGGTGCAGTCGTACTAAAAGAAGTTCCGCCTTATGCGACGGTGGTGGGCGTACCTGGTATGGTGGTTAGGATTAACGGCGAAAAACTTACCGACCTTGAACAAGAAAAGAGAGACCCTGTAGTTGAAGAAGTGTGCCATTTAAGAGAAATGGTGTTTGAATTAAAAGAAAAACTTGAAAAGTTAGAAAACAATGACAATAAAGGACAGTAATTATGAAGATTTATAATACTCTAACGGGCAACAAACAAGAATTTGTACCAAATGAAGAAGGCAAGGTAAAAATGTACGCTTGTGGCATCACCGTTTCGGGTGAAGCGCACATAGGGCACGCTTATCAAGCGTTAATTTACGATATTATTAGAAAATATTTAGTTAAGAAAGGGTACGACGTGACTTATGCAAGAAATTACACGGACGTAGACGATAAAATTATTGCAAAGTCTAACGAAACGGGTATTCCTGCCGACAAATACGCTAAAGATATGATAGAAAATATCAATAAGCAAATGGCAAGGTTAGAAGTTTCTGACCCTGACGTGTGGCTAAAGGCCACTGCTTGCGTTGGCGATATTATTAAGTTTATAAAAGAACTTATCGAAAAGGGGCACGCTTACCCAACCGTTAATGGCGACGTTTACTTTTCGGTAGACAGTTTCCCAAGTTATGGTAGGCTTTCACACAGAAATTTAGAAGATGCTATGAACGGCGTTAGGGTTGATAATGACGAACAAAAGAAAAACCCACTTGACTTCGCTTTATGGAAGAGTGCAAAGGAAGGTGAACCTTTCTGGAATTCACCTTGGGGCAAAGGTAGACCGGGTTGGCATATTGAGTGTTCTACTATGAATAAAAAGGCGTTTGGTGAACAAATTGATATTCACGGTGGTGGTAGAGATTTAATATTCCCACACCACGAAAACGAAATTGCACAAACGGAAGCGTTGACGGGTAAACCTTTTGCTAAATATTGGATACACAACGGGCTTATTAAAGTTAACGGCCAAAAAATGAGTAAATCTCTTGGCAATAGTTTATTCTTAAAAGATTTACTTGATAAATATAGTGCAGAAACTATTAAATTTGCACTTCTTGAAACAAACTATCGTGCAGATATAAACGTGACGGATAACCTTTTCCCTGATGCTGAAAAGCACTTAAAGGACTTCTATTCCGTTTATAAACTTGCCGACCAAAAGGGCGTTGAAATTAAGGGCGAATTTAAATCGATTGACGATGAGTTTAACGCTTGTATGGACGACGACTTTAATACTTCGCTTGCTTTATCTAACCTTTACGGATATTTTAAGGTGGCAAAGGCAAAAATAAATAGTGGCGACAAAGAAGCAGGTGCTATGCTAAACCAAATTAAAGAAACCTATTCCTTACTTGGCTTATTTACCAAAAATTACAAGGACGTTTTGGCAGAAGAAGTTGTTATTCCTGAAGACGTTAAGGCGATTGCAGAAGAAAGATGGTCTGCAAGGCTTAATAAAGATTGGGCAAAGTCTGACGAATTAAGGGCAAAACTTAGCGAACTTGGTTATACGGTTTTAGACAGTAAAGACGGCTATACTTTAACGTTAAAATAATAAAGGGTAAAAATTATGATTACTTCTAAAGAGTTAAGAGATAAATGGATTAAATTTTACGAAAGCAAAGGGCACGTTAATATCGGCGCAGTTTCATTGATTGGCGACGGTACGACGGGCGTTATGTTTAACGTTGCAGGTATGCAACCACTTATGCCATATTTACTTGGCAAACCTCACCCTGCTGGCACAAGGCTTTGCAACGTGCAAGGCTGTGTTAGGACGGTTGATATTGATAGCGTTGGCGATGCAACACACTTCACTTTCTTTGAAATGATGGGTAACTGGTCGCTTGGCGATTACTTCAAAAAGGAAAAAACTGCTTGGACATACCAACTTTTAACGGAAGTTTTTGGGTTTGATAAGGACAAAATTTGTTCTACCGTTTTTGAAGGCAACGATGCCGTGCCAAGAGATACTGAAACGGCTGAGTTGCTTAAAGAGTTAGGCGTAAAGGAAGAAAATATTTTCTTCTTACCAAAGGCAGACAACTGGTGGGAATTAGAAGGTACGGTTGGTACGCCTTGTGGACCTGACAACGAGTGGTTTTACCCAAGATACGATTTAGATAAAGATTCTTCTGACTTTACCACAAGCAAAAGGTACGTTGAAATTGGCAACGACGTTTATATGCAATATGAAAAGTTAGAAGGTGGAAAATATAAAGAATTAAAAAATAAAAACGTTGATACGGGCTTTGGTTTAGATAGGCTATTACTATTCTTAAACAACCTTGACGACGGTTATAAGACGGACCTTTTCTTGTCTACAATTAACTATTTGCAAAACGCTTCTAATAAAAATTATGATACTGATTTAGATGCACAAAAAGCAATGCGTATTATTGCAGACCATATGCGTACTTCAGTTATGCTTATCGGCGATAAAAACGGCATACTTCCGTCAAACACGGGGGCTGGCTATATTTTAAGAAGATTGCTTCGTAGGGCTATTAGATATTGCAAGAGCATTGAACTTGATACTTCTGCCCTTTTAGACGTTGCAAAAATATTTATAGACGATATTTACGGCGAAGCGTACCCATTACTTATAGAAAAGAAAGATTATATTTTAGACGAAATCACTAAAGAAACCAAAAAGTTTGAAGCAACACTTTTATCTGGTATGAAAGAGTTTGAAAAGTGCGTATCTGGGATGCAAAGAAAGAACGAGTTTATGCTTCAAAAAGACCCAAATTATACCATTGAAAGCGAAATAAGTGGCAAGCAAGCGTTTAGACTTTACGATACTTACGGCTTCCCTGTTGAACTTACTGAAGAATTGGCGATAGAACGTGGTTTGACGATAGATAAGGCGGGGTTTGACGAAGCGTTCCGTCATCACCAAGAAATTTCTAAGGCACAAGCAGGCACGGCTAAAGGTGGGCTAACGGAACAAAGCGAAACTACCACAAAATACCATACGGCAACACACATTATGCTTGCAGGTTTAAGAAAAATGTTTGGCGATAAAACTGAGCAAAAAGGTTCTAATATCACGGAAGAAAGGTTGCGTTTCGACTTCAATTTAGACCATAAAATGACGGAAGAAGAAATTAAACAACTCGAAAACTTTGTTAACGAAGTTATTGAAAAAGGTATTCCTGTAGTAAAAAGTGAACTTGCTTATAGCAAAGCGATAGAAATGGGTGCTTACGGCGTATTTAACCCTACAAGTGACGACCAATTAGTTTCAATCTACACAATAGACGGCGTAGACGTGCAAATTTGCGGTGGTCCACACGTAGAAAACACCAAGCAACTTGGAAAGTTTACTATTAAAAAGGAAGAAAGTTCTTCTGCCGGCATTAGAAGAATAAAAGCCGTTTTAAGTTAAAAAACTTTAGTTTTCTATTTGACAAAATAAAATAATTGTTATACAATTAGTAAGCGTTTTAAGATTTAAGCGTAAATTGTATAACAAATGCATCGTTAGCTCAGCTGGATAGAGCGTCGGTCTACGGAACCGAAGGTCAGGGGTTCGAATCCCTTACGTTGCGCCAACGAAAAAAGGTAGGCAATAAGCCTACCTTTTTTTGTTGTTGTAACTACCAAGAATGAGAATAGTTTGTTTTAGTTAAGAAAGAGATAAGCAATACAGTAATTGAACAAACTTTTCGGCTTTGCCACCGTAGTGGTTGTCTTTTTTTGTTGTTGTAACTAACAAGAATGAGAATAGTTTGTTTTAACAAAAATTTACATAAAATTTTTGCTTTTAACTATTGATAAAATTAAATTGGTGTGTTATAATTTTAAAAATAAAATTTTGGGAGGAATTTAAAATGAAAAAAATACTAAAATTACTTGCTTTATCAGTTTTAACTTTTGTTATTTGCTTTTCATCAATTGCTTGTTCTTCCTATAGTAAATTAGAAAAAACGATTAAAAACCTTGGCTATGAAAAGGCTAAAGTGACAGATATTGTAAAAGAAGAAGAAAACGACGCTGCAGTAAACGTTAAAATACACGTGTTTAAAAAAGGTTTAATTGCAAAAGTTTGGATTGTTGAATTTAATGACATAGAAGACATAAAAACTTTTGTTTTAGAAAGCGATACGGCGCAAATGTGGATTGAAAATATAAATGAAG
>JAZQVG010000151.1:0-3193 GCA_045631625.1 Christensenellaceae bacterium
TAAAGTAGAAAAGGAAGAAACACCTGTTATTATAAACGGAAAAACGGTTGTAGTTAAAGAACTTTACCCCAAAATAGTTGGTGTTTTAATAGTGTGTGAAGGTGCTAATAATTTAGCAGTATTAAACAAAGTTCAAAAGGCAACTACGTCATTACTTGACGTTAATATAAATCAAATAGAAATTTTAGCAATGAAGTAAAGGAGAATTAAAAATGTCAAAAAAGAAAAAAATCGTGATACTTTCATGTATGATAGCCTTATTAGCGGTAACTGCAGTATTTAACTACGCTTTAACAACTGACAGAGTAAATATCGACGATGCAACGATGAGTAGTGCTAACTATTTTTCACAATATAGAAGTGAAAGATTAAATACTAGAAGTGAAGAATTGTTGCAATTAGATGAAATTATTGCAACTGCAAAACAAGATAGTGCTGAATACGCTGATGCGTTAGCAATGAAGATTGAGTTAACCCAAATGACAGAAAAGGAAATGTTGCTTGAAAACTTAATAAAAGCATACGGTTTTGAGGATGTTGTTGTAATAATTGGTCTAGACTCTGATAACGTTAACGTAATGGCGAAATCAGAAAATTTAACTACTGACGATGCTATTACAATATACTCAATTATTCACGAAGAAGGCATAGCATCGCCTGACAACGTAAAAATTATTCCAATTTCTTAAAAAAACACTATGCAAAATAATATTTTTGTGTTACAATAAAGAAAAATAATCGCAGAGGATATTATGGCGCATTTTAAGAAATTTCCACAAAAGAAAAAAGAAGGAAAAATTGTTTTACGTAATGGAATTGTCGATGGTATAGTTATGCTTGCTGTATCAGAAATTCCAATGGCAAAATTATATAGTTATCCTAATGCAAGCAACACAAAAAGCCACGCTGTTAACGTTTCTTTTGATAAAGAAGGCGTAAACGTTGACGTAGCGGTTAAAATTCATTACACACAAAGCATTGCTGATATGGCTTTTAAAATTCAAGAAGCGATTAGGTACAACGTTGAAGCAATGACAGAATATCATATTGCAAGTGTAAACGTAGTAGTTAAAAGTGTGTTCTTTGACGATGACGTTGAAAAAGTAATTGAAAATACTACAGAAAACAACAGTGGCAACACTGTTGCTAACGAAACAAACGATAAAAAATAAGTGTGAGATTCGTATGAGAAGTTTGGCTAGAGAAGCAGTTTATAAATATATTTATTCAAAGCTCTTCAATCAAGATGAAGGGCTTTTAGCCGTTTTAATAAAAGAATTGAACGAAGTAGATAAAGAATTTGCCCTTGCTATTTACGATGGCGTTGTTGAAAAGGAAAATATTTATCTATCTACGCTTGAAAAGTTGGCAGAAAGGTATAATCTAAATAGAATATTATTGTCAGATAGGTGTGCAATTTTGGTTGCTATGGCTGAACTTGATAAATTTCCCGACACACCAAAAGCTGTTGTTATTGATGAAGCAGTTAAAATTGCAAGGAAATATTCAACTGAAAAAAGTACTGATTTTGTAAACGGAATTTTAGCACAATATATTAAAGGATAGTCTTATGGAATTATTAGATGGAAAGAAGTATTCTTTAGAAGTAAAGGACAATTTAAAAATAGACGTACAAAAATTTAAAGAAAAATATGGTAGGGACGTTTCACTTGCCGTTGTTTTGGTGGGGGAAAACCCTGCATCTAAAATTTACGTTAATAATAAAATTAAATCTGCTGAATATGTTGGTATTAAATCTTTATCTTTTCATTTAGACGAAACTGCAAGTCAAGATGAAGTAGAATCTTTAATTAAAAAATTATCGTGCGACAACTCTGTTGACGGCATTTTGGTTCAATTACCACTTCCAAAGCATCTTGACGAAGATTATTTGCTTAACTTAATCCCTGAAGAAAAGGACGTTGATGGTTTTACGGAAAAGAACGCCGGTAAACTTTCTTTAGGTAAAGATTGTATTTTACCTTGTACACCTGCAGGTATTATTGAATTAATTAAAAGCAAAGGTATCGACTTGAGCGGTAAAAACGCCGTTGTTATTGGTAGAAGTAATATAGTAGGTAAGCCTATTGCTAACTTATTATTAAAAGAAAACTGTACAGTAACTATTTGTCATAGTAAAACGGCAAATATGAAAGAAATTACATCAAAAGCAGACGTATTAGTGGTTGCTATTGGTAAACCATGCTTTGTCACCGAAGATATGGTAAAAGAGGGCTCTGTGGTTATTGACGTTGGTATAAATAGGACAGAAAATGGGCTAAAAGGAGACGTTGATTTTGAAAGCGTTGCACCAAAAACTTCTTTTATTACGCCTGTTCCTGGTGGCGTTGGCCCTATGACCATTGCTATGCTTATGAAAAATGCTTATAAGTGTGCTTGTATGAGGGAAGAAATTGTATAATTATTCAGATAAATATAACGCTTTTCTAAATAGATTTAATGAAAGGCTTAATATTACTTTTTCAGGTTTAGCCGAAAATTCACCTAAGTCTATTACTGATGCTATGAAATATGCAGTATTAGACGGTGGAAAGAGGGTTAGGCCTGTTTTATGTTATGCAACGGCAGAAATGCTTGGCGTTTCACTAGACGAAATTGATAATATTGCTTTGGCATTGGAAATGATACACTCTTATTCGTTAGTTCACGATGATTTGCCTGCAATGGATAATGACGAGTATAGACGTGGTAAATTATCTACTTATAAAAAGTTTGGCGAAGCAAATGGAATTTTATGTGGCGATGCACTGTTAAATTTTGCATTTGAAAAGGCACTTGATAAAAAAGAATTTTCAAATAATTATATTTTAGCCATTAAAACCCTGTTTGAATATTCTGGTTATAACGGTATGATTGCTGGTCAAGTTTTAGATTTGGAAAATGAAGGAAAGGCTTTTGACGAAAAAGTTTTACTTGATATCGTATTGAATAAAACTGCTAAACTTATTATAGCACCACTAATTATTGCGTCTATATTTGCAGGCTGTAAGCATTATGAAACCTTAAAAGAATATGGTTATAATTTAGGTGTAATGTTCCAAATTAGCGACGACATTATGGACGTTGAAGGTAGTGTTGAACTAATTGGAAAAACCCCAAACAAAGATGCTATTGAAGATAAACTTACTTCTATAAAAATTTTCGGTATAGACGGCGCTAAAGAAAAATTGAA
>JAZQVG010000152.1:0-5963 GCA_045631625.1 Christensenellaceae bacterium
AAAACTTAATAAAAAACTTATTGATTGTGATATTGAGATTGAAAAAAAGGCAAACCTAACTATTCCTGAAATTTTTGAAAGGAAAGGCGAAAAATACTTTAGAGATTTAGAAAGTGAGATAATAAAGGAAGTATCACTTAACCAAAATTGTATAATTGCAACGGGTGGCGGCGTTGTCGAAAGGGGTGAAAATCATTACCCAATATGTTGTTCTGGTAAAGTTGTGTTTGTTGATAGAGATATCGACAGTTTGGCGTTAAAGGGTAGGCCACTTTCAAAGGATAGACAATCTCTTGAAAATATTTATAATAGAAGAATAAATTTATACAAAGATATTGCTAGTTTTATTGTTAAAAACGATGGCGAAATTGAAAATATAGTTGAAAGGATATTAAAAGTATGCGAATATTAGTAATAAATGGACCAAATTTAAATATGTTAGGCATTAGAGAGCCTAACTTGTATGGTAAAAATACGTATAAAGATTTAGTTAAGTTTATCAAGTCTTGTGCAAAAGAAAAAAAGGTTAAGGTGCAATGCTTTCAATCTAACTACGAAGGGGCAATAGTTAGCAAAATTCAAAAATCATTAAATAAAGTAGACGGTATTGTTATTAACGCAGGTGCATATACGCATACGTCAGTTGCTATTTTAGACGCTTTAAAGTCTGTGAATATTAAGACTGTGGAAGTTCATTTGACGGACGTTAACGAAAGGGAAGACTTTAGAAAAATTTCTTATATTAAACATTATGCTTTTGCTACGATAGTTGGTAAAGGTTTTGACGGGTATAGGGAAGCAATAGAAAAACTAATAAACAATTAAAATAAAATTAAAAAAGACAAGCAATTTGCTTGTCTTTCTTGTTAATATAATTGACAACTTGTTAAAATTAGTTGTTTTCAGCAGGAGCCTTCATAGCGCTTGCCATAGCAGCAGCCATTTCGCTTGCTTGTTGCTTAATACGGTCTTCTTCATATTGTTCAATTTGAGCCATAATAGCGTTTTTGAATTGAGCACCGTTCTTAATGCAATCGTATGTATAAGAACCAGCAGCAGTAGTAATAGTGATTGTGCTGTAGTTGAAGATTTTACCCCAGAATTTTTGTTTTTCAGCAACGTTTTGAATTTTGTTAAGTGGTGAATCTAAAGAACTTGTGTTTAATACACCAATTTTACCAATAACACGTTTGTTAGTGATTGCAAGTTCAACTTTAGTAAATTTAATAGTGGTGATGATTGCTTTGATTAGTGGAATCAAAAGTAACCAGAAGAATAAGATACCCTTTATCCAAACACCGATAAGGAATAAACCGTTTTTATCGGCTTTTTTAATAAGTTGTTCGTTTGCGCCTAAATTTTTTTCAACATATGACATTATAGTCATCCTCCAAAAAATATTTCTCTGTCTTTATTCGACTTTTATATTATATATAAATATATTCATAAAGTCAACATTTTTGTAAAAAAAATAATAAAATTGTGTCAATAAAGTTTATTTAACTAATAAATTTAAAAAAAGTTGGCGTGCTTTATGTTGCCAAACCAAACGGCAGGGTGTTACCCTGCCGTTTTGGTTTTTAATTTTATAATCTTTGCATAATGCGTTGGGAAATTAGTTTCATACCCCTGTCGTTTGGATGAATTGAAACGCCTTCGTGCCAAAACTGCCCGATGGCTTTGTTTTCATCTTGTTTTCCTATATCGTGCAAACGGATAAAGGGATAGCCGTTCTTTTGCGCCACGTCGTAAAAAGATTTTTCGATTGTATCGCCACGCCAAAACAATCCCGTAACCACGATTTTTGCCTTTCCACTTCGGTCAAAGTATTTTATAAACTTATCTAAGTAGTCAGCAAGATTGCCCTTTTCGTTGTCTAAAGAATTATAGATGTTTTCGCCAAAGCGAACTACTATTATATCAGCATCAAAATCCCTTGCATTGCTCCAACGGTCAAAGTCTTTAAGGTTGCAATACTCTCTTTCCCAATCGGCACAAGACGCCGTGCAATAGTTAACTTTTCCGTATTTTTTGTCCAACTCGTCAACGGTTAAATGAACGTAGTCGTTTTGTTCTGCACTTGCAGACATACCCCAATCCCCAAACCAACCGATTTGTTCGGCAGGGGAGTGCCTTGTTATAGAGTTACCAAGAAACAACACGTTTAACTTTCCATCCCTATAAACAGGGCGAACTATATCGTTTTCTTTAATTTGTCCTTTGGAAGAAACGCTGTTTTTTGCAATGTCTTGGTCGCCGTTTTCCAAAAGTTTTTGGCAAAATTCCTTAAAGTCGGGTTTGTCCCAACTAGTGTTGTAACCATCAAAGCCTTGGTCTTGTGGCGTTCTGTAATCGGGCAAGTTGTCCCTTTTTGTAAACACTTCCCTAATCGCTTGCAGGTACTTAAAGCCGTACTTGTGGCTAGGCGCAACAAAATGCCCTTCGTCCCACTCGTTCCAGTTGTCAATCATTATAATCTTTCTTGCCCAAGCATCTTCTGGCAAACTGTCGCAAATGTTTTTCATCCCTTCTAAAACTTCTCTGTACTTTTCGGGGGAAATGTACCAAATCAATTCATCGGCAAAGTTATATGGGGTGATTTTACGCCAACGCTCCGTTCTTCTTGGCGTGGTGTCCCTAAAACAAGATGGGGTAGGGATAAATCGCTTGTTGTCAATTTTCAACTGCTTTTTAAGAACTTCGCATTGCCCTTGAACTATTTCGTCTTGATTGGGGTAATATTCGTATGGTGGCCAATATCCACAATAGTAGCCAAACCTGAAATCATATCCCCTGTCAAGCATTTCTTGGTGTCTTTCTTTCGTGGGGAATGTATCACACACGGCAAAAATCATTCCGTCAAATCCACATTGTTTTGCGTATTCACGGCACTTGTCAAAAGTTTGGCGTTGGCTTTCTACACTTTCAAAACAATCTTCCGAAAGCCTGTTTTGGTTGAACACAAAAAGTACCGGCTTGTTGTCAATCAAAAGATAATTTCCCCTTTGAAAATACTCTTTCACCCAAAAAGGCATCAGGTTTTCTACCATATCCTTTTCGTCCGTGCCCGCCCAAAGAGGACTTGCCTCAAACATAATGGCAAACTTCATAAAGTCTTGATATTTTGCGTTAAACAACGCTTGGTGTAAGCCGTGCCCACAACGCAAATCATCAACGGTTATCGGCTTGCCGTAGTTGTCGGGTTTTCTATACCAGCAGTGAATAAAACAGTTTATACCATGTTCTATTGCCCATTTGATTTCCCAATCACACACTTCGGGGTTTTCTTCATCATAATAGCCCATAAGTGGCGTTCTGTCCGGATAGATTTTGGATAATTCGTTAAACCCATCGTGAACACCTGCCGCACCCTTCTTCCAAGCAGCGTAATAGTGCGCCGCAACTATTCTGTCGGTAGTGGCCGGATTGGGTTTTGGTGGGTATTTTTCAAACTTTATGTTGTACATAATTCTCTCCTGTAGTCAAAATTAAAATACTTTTTCTATAATTAAATCAGTTATATCCCCAATATTCAATTAACAAATTGTTTATATTATAGCACAAAATGACTATTTTTATATTGACCTTTTTATTCGTATCGATTATAATATTTTTACAACCTTAAGGAGTTAGTATGGAACAAAAAGTTAACGATTTTAACGTCGCCGTTACAAATATTATTACTGCACACAAATGGGCTTATGAAAAAGTAAACCTTTCCATCTACCAAAATGGCAGAAAATATTACGGATTAGTGCATATTTTGTCTGGAAAAATCTTTTATTATTTTTCTGATGGAAGAACACTTGCGCTAAAAGAAGGCGACTATATATTGTTTAAGCCAACCGATAAGTATAAGTTTGTTTGTCCTTCCACTTGCGAACATTATACAGTCAACTTTGAAATTCCACCTTCCACTATACAAGGCGAAATAGCAAACAAACTTTTTCTAAAAAACGACAACCTTGTAATACCACAAAGTGATTTTTCTAAGGCGCAAAAAGACACCTTTGAAAAACTTGTAACCGTTTGGCAAAATAAAGAGTTTGGCTATCGCTTGGAATCCATTATGCTTACAAGCAAACTCTTGCACGCCTTTATCAAAAAGGCTTTTGCTTTTGAACACGACAACAACTACGTAAAAATTAAACCCGCCATCGAGTTGATAGAAAACTCTTGGAATAAGGAGTTATCCCTAAAGATTCTTGCCGACTGTTGCAATTTAAGCGTTTCCCGTTTCCGTTCGTTGTTTTCAAAAATATTTGGAAAATCCCCCATCGAGTACAGAAACACCCTGCGCTTGCTTTACGCAAAGGACTATCTTATGTGGGAAGGCTATTCAATCAAGCAAATCGGGCTTATGTGTGGCTTTGAAGACGTAAATTACTTTTGCCGTTTTTTCAAAAAGCATACGGGAACGTCCCCCAGTACCTACCATACCACCAAACCTTAACCCTTAAACGATTCTACAAGTGTTAAAAAATGCAAAAAATCGGTCGTTTTTGACCGATTTTTGCAAAATTTTGGTGACCCCTACGGGAAGCATCTACGCTTACGCTACGATGTCCTTGTCCATCAAAGATTGCCCATCAAATGACGGACGAACGATGGGTTCGTTTTACACATAGAGATACACCAAAACAAAAAAGACAGGCAAAACCTGTCTTTTCTATTTTGGTGACCCCTACGGGAATCGAACCCATGTTACCACCGTGAAAGG
The DNA here is from genome assembly GCA_045631625.1 of Christensenellaceae bacterium. Classification (GTDB taxonomy): domain Bacteria; phylum Bacillota; class Clostridia; order Christensenellales; family Borkfalkiaceae; genus UBA1259. The sequence goes on from JAZQVG010000152.1 coordinate 4,721, forward strand.
GTGGTGTCTTAACCGCTTGACCAAGGGGCCGGTTAATTTAGTTTGCATTTTTTGTAACGTGCAACAGATTTATACCCATTGCACGTTACCTTTTTTGGTAGCGGCGGTCAGATTCGAACCAACGACCTGCCGGGTATGAACCGGCCGCTATAACCAACTAAGCTACGCCGCCATGTCTAAATGCTTGATTATTATATATGAATTAAAATTTTTTGTCAACAAAAATACGACATCATTTCTAAAAATTTTTTATTACGTAAAATATTATCAAAAGATTTTTAAAAAACTATTTAAAAAATTTTTTTATTATGTTAAAATATTTATGTTAATAAAAAACTATTGAAATTATATAAGGAAGAAAAGAAAATGAAAATGACTTTTAGATGGTACGGTGAAAATGACTGTATCCCACTAAACCACGTTAAGCAGATTCAAGGTATGAAAGGGGTTGTGACGGCTGTTTACGACGTTCCTGTTGGTGAAGTTTGGCCACTTGATAAACTTTTTAGGCTTAAAGAACTTGCAAATGCAAATGATTTAACTATGGAAGTTATTGAAAGTGTGCCTGTACACGAAGATATTAAACTTGGTAAACCTACCAGAGATAAGTACATTGAAGCGTATAAGCAAAATATAATCAACTGTGGTAAAGCAGGGGTTAAGTGTATTTGCTATAACTTTATGCCTGTATTTGATTGGCTAAGGACAGACCTTTATTATAAACATAGTGACGGTGCAACTTCGCTTGCATATTGTCACGAAACTTTACTTAAAGTTGACCCTAAGAATTTACATTTACCTGGCTGGGATGAAAGTTATACAACTGATGAATTAAATAAACTTATGGCTGAATATGAAGGGATGACGCACGAAAAGTTATTTGAAAACTTAGTATATTTCTTAAAGGCAATTATGCCGGCTTGTGATGAGGCTGATATTGATATGGCAATTCACCCTGACGACCCACCTTGGGATATGTTTGGTTTGCCAAGAATTATTTGTAAAGAATCTGATTACGATAGACTATTTGAAGCAGTGCCAAATAAGCACAACGGTATTACTTTCTGTACTGGTAGCCTTGGTGCTGGTAGATTTAATGATTTGGCAAAAATGGCAGGAAAGTACGCTGATAGAATTTACTTTGCACACTTAAGACAATTAAAATATACAAGTGACGAAGACTTTTTTGAAAACGGACATATTACAGAACGTGGCAACGTTGATATATACGGTATAGTTAAAG
>JAZQVG010000153.1:0-11362 GCA_045631625.1 Christensenellaceae bacterium
AGCAAAAGAAGAAAAAAGAATTATTAGAGAATATTTAGAAAATTCCTTTTTATTAAACCAACTTGGCATTGCAATTTTTGTGGACGGCAAAGTGGTCGGCATCTCTTTTGGAGAGTGTGTTAAAGACACTTTAATAGTCCACGTTGAAAAGGCGCTTACAAGTTATGACGGGGTTTACCCATTACTTGCAAACGAGTTTGCAAAGACGTACGTAACCGACAATATAAAGTTTATCAATCGTGAAGAAGATTGTGGCGACAACGGACTTAGAATATCTAAACTTCAATATAAACCTATAGAAGTTAAAGAAAAAAATTTCGTTGACGTATTAACCCAATTTGATAATATTTACGAACAAAGTTTTACTGCCGACTTAGGCGATAATTTCACTATTGGCGAAATTACTAAAGACGATAAAGTAGAATACCAAAAACTATATTTAGACGATAAATTAAATAAGTATTGGGGGTATGACTACTTAGAAGATTTAGGCAATAACAACCCAACACCCGACTATTTTTATAACTTTATGCTTTCCTTAAAAGACAAAAAGCAAGAGTATAGTTTGGCTATTAAAAAAGATAACGTACTTGTTGGCGAAGTGGTTTACTATAACTTCGACTATTTTGGTGGGGTAGAAATTGGGTTTAGGTTAAAAAGCGAATATCATAAAAAGGGCGTAACCACAAAAGCAGTTGAAAAAATGAAAGAGTATGCCAAAGAAGTTATTAAAGCAAAAACGCTTAAAGGGAAATGCTTATTAGAAAATACGCCGTCAAAAAATTTATTTATAAAATTAGGGTTTAGTTTAATAAACCAAGACGAAAAATATTTCTATTTTGAATATCAAATATAATATATAAAACTCGACGTTTTAAGTCGAGTTTTTTACTTATTTAAAACTAATTGAAAAAAATAAAAAAGTGTGTTATACTAAGTGTGGCGTACAATTTAATAGTATTTAAAATGGCTATTCAAGGGGTTATTATACTCTTTTTTGGCGATACTTCTAATGTGTTAATTTGTAAAAACCGCAAATTCCAACATTGGAAGTGCTTAGTCATTTCTATTAAATTGTACGCCATACAATCGGGGTTTGCGTTTTATGTGGTTTGACTTCGGTTGGCGTACTTTTTTTATGGAGAAAATTATGAAGTACGGTAGAGAAGAATTAAATTCTATAAATTTGTATAGTTTAAGGGCATATGCAAGGGAGATTGGTGTTAAAGCACCTACTTCTTTTAGAAAAAACGAACTAATTGAAGAAATTTTACTTGTAGATAGTGGACAAAAGCCACCTTGTAAAGAATATAAAGGTTGTCCACCTAAAAAGATTGTGGCGACCACAGACAACCTAACTACAAGTAAAATAAAAAAGGAAGTTAAAAGAAAACTAATAAAAACCATTTTAAGAAACATAGAAAAAAAGTTAAATAAACTATTATAATTTAATATAAAAGGCTCTGTCACAAACTCTGACTGATTTTTGACGGAAAAATTCTGCAAATTACTTCGTGTTTTGTTCGGTTACAGACCACTACGGGTATGCGCCCTCACAAGAACACTCGTCCTTTTTGTATTTTTCTCGTCAAAACTTAAAACTAATCAGTCATTTTTTGAGACAAAGCCATATAAAAAAGCACGCTAAAATCTAGCGTGCTTTTCTTTATATTTAAATGTTTTTAATTATATTTAGCGTTTTTTCTTTTAGGTTATCTAAACCTTTGTCGTTTACTATTACTTGATATTTAGAAAGGTCAAAATTTTCGTAATCGATTTGGGCGTTTATTCTATCTAAAATTTCACTTTCCTTTAGGTTAGAACGGGTTTTTACACTTTCAATACGTAAATTTTTATCACGCACAACCACTAAAACGCCGTCGAACAAGTTTTCATAGCCACCTTCAAAGAGAAGTGGAACTTCTAAAAAACAAAGGGGTGCTTTTGATTTTCTAATTTTGTTTATTGCTTTTTTTAGTATTATAGGGTGGGTAAAATTTTCTAGCCTTTTTCTATTTTCTAAGTTAAAAAAACAAAGGTTAGAAAGAGTTTTTTTATCAACGGTAAGCCTTTTTTCGCCTTTTACGGCAGTAGGAAAAAGGCCTTTTAATTGAAGTTTAATTTTTCTATCTTTATAAAGGTCATTTAAAATTTCGTCGCACGAAAAGACAGGGTAGCCGTTTTTAGATAAAATTTCTAAAACGCTACTTTTACCACTGCCTATACCACCCGTTACGGCTATAATTTTTTGTGCTAAATTTTTCATAATTACCCTTAATTTTTATTTTGCATCGTACCAAGTTTTGCCACTACCTACTTCCGCCGTAAGTTTAACTGACAATTTAAGTACGTTTTCCATTTCTTCAACAAGTATTTTTTCTACCCTTTCTTTTTCGCTAATCAAAGCGTCGATAATAAGTTCGTCGTGTACTTGCAAAATTAGTTGGCTTTGTAAATTTTCCTTTTTTAATCGGTTATAAACGCCAAGCATTGCAAGTTTTATTATATCTGCGCTACTGCCTTGAAGTGGCATATTCATAGCGGCACGTTCTCCAAAAGAACGTTGCATAAAGTTAGACGAATTTATCTCTCTAATATATCTGCGCCTACCAAGAATCGTCGTTGAATAGCCGTTGTTTTTTGCAAACTCTACGTTTTGCTCCATATACTGTTTAACTTCTGGGTATTCAAGAAAATAAGAAGTAATATACCCCTTGGCTTCAAAAGGAGAGACGTTTATTTGCTTTGCTAAACCATATTCGCTTATGCCGTATATAATGCCAAAGTTTACTGCTTTTGCATTAGAACGCATTTGCTTGGTAACCTTTTCTAACGGCGTTTTAAACACTTTAGAAGCCGTTGCCGTGTGTATATCCTTGCCCAAAGCAAACGCTGTAATTAAAGGCAGACAGTCGGAAAATGCGGCTAAAAGTCTTAATTCTATTTGTGAGTAATCTGCGCCTATTAAAATATGGTTTTCGTCACGTGGCACGAAAAACTTTCTAAGTTCTTTGCCCTGTTCGTCACGTACGGGTATGTTTTGCAAGTTTGGTTCTTTACTTGATAATCTGCCCGTAGAAGTGACAGTTTGGTTAAAGGACGTGTGTATTAAACCCGTGTCCTTTTCAATCAACGGCTTAAACCCTTCAACGTACGTTGACGCCAACTTTTGAAGTTTTCTATATTCTAAAATTAAAGGGATTGACGGGTGCTTATCTTCAAACTTTTCAAGTGTTTCAGCGCTAGTAGAATAGCCCGTTTTGGTCTTTTTACCCTTGCCAATTTTAAGTTTGTCAAAAAGCACTTCACCTAGTTGTTTTGGTGAGTTTATATTTAAGTTAGGTTCGTCCGTCAACTCTCTAATTTGCTTTTCAAGTTGCTTTAATTTCGCTTGGTAAACTTCGCCTATTTCGTAAAGTGCTTTTTGGTCTACCTTAAACCCTGCCTTTTCCATAGAGTATAGCACTTCTGTAAGTGGCAACTCTACTTCACGGTAAAGGTTTTCCATTTTTTCGTCTATTAGTTTTTTGTATAAACTTTCGTATGCTAAATATAATGCGCACGCTGGCAAATCGCTTTCAGATTGATACTCTGCAATTACTTCTTTTTGCGTCACTGCGCCACCAGAATAGTCTGCCAAATATTTTATAAGCGAAATATCTTCCGCTGGACAAGTAAGGTCAATATCCACCGTCTTTTTTAGTAGATGGCGCATTTCCTTTCTGTCAAAAACTATAAGCGTTTTTTTGCCCGTAAATACGTCTTTTAACCCACTTAAAATTGTTGAAAGGCTAAAACCTTCGTCTAAAAATGTGCGTTGTATCGGCAGGACGTATTCAGTCTTCCCGTCAAATAAGTTTACACTATCTTCGCCTATATAAAGGGACGTTTTGTCAACTATTATTTTTTCAATGCTTGATAAGTTGGCCAAAACAACTTTATCGACGTCTATTTTCTTTGTTTTTTTGTCCGATAAGTTTTCGTTAGATTGGCTAACTTCAGCAAACAATTTATCGTTTGTGTAAAAAGCCTTAAATTCAAGTTCTATAAATCTTTCTTTTGCCTTTAATGGTAGTGGCAAAGAAAAAAGCATATCGTCAAGCCTAAATTCTATTGGGCAGTCGGTATCTATAGTCGCAAGCGTCTTTGATAAAAATGCACTGTCTTTACCAAGTTCTATCTTTTCTTTAAGTTTGCCTTTAAGTTCATTGGTATTTTCGTAAAGGTTTTCTATTTTGCCGTAAGTTTGTACTAAATTAAGTGCAGTTTTTTCGCCAATACCTGCAACGCCCGGTATGTTATCTGAACTATCGCCCATAAGTGCTTTAAGGTCGATTATTTGTAGTGGGTCAATACCCATTTTTTCTTTAAAATTAGATAGGGTGTAGTTTTCCGTTTCCTTTACACCGTGTTTGGTAAAGTGAACTTCCGTTTGTTCATCAACCAATTGAAAACTGTCCTTATCGCCCGTGTAAATGTACGTGCATAAATCAGTTTTTTTGGCAATAGTGCCAATAATATCGTCTGCTTCAAACCCAGCAAGTTCAAAAGTCCTTATACCCATCAACGAAAGAACTTCTTTGAGAAGTGGAATTTGTGGGCGAAGTTCCATAGGCATAGGCTTCCTTGTGCCTTTATATTGGTCAAATAATTTGTGGCGGAAAGTAGGGTGCTTTAAGTCAAACGCCACGCCGATATGGGTTGGCTTATCTTCTTCGATAATCCTTTTAAGCATATTCATAAAACCGTAAACGGCATTAGTATACTCGCCCTTTTTTGTAGACAAAATAGGCATAGCGTAAAAAGCACGGTTTATTAAACTGTTTCCGTCAATAAGTACTAATTTTTCCATAAAAACCTTTTAAATAACTTGCAATAAATAAAAAATTGTGCTATTATCTTATAGCAAGTATATAATAATTTTACCAAATTATTAAAAATAATGCAACACAAATATAAAAATAAACGCCGCTGTGGTGAAATTGGCAGACGCGCTGGACTCAAAATCCAGTGGTAGCGATACCGTGCCGGTTCAAGTCCGGCCAGCGGCACCAACAAAAAGAGAAGGTAGCAAAAACGCTACCTTTTCTTTTTGCGTTACTACCGTAACGAGACTTGAACCTCCGGTTCAATCCCTTAGCAGGGGACGGCAACCCTTTTGTCTTGACAGTTTGTCAAGTAAGCAAGACAAGACATTTCCCCTAACAGGGGAATTACTGGCCAGCGGCACCACGTCGAAACACGACTAATGAGCAAGAAACAACCTTTTTAGGTTGTTTCTTTGCGTTAAAGTCGGTTTCTCCTTTTTCGCAAAAATTTCTTCGACAATTTTTGCGAGAGTTAATATAAATTCATAGATGGGTAACGAAAGTATCCATCTCTTTTTTTGTCTTTTATAAGATTCTTGTGAGTAATTGACAATGGGTTTTGCGTATGATATAATTTTTATAGTTTTTTACGTTTAATTTTTTATGACAACTTGGAGGATTTCATATGGAAAAAAAGTTTGTTTCCGTTCTTAGAAAACCCGACAACGATTTTGGTGCTACTGAACTTACGGCGTTTAGGTTTGAAGAAGCGCCTACTAAGGCTTCGGACGTTAAATATGAATATGTAGTAGATAAAAATAGTGCTAAAGTTATAGTTTACCCAAGTGGTGCGCCTGTAAAATATCTAAAACTACGTTTTAGGGGTGACCTTTCGTTTGTAGACAAGGTGTATGGCGATGCTTGGGAAAGGTGTAGCGCAAGATGTACTTTAGAGTGGCGTTCTGTAATGACTGCAAGAAATATGCCTTGGTTTTGCTACTTAAAAGGCGATGATAAAATTATGTGCTACGGTGTTAAGACGGGTGCAGACTGTTTTGCAAGTTGGTTGGTTGACGTGCACGGTGTGACGCTTTTTCTAAACCTTACCAACGGTAAAGACGGCACTGACTTAAAAGAACCGTTAGTTGCTTGTGAAGTAGTACAATTAGAAGGGGAAAAAGGGGAAGACGAATATTCCGTTTGTAAACGTTTTTCAAAAATGCTTTGCGATGCACCTGTGCTTCCAAAAGAACCTGTATTTGGCGTAAACAATTGGTATTGGGCTTACGGCCACATAACGAAAGAAAGCGTTATGGAAGAAACGGACTATCTAATGAAAATGTGCAGTGGCACAAAAAACCGTCCGTATATGATAATTGACGATGGCTGGCAAATTAACAGAAATTTTGAAGACGACCCGTATATTGGTGGGCCGTGGGTGCCTAACGAAAACTTTAAAGATATGGCAAAAACTGCCGATGATATACACGCTAAAGGTGCAAAGGCAGGGCTATGGTTTAGGCCACTTCTTACGCTTGACGAAGTGCCTGAAGAAGAAAAACTTGCCGACTTTTCAGCAGGTGGGGTATTGCTTGACCCATCGCATCCAAACGTTTTAGAAAGGGTTAAAAAAGACGCTTCAATAATTAGAAGTTGGGGCTATGAACTTATAAAACACGACTTTACCACTATGGACTTTTTCAAGGCTTCGCCACTTACTGCAGATAAAAATAACGTAAATTTATATGAACACGAAAAAGCACCGTTTGATAAGACGAAAACAAACGCAACCATTATTAAAAACTTATATAAAGCGATACAAAGTGGGGCAGGCGATGCAGACGTTATCGGTTGCAACGCCATTAGCCATTTGTGTGCAGGTATACATTCTATTTATAGGACGGGTGGCGACACAAGTGGAAATTGTTTCGAGTGGACACGCCGGCACGGTATAAACAGTGTAATGCGATTACCACTTAATGATACACTTTATCGTGTAGACCCAGACTGTGCGGCGTTTACTGAAAAGGTTGACCCGTCAATCAACCTTGATTTCCTTGAAATGTGTGCTATTACGGGTATGACTACCCTTGCTTCAGTAATACCAAACATTTTAAGCGAAGAACACTTAAAGCGTATAAACGAAATCTTTTTAATTGCTGATAAAGACGATTTACGTTACGGTATAAAAAATTACGATAAGACGGCTAACCCTAACGTATTTGCAAGTTGTGACGGCAAAACCGTACGTGAATTTGATTGGGAAAGTGTTTACGACGGGGCAAGGCTTTCTCTAAAATGGCTTGATTGATAAATAATTGGCTTATATCACAAACTAATAAGTTGTTTTTTTGTGTCATAGCCAAAAAAATAAGAAAAATAAAAGGAAAAAAATTATGAAAAGAGTTAAAAGTAAATTTTTAAAAGTAGTTGTTTCTATTATTTTAGCCAGCGTTTGCTTGTTTAGTTTAACGGGCTGTGCCGATATGTTAAACGGCATTTTAGGTAGTATTGGCATTGGAGACAAGACTTATAAGGCAGAAGATATTACTGCTTATTTAAGCACGCAAGGCTATGAAACGGGTGTTTATTCTCAAAAGGCACTTCAAACAACGCTTGGTGGCGTAAAAAATTGTAAATCATTTGTAGTTGCTTCTAAACCTATTGGTGGTGGCGATTATAGTAATATTTCAATCTACATTTTTGAAAGCAAAAAAGATTGCGCAGAAAACTTTGATAAGTTAGGTAAGTATATTCAAGATTACGAACACGAACTTTTAGAAAACTTTACTTGGAAAGAAAACATTGCTTTCTTTGGCACAAAACAAGCAGTTGATTTAATGGCGGGTTTGTCTTAATAAACTTAAAAGGTATTAAATGAAAGCAAAATCAAATACAAAACTTATAATTGGTTTAAGTTTAATAGTTCTATTTATAATTTACACCATTTTGGTTAAACTGGTTGACGTTAAAGATACGGGCTTAGAAAATTCCGTAGTAGGTTTTTCTACTATAAATTTTGCCGTGCGTGATTTGGTTAAGGTAAACTTTACGCTATACGATATAACTGATTGGGCAGGCGTGTTTGCCGTTTTAGTGGGCGTGTGTTTTGCCGTCGTTGGCGTAGTTCAACTAATAAATAGAAAAAACATAAAAAAAGTAGACGGCGAAATTTTACTATTAGGTGCGTTTTACGTTGCAACCTTTATCGTTTACTTGGCGTTTGAATATATAAAAATAAATTTTAGGCCGGTGTTAATCGAAGGGGTTTTAGAAACTTCTTATCCATCTTCAACCACTATGCTTGCCTTGTGTTTTATACCAACTGCTATATTTGAAATAAATAGACTAATAAAAAACAAAACCTTAAAAGTTAGTCTATCAATAATTTTATGGGCGATAACAGCGCTTATGGTTATTGGTAGAATTTTAAGTGGCGTACATTGGATTACTGATATAATTGGTGGAATTTTAATAAGTGGCGGGTTAGTGATAACTTACTTAGCGCTAAGAGATAACATTTCAAAAAAGCAATAAAAAATCAACAAAAAAAGACTAACGAAATTTCGTTAGTCTTTTATGTTTAGTCTTTTATAAATTCTACTACTTCTTCTATTTTACAATCTAAAAAGGCACAAATTTTATCAAGCGTTTTCATTTCAATATTTTGGTTTGCCCTTAACCTGCGAACAGTTTTACTATCTATACCACACTCTTCTCTAAGTCTATAAGTGGAAACGCCCTTTTTTTCCATTGTAATAAACAATCTATCAAATTTAAACATTTTAGCCCTTTTAGTTAAAACTATTTAATTGGGTTGGTTTTTTCCTTTTGAATAACGTCGTGTGCGCCACCTTCAACAATGCTTGTCGCAGATACTAAAGTGATAACTGCTTTTTCTTGTAGTTCTGGTATTGATAAAGCACCACAGTTGCACATTGTTGACCTTACTTTAGATAAAGTCATTGCAACGTTGTCTTTTAGGCTACCAGCGTAAGGTACGTAACTGTCAACACCTTCTTCAAACGATAATTTTTTATCGCCACCAAGGTCGTATCTTTGCCAATTTCTTGCCCTTGCACTACCTTCGCCCCAATATTCTTTATAGTAAGTGCCACCGATAGAAACTTTTGCTGATGGGCTTTCGTCAAACCTTGCAAAATATCTGCCAAGCATAACGAAATCCGCACCCATTGCTAATGCTAAAGTTATATGATGGTCATAAACTATACCACCGTCTGAACAAACAGGAATATAAACGCCCGTTTCTTTAAAGTACTTATCTCTTTCTGCGCAAACTTCTATCAACGCCGTTGCTTGGCCACGGCCAATACCCTTTGTTTCACGGGTGATACAGATTGAACCACCACCGATACCAACCTTAATAAAGTCAGCACCACAGTCCGCCAAAAATCTAAAACCCTCTGCACTAACAACGTTGCCGGCACCAACTTTTACGCTGTCGCCATAATTTTCTCTAATCCAAGCGATTGTATTTTTTTGCCATGCAGAAAAACCTTCAGAACTGTCTATACAAAGCACGTCTGCACCTGCTTCTAAAAGGGCAGGCACACGTTCACGATAGTCCCTTGTATTGATACCAGCACCAACGATATATCTTTTTGAAGAGTCAAGAAGTTCGTTAGGGTTTTGCTTGTGTGTATCGTAGTCTTTTCTAAATACTAAGTATAAAAGTTTTCCGTCTTTTGATAGTATTGGTAGAGAGTTTAGTTTATTGTCCCAAATAATATCGTTTGCTTCCTTTAAGGTAGTACCCTCAGTAGCGTAGATAAGTTTATCAAACGGTGTCATAAACTCTTTAACCTTAAGGTCAGGCGACATTCTGCTTACCCTATAATCTCTGCCCGTGACGATACCTAAAAGTTTACCTTCACTTGTCCCGTCATCTGTAACTGCAACGGTAGAATGCCCCGTTTTTTCCTTTAATGCAATAACGTCTGCAAGCGTACTTTCAGGGGAAACGTTAGAATCACTTACAACGAAGCCGGCCTTGTGAGATTTAGCACGTTTAACCATAGCCGCTTCATCAGCGATGCTTTGACTGCCGTAGATAAAGGAAACACCACCTTCAGTAGCAAGTGCAACTGCAAGTTTATCGCCTGATACAGATTGCATAATTGCTGATACAAGTGGAATATTCATCGTGATTTTTGCTTGTTCACCCTTTTTGTATTTAACAAGCGGGGTTTTCAAACTTACGTTTGCCGGAATAGAGTTTTCATCTGAATAGCCTGGAACTAACAAATACTCGTTAAAAGTATGTGCAGGTTCGTTTATAATCTTTGGCATAAGCATTCTCCTTAAAATCAAAAATATCTGTAAGTAAATTTTTAATATTATATATTAAATACTATCAAAAAGCAAGGGAATTTTCCATTAAAATATAAAGAAAAAACCTTTTCTTTCCTTAAAAAATTAAAATTAAAATAAAAAATTACAAAAAACACTTTGCGAAAGTGCAAAGTGTTTTAATGCTTTAATTATTCACCCTTGAAAGGAAGTAAGTCAACTAATCTTGCGCGCTTAATAGCAACAGCCAAAACCCTTTGGTGTTTTGCACAAACGCCCGTCATACGCCTTGGTAAGATTTTACCACCTTCAGTAATATATTTCTTTAAGGTGTTGATATCTTTATAGTCGATTGCATCAACTTTGCCTTGGCAAAAAGCACATACTTTCTTACGTGGAATCCTTTTAACGAATTTTTTACCTTCTTTTGCAGGAGCCTTTGCTTCTGCTTCTAAGGTTACATTTGTATTTTCTTCCATGATTATCTCCTTAATTATTAACGTCTAATCGTTTAGACTTTTTAGAAAGGAAGTTGGTTATCTTCCAATACTTCTAATTGTGGGCGTGATGCTTTTACTTCCGTCTCACCTTCACCATTAGCATTTCTTGGTGATAAGAACTCTACTTCGTTAGCAACGATGTCGGTAACGTATCTTGTAGTACCTTCTTTATCTTCGTAAGTACGATTTTGTAAACTACCAACAACTGCTACCTTGCTACCTTTCTTTAAATATTTGCCACAGTTTTCAGCCCTGCCACGCCAAACAGTTATATTGAAAAAATCTGTTTCACGGTTGCCATCAGCATTTGCGTAATCTCTTGAAACGGCAATACTAAATCTGCATACTGCAACGCCGTTTGGTGTTTCTGATAACTCAGGGTCACGTGTCAAATTACCTATTAAAATTACCTTATTCATAATTTTCTCCACTTATATAAATTGGTTTTACGCTTTTGTAATCAATCTTCTTACGATACCGTCAATGATACCTGCAATACGTTTGATTTCTACAACTAACGTCTTTTCTGCTTGGAAAGTCATTAGCACGTAGTAGCCTTCAGACTTGTAGTTGATTGGGTATTGTAATTTCTTCATACCCCAACGGTCTGTCTTTTCAATAACACCACCATTGTTTACTACTAAATCTTCGAACTTTTTGATGATTTCTTCACGCTTTGCTTCTTCTAAATCAGCGTCAAGAATATACAACATTTCGTATTTAGTCATAATCGTTTACCTCCTG
>JAZQVG010000154.1:0-4945 GCA_045631625.1 Christensenellaceae bacterium
ATGCTTACTATTAATGCCGTGATATATTCAATACGGGCGTGACCATAGGGATGCTCTTTGTCAGCAGGCATACTAGAAAGTTTAAATCCTACAAGCGTAATAATTGAAGTTACGAAATCTGATAAATTGTTAATTGCATCAGCAATAACGGCTACGCTACCAGAAAAAATGCCTGCTAAAATTTTAATAATGAAAAGGAAAGCGTTTGAAACAATGCCAAGTATACCTGCGCTTTTGCCATAGTTTGCCCTAACAATTGGATTATCAACGTCTTTGTAGTTTTTAATAAATAATTTTTTAAAAAGTGTTGTCATAATTACCTCTTTTTTGCTTAGAAGATATTTTAACATAAAAAAATAAAAAGTAAAGTAAAAACGCATAAATTTCATTATTTTGATGTAATTTATGCGTTTTTAATATGAAAAATTTATTGATTTTTGTATTTTATTATTTTCTTTTCTATAAAAGCAACAAGGCAATACATCAACGTTGCAAGCAAGCATAGAACTACTGTTGAAGCCATAATTAAATCTAGTTTAAACACCTGCCCACCGTAAACTATCAAGTATCCAAGCCCTGCTCGTGATACTAAATATTCGCCCATAATAGAACCTATCCAAGCCATACCAACGCTTATTTTTAACATGCTTATAAAGGTAGGGAAACTGCCTGGGATAACAAGTTTTTGTAAAATTTGAAACTTATTTGCCCCCATTGATTTTAGTAGTAAAATTTTATCACTATCAGTTTCTAAAAAACCGTTTAGCATAGTGATTATGGCTACTATAATCCCTATCAAAATCGTCATAAAAACAATGGCTTTACTGCCACTTCCACACCATACGATAATTATAGGCCCAAGTGCTATTTTGGGTAGGCTATTTAGTACTACGATATACGGTTCTAAAATACGTCTAACTCTATCTGACCACCAAAGAATTAACGCTATTATATAGCCTAATAGTACTGCTATTAAAAAGCCTAAAATAGTTTCGTATAAAGTAACGCCAATATGATAGAACATATTATTTTCTTTAAACAAATTAGCAAGAGTAAGTGCAATTTTAGACGGGCAACTAGTAATAAACGGGTCAATTATATTTAGTTTGGCTAAAAGTTCCCACAACGCTAAAAATACGGCTAAAACTAAAAATCTAAAAATCCATACGACAGTAGTTTCTTTTTTAATTTTATTAATATATTTTTTATGTTCTACTGAAAAAATATCTTGCTTTTTCATCGGTGTAATTCCTTAAAAATTTTTTCAAACCAAACGCCAAACTCTTTACTTTCACGTCGTTTTAGTGGTGTATTGCCTTCAATTTCTGGATAGAAGACTTTTTTTACTTTAGCAGGACGTTCCGTTAGTACTATAATTTTGTCTGACATCGAAATTGCTTCAGATATGTCGTGGGTAACCAAAATCACCGTCTTTTTTTCTTCACGTATAATTTTATATACGTCGTCGCAAACGTCTAATCTGGTTTGATAGTCTAATGCTGAAAACGGCTCGTCTAAAAGTAAAAGTTTAGGATTAAATACAAGTGTTCTAATTAACGCAACGCGTTGACGCATACCACCAGATAATTGGTTAGGGTATTTCGTCTTAAATTTTGATAGTCCGTATTTGTCAAGCAGAGTATTAGCGTAATCTTTACTTTCTTTATTTTTTACTTTATTTATTTCAAGGGGCAAGTGGACGTTTTTTTCTATCGTTCGCCAAGGAAATAATTGGTCCTTTTGAAGCATATAACCAATAGACTTTTTATTGGAAAAATCAAGGGATTTACCATCTATCAAAATTCTTCCTTGCGAAGGTTTAATTAAACCGGCAATAATTGATAAAACGGTAGTTTTTCCACACCCTGATGGTCCTATTATTGAGGTAAATTCACCATCTTTACAAGTAAAAAACAAGTCTTTTATTGCTGGTATTTCGTCAGTTGTGGTCTGATAGTTTAAACTAATATTTTGTAGTTCTAAAAGTGTTTTCATCGTCTTTTGTTTATTATTTTAATTAACCAAATATCGCTTTTGCGTAACTGTTGTCAACTATTTTTGAAAAATCAACTTTTCCATCCAATTCGCCAGAATTTTGCATGATAGTTTGTAGTCTATCAAAACTTTCTTCAGTGGCTTGTAAATTTGTTTTCCAAGCATCTATTTTTTTATAACTTTTAATCGACGTTTCGATTGAATTAATAGTTGTAGAAGCAAATTGTTTAACAATCGTTTCAGCAATTTCAAGTTCGGTATGCGTTCTCATATATTCGTGTGCTTTTTTGATACCTTTAAGGAAACTTTCAACAGTTTTTTTATTGTTTTTAAGGAAACTTTCTAAAGCAATAAAGGAAGTATAAGGTATTTCACCACCTTGTTCACCAACGCTTGCAACAACGTGCCAAGTACCGTTCTTTTCGTATTCAGAAGCAGTAGGCTCAAAAACCGTGCAATAATCTGCTGTTCCACCAATAAAAGCACTTGTCATTAAGTTGAATTGAACGTCGTAATTTAAGGTAAAATCAGTTCCATCTTTCATACCCAACTCATTGAGAATGTAGTTAAAGGTCATTGCGGGAACACCACCACGCCTACCTGCTAAAATCTCTTTTCCTTTTAAATCTTCCCATTTAAAATCTGGCTCAGCATTTCTTGAAACTAAAAAGGAGCCGTCTTTTTGCGTTAATTGTCCAAAAACCTTAGGCATATCAGCCTTATTTTGCTTATATACGTAAATTACCGTTTCTGGTCCCATCAAGCCTATATCGGCAGATTTAGATAAAACGGCAGTCATAGAGTTATCTGCACCACCACCGTTAGTTAATTCAATTATTAAGCCTTCTTCGGCAAAATACCCCTTTTCAATAGCAACGTAAAGTGGGGCGTAGAAAACGGAATGCGTAACCTCGTTAATTCTTAATTTAGAGGTTTTATTGCTATTACAACCAAAAAGTGGGAAAGCAAAAAAACCTAATGATAAAAGTAAAGTTAATATTTTCTTCATAATTTTTCAAACTCCAAAATTTTTTTTATACTTCATTTTATGAAATATAGGGGGTATTTGACAATATTGATTGGTTTTATGTTTGACTTTAATAAAAAAATTTAGTATACTATAAACCTACGTAAAAAAGGAGAAAGCCTTATGGAAATGGCAAAAACTTACACTCCTTCTGAGTTTGAGAAGGAGATTTATGAAAATTGGGAGAAAAACGGCTATTTTAAAGCCAAGGTAGACGCTAATAAAATTCCGTTTACTATCGTTATACCTCCACCAAACATTACCGGTCAATTACATATGGGGCACGCCCTTGATGAAACCTTGCAAGATACCATTATTCGTTTTAAAAGGATGCAGGGTTATAGTGCGTTGTGGCTTCCTGGTACTGACCACGCTTCTATCGCAACGGAAGTTAAGATTGTTGAGCAGATGGCTAAAGAAGGCTTAACAAAAAAAGACGTTGGCAGAGAAGGTTTTTTAGAAAGGGCTTGGGCATGGAAGGAAAAATACGGTGGTAGAATTGTTGAACAGTTAAAGACGTTAGGTTCGTCTTGCGACTGGTCGCGTTTGGCGTTTACAATGGACGAAAAATGTTCTAAAGCCGTTAAAGAAGTTTTTGTTAATTTATACGAAAAGGGTTTAATTTATAGAGGCGACAGAATTATTAACTGGTGTCCTGACTGTAAAACGGCTCTTTCTGACGCTGAAGTTGAATACGTTGAAGAGGATAGCAACCTTTGGTATATCAAGTATCCTGTTAAGGACAGTGACGAATATTTAACAGTTGCTACTTCACGTCCTGAAACTATGTTAGGTGATACTGCCGTAGCAGTTAACCCAAAAGATAAAAGATATAAACATTTGGAAGGCAAGTCTTTAATTCTTCCAATCGTTAATAAAGAAATCCCTGTTGTTTTCGATAGTTACGTAGAACTTGAATTTGGTACGGGTGCAGTTAAAATTACGCCTGCGCACGACCCTAACGACTTTGAAGTTGGTAAAAGACACGATTTAGAAGTTATTAGAGTATTAAACGACGATGGTACGATGAACGAAAAGGCTGGCAAATACCAAGGTATGCCGGCTTTAGAGTGTAGAGAAAAAATTGTTGAAGAATTAAAACAACTTGGGCTTCTTGAAAAGATTGAACCATTACATCACAACGTAGGACATTGCTATAGATGTAATAAGACGGTAGAACCTATCGTTTCAAAACAATGGTTTGTTAAGATGGAGCCACTTGCAAAACCTGCTATTGACGTAGTTAGAAATAAGAGTATTAAGTTTGTTCCAGATAGATTTTCTAAAATTTACTTTAACTGGATGGAAAACGTTAGAGACTGGTGTATTTCACGTCAATTATGGTGGGGGCACAGAATTCCGGCATATTATTGCGAAGACTGTGGCGAAATGATGATTAGTAAAACTGACGTACACGTTTGTACTAAGTGTGGTAGCACTAAGATTAAGCAAGACGAAGACGTATTAGATACTTGGTTTTCTTCAGCATTATGGCCTTTCTCAACGTTGGGTTATCCAGAAATGACGGAAGACTTAAAATATTTCTATCCAACCGATTTATTAGTTACCGGTTATGATATAATTTTCTTCTGGGTAGCAAGAATGATTTTCTCTGGAATTGAGCACATGAAACGTATTCCGTTTAAGGACGTGCTAATTCACGGGTTGGTTCGTGACTCTCAAGGTAGAAAAATGAGTAAATCGCTCGGAAATGGTATAGATCCTACCGAAATAATATCCAAATACGGCGCTGATACATTAAGATTCTCTTTAATCAATGGTGTTGCTGCTGGTAGTGATATGCGTTTCTCTGATGAAAAGATAGAAGGCGCACGTAACTTCATGAATAAGATATGGAACGCATCACGTTTCGTTATTATGAATACCGAAGGAAAAAAGATTACGGGGATTAAAGATTGTAAA
>JAZQVG010000155.1:0-24957 GCA_045631625.1 Christensenellaceae bacterium
AGTTTTTTAAATGTCGTAGATTTTCTCTTAAAATATCTTTTTCCATTATAGAACGCTTTTTATCGTAAGTATGTTTACCTTGACACAAGCCAAGTTCCACCTTAACTAGTGCGTTTTTGAAATATAACCTAAGTGGAACTAAAGTCAAACCCTTTTGGTTTACTTTTGATACCAACTTAATTATCTCTGTCTTATTGAGCAATAATTTCCTATCACGCTTAGCGTCTTTAAAATTAAACGCACCCGTCTTTTCATAGACTGCAATATGCATATTTTTTAAAAATATCTCACCGTTATCGTGAAAACAGAAACTGTCTTTTAAGTTGGCGTTGCCATTTCTTAGCGACTTAACTTCGCCACCGTCTAACACTATACCTGCTTCATACTTTTCAAGTACGAAATAATCGTGAAAAGCCGAACGGTTTTGACAAATATTTTTTTCTTCCATAACCTTTATTTTACTATACTTTATCTAATAAATCAATAATAATTTTAATCAACTAATAAAAATTCTGCCTTTTTTTGTCCGTAATCAACGCCCACAACTTTAATTTTTATTTTTTGCCCAAGTTTATAAGTTTTTTCGCCATTTGAAAGGGTAAAATTCTTTTCAGTGTAAACGTATCTTCTACCCTTTAGATTTTCAATCTTAACAAGCCCTTCAATACCGTTAGAAAGTTCACAAAACACGCCAAACGGCATAACGCCAGAAACTACTGCGTCAAACTCTTCTCCAATATAATCGCTTATATATAAAATCTTATAATAATCGTCCACAGCCCTTTCTGCTTCTTGTGCATTACGTTCCTTTTTAGACGATTGTTTTGATGCTTCTTCAACAAAATTACCATACTTTTCTAATACGTCCGTTTTACCTGCCAACACGTCTTTAATTATTCTGTGTATGGTAAGGTCAGGGTAACGTCTAATTGGCGAAGTAAAATGACAATAATTATTTTCTGCAAGACCAAAATGCCCCGTATTTTCTGGCGAATATTTGGCTTTTTGCATTGTGCGAAGCATAACCCTATTGATAATTGGATATGCAGGCATATTTTCACAACTTAAAAGTATTTTTTGAAAATCTTTAGAGTGTACTTCTTCTCTTGGCTTTCTTGCCCTTACGCCTAATTGGTCAATAAAAGCATAAAACCTTTCTAACCTTTCTTCAGTAGGCTCCCCATGTACCCTATATATAAACGGCATTTCAAGATAACGCATAAACTCAGCAACGGTAACGTTTGCTAAAATCATAAATTCTTCAATAATTTTACGTGATTTAATTTCTTTTAGGTTGCCTTGTACTTGAATTTTACCATTTTCATCAACGAAAATTGCACTTTCGTTTACTTCTAAATTGATACTGCCTTTGTCTTCACGCCTTTTACTTAAAATATCAGTTAATTCGTCCATCAACAATATATCATCAACTAAATTTTGATATTTTTTAGTAAGTTTTTTATCTCCGTCTAATATACTTTGAACTATATTATAAGTAAGCCTTGCTTTACTATTTATAATTGACGGTGTAATTTCGCTATCTACAACTTTTCCGTTTTTATCTATATTCATAATGCAAGAAAGCGTCAACCTATCCTTGCCTTCAACCAAAGAACATAAGTCGTTGCATAATCTTTCTGGAAGCATTGGAATAACTTGCTGTGGAAAATATATACTTGTTGCCCTATTAAACGCTTCTTTATCAATTTCACCGTAATATTTTACGTAATGGCTTACGTCGGCAATATGAACGCCAAGTTTATAGTTGCCGTTTTTCAATTTTTCAATAGAGACAGCATCATCAAAATCTCTTGCATCTTCACCGTCAATGGTAAAAGTTACAACGCCCCTTAAATCCTTACGATTTTTAACGTCAATTTTTTCTTCTAAACTATCAACTTCTTCTAACACACGTTTTGGAAACTTTTCTGGGCAATTATAAGTGTACATTATAGACTTTAACTCGGCGTCAAAAGTAAATTGCCTACCTAAAATCTTGAAAATAATGCCTTCTGGGTTTTTATTTTTTGGGTAAGATAAAATCCTACAACATACTTTATCACCCGATTTAGCACGATTTCCTTTCCCGTTAGGAATAAAAATATCGTTATAATATTTTCTATCGTCAGGTATAACGAATCCACCCGTCCTTGAAGAAAAATAAGTGCCTACAAGTTTATCAATACCACGTTCTATAACTTTTAATACCCTTGCCGTAGTACGTGCGCCCGTACCGTTAGTGCGTTCACAAAGAACCCTATCGCCGTGCATTGCACCACGTAGGTCGGTATGCGGAATAAAAAAATCTTCTGCATTTTCTTCGTCTAATATTAAAAAGGCATAACCACGTTCATTGCCTTGTATTGTCCCTTCTAAAAGTTGTTTTTTTAACATAATAAAAATAAAAATGGAGGTCCATTAAACAGAACCTCCTAATATTTAACCTAATAATTATAAAAACTTACGCAATAGATGATACGATTGCAAAAACGATACATAAAACTGCAAAGATAATACCACAAATTACGGTCAATACTTTCATTTTATGTTCAAAAGTTTTGTTCTTATTTTTAGTTAAAAAGGTATCAGTAGTTCCACCTAACGCCCCAATACCATTGGAGTTGCCTGGTTGAAATAACACCACACAGATAACGAATATGGCTGCAATAGCCATAATAACTAAGAATATATATTTTAAATAGTCGTGCCATAAGGTCCAACCAGCGTTTGTACCCGCTAATAGCATTGTAAACATTTCGTTCATTTTTTAATCTCCTTAAGTCTAAAAAACTGCTCTTTTCAAAATACGTTTATTATTTTAACATACTTTTTTATATTTTTCAACTGTTTTAATAAGTTTTTATTTCTTTATTAAAGATTTTCCCGTCATTTCTGCAGGAATTTCAATATTCATCATATCAAGTAAGGTTGGTGCTATATCGCAAAGTTTACCATCTGAATATAGTTCCTTTCCAACAAATTCCTTGCCAATCACAACAAGTGGCACGGTATTAGTAGTGTGTGCCGTAAATGGTGAACCGTCTTCTTCCAACATTTTATCAGCATTGCCGTGGTCTGCAGTAAGTATTGCGTTACCACCTAACGCTAAAATTTTATCTACTACTTTTTTAACACACTCATCAACTGCTTTAACAGCCTTAACTGCCGCATCAAACACGCCCGTATGACCTACCATATCGCAGTTTGCATAGTTTAATATAACTACGTCGTACTTGCCCGTATCTAATTCTTCTAACACCTTATCAGTCACTTCATAAGCACTCATTTCAGGTTTTAAGTCGTATGTGGCTACCTTTGGTGAAGGTATAACTATACGTGTTTCACCTTCTACTTGTGCTTCCAATTTAGCGTTAAAGAAGAAAGTAACGTGCGCATATTTTTCAGTTTCGGCAATGTGTAATTGCGTCTTGCCCAATTTTGCCAAGTATTGTGGCAAAGTGTTTTTAATTTCTTCTGGTGGGAAAGCAACGAAAACATCTTTAAAAGAAGAATCATACACGGCAAAACCAGTATAAACTGGTGCTAAAAAACCCGTTTTTCTTTCAAAATACATTTGTTTACCCTTTTCGTTATCTAAATATGGCGTAAATTCTTCTTGAGAAATTGCACGAGTAATTTGCCTTGCCCTATCAGGACGGAAGTTAAAGAAAATAACTGAATCACCCTTTTCAATCAATGCAACAGGTTTACCGTTTTCAACGATATTAGTTGGCAATACGAATTCGTCAGTTTTACCGTTTGCGTAACTATCTGAAATAGCCTTTATAGCACACTCACTTTGTACGCCACAACCTACCGTCAACATATCGTAAGCCTTTTCAACTCTATCCCAGTTATTATCTCTATCCATTACGTAATATCTACCACAAATTGATGCGATTTTACCGTAAGATAGTTTATCCATTTCTGCTTGCAATTCTTCAATAAAGCCTTTGCCAGAAGTAGGTGGGGTATCTCTACCGTCCATAAAACAATGTACGTAAGTTTCTTTTACGCCATTATCTTTTGCGAGTTTTAATAAAGCATAAAGATGGGTTGTATAAGAGTGAACGCCACCCGTAGATAACAAACCGTATAAATGTAACTTTTTATCATTTAATTTTGCATTGTTTACAGCCTTTAACAACTCACTATTTGTAAAAAAATCACCATCAATAATAGACTTTGTAATTTTAGTTAAGTCTTGGTAAATAATTCTACCAGCACCGATATTTAAGTGGCCAACTTCACTATTGCCCATTTGACCGTCAGGCAAACCAACGTCCATACCACTTGCACCAATATTAGTTGATGGATAATCGTTAATAAGTTTACAAACGTTTGGGCTACCGGCACACTTTATAGCGTCGCCCACGCCACATTTACTTACGCCATACCCGTCCATTATAATAATACAATTAGGAGTTTTTTTCATAACACGCCTTCCTTTTTTAATTCTATTATATTATATAATTTTTAAGTATATAAATCAAACAAAAAAAGCCAGATTTTTTATAATCTATAATTTTTTGTATTTTACTAACCTTTTATACAAAAAAATGCAGACGTTTAAGTCTGCATTTTTATTTTTTTGTTATTTTAACCTTTGTAATTAACGATTCCTGCAAAATCTTCAGCCTTTAATGCTGCGCCACCAATTAAACCACCGTCAATGTTGCGCATTGCCATAAGTTCTTTTGCATTAGTAGGTTTCATACTACCACCGTATTGAATACGAAGTGCTTTTGCAACTTCATTACCCCAAGTCTTTTTAACAAGGCTTCTAATTGAACCGATAGTTTTGTTTGCATCTTCAGCAGTTGCAGTTTTGCCCGTGCCGATTGCCCAAACAGGTTCGTAAGCGATAACGATATTATTAAAATCTTCTGCAGTAATATCCTTAAAACCTTCTAATACTTGTTTCTTAAGTACCTTTTTGGTCTTATTCTTTTCCCTTTCAGTCAAAGTTTCGCCAACACAAACAATTGGTTTTAAGCCTTTAGCCAATGCTTGTTTCAATCTCTTGTTTACACTTTCATCAGTTTCTCCAAAGTATTGTCTTCTTTCGCTATGACCTAAAATAACGTATTCAACGCCAAGTTCTAAAAGCATATCTGCAGAAATTTCACCGGTGAAAGCACCGTTGTCTGCCCAAGCCACGTTTTGTGCGCCAAGTTTAATTTTACTACCTTCTAACGCTTGTTTTGCAGTTGCAATGTCTGTATATGGCACGCAAACAACAACTTCTGCTTTAGATTTTTTTACTAATGGCTTTAATTCGTTAATTAACTTTTCCGTTTCAGCCATAGTTTTGTTCATTTTCCAGTTGCCAGCAATAATAGGTTTTCTCATGATGTTCTCCGTTTTTTAATAATTTTTGTAGTTTTATAGTTTAGATTAAACTTTTTTCGTATTATTTATCGTTTAAGCATTCGATACCAGGTAACTTTTTGCCTTCAAATAATTCTAATGAAGCACCGCCACCTGTTGAGATGTGTGACATTTTATCTGCAAAGCCAAGTTTAGCAACTGCAGCAGCAGAGTCACCACCACCGATAATAGTAGTAGCAGAAGTATTTGCCAACGCTTCAGCAACGGCAGTTGTACCACCCGCAAAACTTGGGTTTTCTGAAACGCCCATAGGTCCGTTCCAAATAACTGTTTTAGCATTTTTAACTGCTTCAGCGTACATAGCCCTTGTTTTTGGACCAATATCTAAACTTTCCTTGTCTGCCGGGATGTTTTCAATATCGTAAACGTTGGTTGGAACTGGTACGTCAATTGGGTCTGGGAAACCGTCACCAGCAACAACGTCTATTGGTAAATAGAAGTTTTTGCCAAGTTCTTTTGCTTTTTCAAGCATATTTAAGCAATAATCAATCTTTTCGTTATCAACTAAAGCCTTACCAACTTCATAGCCCTTAGCCTTTAAGAAGGTGTAAGACATACCACCACCGATAATAAGTGTATCGCATTTTGTTAATAAGTTTTCTATAACTTTTAATTTATCAGCAACTTTAGCGCCACCTAAAATAGCAACGAAAGGTCTAACAGGGTTTTCTAATGCGTCAGCCATAACTGATAATTCTTTTTCAATTAAGAAACCACAAACTGCAGTTTTAACAAAGCCGTATTCAACAATAGCGGCTGTCGTTGCATGTGAACGGTGCGCCGTACCGAAAGCGTCATTAACGTAAATATCGCAATAAGAAGCAAGTTTTTTGCAAAGTGCTTCATCTCTCTTTTCTTCGCCTGCTTCAAATCTAGTATTTTCAAGAAGAACTACGCCACCATCTTGAACTTCTGCAACTGCTTTATCTGCTGATGGACCAACAACGTCTTCAGCAAACACAACTTCTTGACCTAACAATTCACTAAGTCTTACTGCAACAGGCTTTAAGGTAAACTTTTCTTTATCTTTTAACGCCTTTTTAAGAAGTTCTGCTTTTGCATCTGCTTGTTCATTTTCAGGTAGTGCTTCTACTTTTTTCTTTTCTTTTTTAGTAAGGTCAAAACCTTCAGTAAAAATGTTATGTGGCTTACCCATATGTGAGCAAAGTATAACTTTTGCGCCTTGTTCTATTAAATATTTAATAGTTGGCAATGCACCTACGATACGGTTTTCATCCGTAATCTTACCATCGAGCATAGGAACGTTAAAGTCAACCCTAACTAAACATCTTTTACCCTTAACTTGTACGTCTTTAACTGATTTTTTGTTCATTATATACCTCCGAGAAAGAAAAACAAGTCGTAATTCTTCTCTAAATTTTTATCTTTAATATTATATATAAAATTAAAAGGCATTGTCAATCGTTTAATAGCCAAATTACCTTATTTTACCATAAAATTAAAACTTTTTTACATCTTAACGGTTTGGTATTTCGCCTTCAGTTTTAAGTGCTAAATAATCTAACTGTCTCAACGCTTCATAAACGCCAACACAAACGGAATTAGATAAATTTAATGACCTTGTTTCGTCACGCATTGGCAAACGCACACAACTAGAATAATATTTTTCTAATAGTGGTTCAGGTAGCCCTTTAGTTTCCTTACCAAAAACTAAAAAATCACCGTCGCTATACTTAGCGTCTGAGTGTATGGTTTTTGCTTTTGTTGAAAAAAACCAAAAATTTTTGCCGTTATAATACTTGTCCATTACTTCTTCAATGCTATCGTAATATCTAATATCTAATAAATGCCAATAGTCAAGCCCTGCCCTTTTAAGTTGCTTGTCCGAAACTTCAAACCCTAAAGGTCTAACCATATGTAAAACACTACCTGTAACGGCACAAGTCCTTGCAATATTGCCTGCGTTTTGTGGAATTTCCGGTTCAACTAACACGATATTTAAAGCCATATTTTCTCCTTTAATTTTTAATAGCCCGTTGGAAATTCTTTATAAAACCCCCTACGTCTTGAGCCTATTAAATGATAATCTTTTTCTATTTTAATCTTCGTCTTATTTATTTCGTCGCTTCCAGCAGATATTATTTCGCCTTTTATATTTGACACCATATAATAATTTTTGGCTATAAGCGACATAACTATTCCGTTTGAAAAAGCGCCTGCCCTAAGCATTATTTGTGGCAAACTATTTTCAATTTTTTTGTATATGCAAATTATTGTATCTGCATCGCAAGAAGAAAGCACCCTTACTGATTCTGGAAAGAACAAATCGTCTGCAACGAGCAAACCAATTTTTCCTACGCTTGTATCGTAAACCCTAAAGTTTCCACCAGACAGAAATTCACTTTCGTCAATAGAGTGCACTGCATCTGATACACCTAAAATCTTTCCCTTGTCGCTAATAACTGCAGAATGGCGATATTCCCCATCAATCTCAGTATCACAACCACTAATTACTACGTAATTATTTTGACGCGAAAATCTTGCTAAATCTTGAAAATATTCACTTTCTCCACTCAATTCTTTTTTGTAACTAACTAACCCTAATCCGTTAAAACCAAATACTACAACCTTGCTATCTCCTATTAAATCAAGGCTATCTTGCCAAACTTCAGTTAGCGTTTTGTTGGTTATAAAACAGCAGTCCATTAGTTTCCCCTAAAAATGCGTACTATTTTATAATATTTAAGTTGTCAATCTTTTGTTAAACTAACAGTCTACGTTTTCTTCTATTATTTTAATTAAATCGTAAGCGTTTTCTTGCGCTTGCATTTTAAGTTTTATTTCCTTAAAATTTCTTCTTGATTTAAAATAGTATGGTATAAATTTTCTAAATAAAACGGCACTTCTATTTTCGCCGTAAAGTTCTATCATATTATTTACGTGACTAATGATAAATTCTTTTAAGTTGCCTTTCTTTTGAACACCTAAAAGTTCACAAACCAAAAACGGATTTTCCATTGCTCCTCGGGCAAGCATAATCCCGTCTGCACCCGTTCTATCCATAACGGTATCGGCATCACTTACGGTAAAAATACCGCCGTTTGCAATTACTGGTATATTTACGGACTTTTTAGCCTTTTCAATGGCGTTATAATCTATTTCGCCCGAATAATACATTTCCCTTACTCTACCGTGTATAGTAATTAGTTTTGCACCACTATCTTCTGCCATTTTAGCAAACTCAGTTGCGACATCGTCACCAACTACTTGACCGGTACGAATTTTAATAGTTATAATCTTGCCACTCTTAACACACTCTTTAACTATTTTTTCAGCAAGGTATATATTTTTTAATAAAGCACTGCCTTCTCCGTTTTTAAAAACTTTAGGCACAGGGCAACCCATATTAATATCTACAACCTTATAGTTAGAAAGTTGGCTATCTTCACAAGCCTTGCGCATATAATAAGGGTCACAACCAAAAATTTGGACGGCAGTTTTATCGTACAAGTCTTTGCCACCACAAGAAAGCATAGCAAAATTGCCCCTACTACCGTACACTATACCTTTTGCACTTGTAAGTTCTGTAAATGTTAAGCCAAAGCCTTGTTCTATTTCTGGGTTTCTAAAGCAATAATCGGTATAACCGGAAAGTGGTGCTAAAAAAATATTATTTTCAGTTGTAAAGTTGCCTATTTGTATATTTTTTATTTGCATACTTTGTCCTATTAATGAATATCATAAATAAGTTTATCAAACAAGACAAAAAATAGCAAGCAATTAGGCTAATTACACCACCATAAATGTTTAATGAAGGTATTTTTAACAATATTAAAGACAAAATAGTTTTTATTAATATACCCACCAACATAGAGATAACGGGGCTATATAATTTATTTTTACCAATCAATATCGCATTAGTTGTTTGAAGCATAGAAAGTAGCAGTACGTTTATACTCATACTCTTTATTAAGTTTATAGATAACTGCTGTTCGCTTAGCGATAATCTTTTAAATAAAATTCTTACTATAAACCCTGAAAACAAATAAGTCAGTATGGCAGACGGCACACTAACTGCCAAAGTTAAAAGCACTGCACTAACGCTTTTTTGTTTTTGCCTATCTTTATTTTTTTCGCCCGATAAGTAAGGTATTACTACCGTAGCAACGCTATAGCATATAGACACGGGTAAATTGATTATAGTACAAGCAACGCCCGATAAAAACCCAAAAAGAGAAGTTGCGTCTTGTCTATAAGTTTTTAAGGTATTCACCACGATAAAACTGTCAAATACGTGTGAAATTGGTATAGATAGACATATCAACGTTATTGGTATTACCGTTTTTATAAGCGTTTTACTTCTAACCTTAAAGTTTTCCTTGTCGTACACCAACGGCTCTCGACATTTACTTTTATGTCTACGGTATAAGGCGTATAACAATATTACGGCAACTAACTCTGAAGTAGTTATACCAAAGGTAGCGCCAGCAACTGCCAAAGGAATATTATGAGCAAAAATTCTAGATAGTATAATTCCAAAAATAAGTTTTACAATTTGTTCTACAACTTGAGAAAGGGCTGTTGGAGTCATACGCATTAAGCCTTGGAAATAACCCCTAAAACAAGAGATTATGCAGACTAAAAAAACTGACGGAGATAACGCTATATAGCCGTAATAAGCGTTAATATTGCCTTGCAATTTTGATAACGGCATCGATAAAAGTGCCATTAGCAAAGAAAATACTATACCTATTACGGAAAGAAGTTTTACTGAAGTAATTAAATAATTATATGCAAGGTTTTCTCTAACGTCTTTATTTTTTGAGCCTACGATTTTAGCAAGTGCGTTAGGTACGCCAGCACCAGAAAAATCAAGCAAAACCGTATATACTGGGAAAACCATTTGATACAAACCTAATCCGTAACCACCTATTACGTTTGTTAAAGGTACTCTATAAAGTGCCCCAATTAGTTTTGATAAAAACGCACCCAAACTTAAAATAAAAGTGCCTTTGATTATAGTATTTTTTTTATTTTTCATATATGTAAAGCCGTACCTATAACAAGTACGGCTTTATTTAGCACTCAAACTGTTTTGCTATAAACTTTGCACCTAACTGAACAAGTTTTACTTCGTTATGACTAAACTTATTTTCTTTATCAGTATCAAACAAAACTAACGAGCCAAAACAGTCGCCACAATTTATAATTGGTACAACCACTTGGTTTTCCGTTTGGCTTTGTTCCTCACTAAAGATAGGAATAATTTTTCCGCCTTCGCTTTTGTCTGCAAGTAGGCTACGTCTATCTTTTAAAACGTTTTCAAGTTCAGTTGAAATTTTTTTACCGTTAAATTCTTGATTTTTATTGCCCGTTACGTAAATTATTTCATCAGTATCGGTAATAAGACAAGGTTTATCGGTAAGTTCAGTTATACCGTCTGCAACAATTTTTGCACACGACAAGAGAGAAACCACAGGTGAATATTTTTTAAAAACAAGTTCTTCTTTATTTGTAAAAATTTCAAGTGGGTCGCCTTCTTTTATCCTTAACGATTTTCTAATTTCTTTAGGTATTACTACCCTACCTAAATCGTCAATTCTACGTATCATACCCGTATCCATAACTACCTCCGTTTACGGTAGTATAGGAAATTTTTAGGTAATTATACAATTAATTCCAATATATGCTACTTCTATTTTGCTTAAACCATTCCGTATCTTTAAGAAGCGTGTTGTTATTACTGCACTCTACTTGTACGCCACTTTCTTTAGATATTACTACAACGTCACCGTTCATTGAAGTAAACCCGTCGTTCTTCCACTCATTTTTATCGTCTTTTACTAACTTAGTAACCATACTTGTGACGTATACTTTTGTAGTCCACTTTGAAATATTATCTATCATTTTTTGAGTTGGGAAGTTAGTTTTATTTTCAATACTGCCGTACTGTGCACTACCACACACGCAAGGTATAACGCAAATTTTTGGTTTTATTACGTCAATAAAATTTTTTGATGAAGAACCTGCCGAGCCGTGATGCCCTGCCTTATACAGTTCAACTTGCCCTAAATTATTGTTTTGAACCAACTTTTCTTCTCCCTTTTCTTCAAGGTCACCCGTGAATAAAAACTTTCTATCGCCGTGCTTAAACTGTACGCATACTGAATAATCGTTTTCATCAGAAGCGGGATTTTCGTAATAATAATTGTAAAGTATTTCAAAACTTGTGCTTTCGCTTAAACCATACTCTCTCTTAGCACCTTTGACTTCATAATAACAATCTAAAGCAGTATAATGCGTTGCACCTAATTCAATTTCTTTATCTCTTTCCGTTATATATCTATTATAAATAGCGGAAGCGCTGTCTGTTTTTGGAAAATCTATAATAGTTTCAAACTCATAATAAGTAAATAAACTCTTATAAGTGCCATTGCCGGCAAAACAAGCAAAATGGTCTTTATGCGCGTGGGTAATAATAGCATATTCTATTTTGCCGTCAGTAACGTATTTGTCTACGTATGCTTTAATAGTAGAAACGCTTGATTCTTCACTACCGGCATCGATAATTATATCGTTTTCACCGGCTTTAACGTATATACAATCTCCAGCCTTATCGTTGCCAAGTTCTAAAAAGTGGAAAGAAATATCGCCAACGGCAACCAAGCCTGGTTCATCTTCCTTAAAATAATTTATATAAACGTAATAGCCTGCAACTGCAACGAAAAGTAAAATCATTACAAAAACTACTACGCCTTTTGGTGCTTTTTTAATTGCTTTTATCGCTTTTTTAGCATTTGCTTTTCTGCTTGCCATAAATCCCCTTATTTTATAAAGTATGACTTAATAAATACTCATAAGGTAAATCGGTTAAATACTTAAGTGGAACGTCGTAAACAGTAATAGCACCCGTCTTACCTTCTTTACCCAAATGATAAACTGCCCTACCAAAAGCAGTTAGCACACTACCCGTAAACTCTGGGTTAGAGTCTAATTTGATAGACAATTCTAATAAATGTGAATTTTCTTCAGTAGTTTTACCACTACGGAAAACAAATCCACCGTGTGCCAATTTAGAGTGTTTTTCTTTTAACTCTTGTTCACTTATAAAGTGCACAATCGTATCGTAATCGGCAAAATAGTTTGGCATCTCTTTAATTTGCTTTTCTATTGCTAATTTATCTGCATTTTCTTCAACAACAACGAAGCACTCTCTTAAATGCTTTTCACGTGTGGTTAAGTCTAAATTTTCTAAATTTCTAACGCTTTCTAACGCTTTTTCAATAGGTATTGTATATTGAATAGCGTTTTTTACGCCTGCAATTCTTCTTATTGCATCGCTATGCCCTTGCGATACACCTTTGCCCCAGAAAGTATAGTCTTTACCGTCTGGCAAAACTGCACCAAAAAGCATACGCATTATTGAAAACAAACCTGGGTCCCAACCAATGCTTATTGCACCTAACGTGCCGTTTTCTTTTGCAACCTTATCTAACGTAGCGTGATATTCTGGTATTTTAGCGTGAGTATCAAAAGAATCTACCGTATTAAAGTCTTTTAAGTATTCTTTAGTAGTGTTTGGTAAATCGGTTGCACTGCCACCACAAAGCAACAATACGTCTATTTTCCCTTTGAACGCCTTAAGTTCGGCTATAGTATATACCTTTGCATCTAAAATTGGTTTTACACTTTCAGGAGAACGCCTTGTAAAAATACCAACCAAGTTCATATCTTTTGCCTTATTTACCGCCAAGTGTACGCCCTTGCCTAAATTGCCATAACCTACTATACCTACGTTTATCATTTTATCACCTAATAAATTTATTTTTTATTATATTTTACTATTACTTTATACCTTTTTTCAAGTGTTTTTTATAAACTTTTTTTTATACTTACTATCAGTTTTAATTAACATATATATTTTTTCTTATTTTTTTACTTTTTTTGTCAAATTTTTTTGAGTTATTCGCTATAAAATTACTTAAAATTATATGCACTTTATTTTAGGAGAAAAATTTTGAAAATAAAAAGTAATTATTTTGATTATAAAAATATTCTGTCTTATCTATCGTTAACATTTTTATTTGCAATATTCAACTGTATCGAAAACAATTGCATCCCATATTCAACGGCAATACTAGTTTGTGCTTTTGCTGAAAACACTTCAATAATAATCTCATCATTACTATACGTTTTTTCTTTTATATTAACTGGTGGTAAAGGGCTTTTGCTTTCTAGTTTAATTTCTGCAGTCACACTAATCCTAATAACCTTAATTTATAGAAAGTTTAAAATAAAACCTAGACTTGAATATGCAATTTTTTCCTTTTTTTCACTTATCGGATACATAATTATTGGAGACACGGAAAATGCAACTTCGTTAGAAAGACGCATATTTGCTACTCTTTTAATTTCTTTCATATCGTTTATTTGCCTAATAACTTTTAGAGCAATAAACGACAAAGGCTTAAAAAAGAAATTTAACGTTGAAGAATACGCTTCCCTTTCAATTTTCGTTTGCCTTATGGGGTTAGGGTTATCTAACCTTATTTCACCACTTGTTTGGAAAGGCTTTTCAATTTTTATAATAATACTTAGTTGTTATCTTTTTAGGGCTGGTTTGGGCGTCACTATTTCTGCCGTTATGGGTATTAGTTTATCAATTTATTACGACAACTTAAATTACGTATCAGTATTTTTGATTTTAGGTATAATTTGTCAAACTTTAATGCCAATTTCAAGATACGTTGCCACAATAATTTTACCAATTTTGGATTTTATAGTTAACCTTATTTTTTCCATCTACCCCGCCTATACAATATTTGATGCGTTGCCAATTATTATTGCGTGTATTTTATTTATAGTTATACCTACTAAGCCGTTAGTTTTATTAAAAGACAAACTTTACGCCTTTAGAGAAAGACAGTTAGAACGGCAAGTGATAAATAGAAATAGACAAATGCTTTCAAATAGACTGTATGAAATTTCTAACGTATTTATACAAATGGCTTCAGCATTTAATGAATTTAATAAAAATGAAATTAGCGACCAACGTGCAAAAGAAATTATAGAGAAAAAAATAATTTCTTCAACTTGTAAAATATGCGACAATTATAAACGCTGTAAGATAAGCGATTATGAAAGAGTTGACGGTATTATAAAAATGATAGATATTGGTTTTGCAAAGGGTAAACTTTCACTTATAGATTTACCAAACGATATTTCTTCCTTTTGCATACACCCTAAAGATATAATTTTTGGACTAAATAAATTACTTGCAGATTACCGTACCTATTTAATAGAAAAATCAAATATCGCTAATGGCAGAAAACTGATTGCCGACCAAGTAAAAGGTATTGCAGAAGTTCTTAAAAGTTTAGCATTAGAATCTGGAACGCTACTAAAATATCAAAGTAAATTAGAAAGAAAACTTGCCGATAGTCTATTTAAAAACGGGTTTTTAGTTAGCGAACTTTTAATTTATGGTGAAAAAGAAAGGCTTTCAGTTTCCCTTGTGTTAAACGAAATGGAAGTATCCTTTATAGAGATAGAAAACGTAATAAATAAAACGCTAAACACACGTTTAACGTTAGACGATAAATGCAATATTAACGACAGCAAAATATATTTATCATTTAAACAGACCGTACAATATGAGGCTGTTTTTGGTATTGCAAAAGAAACAAAAGACAACTCCTTGATAAGTGGCGACACTTATTCGGTAATTAAACTTTTAGACGGTAGACTTTTAATGGCGCTATCAGACGGTATGGGTAGCGGAAAAATGGCAGAAAAAGTATCAAACGTTTCCCTTTCATTGATAGAAAGTTTTTATAAAGCAGGTATGGATAGCACCCTTATTTTAAACACGGTTAATAAACTTCTATCTATAAATACAGAAGACAGTTTTTCTGCCCTTGACATATCGGTAATAGACTTAAAAAATTGCAGTGCCGACTTTATAAAATACGGTGCACCATATGGCTTTATTATAAGTAAAAACGGGATTAGGATTGTTGAGGGAAACTCACTTCCACTTGGCATAATAGAAGACCTTTCGCCGTCAATTTGTCAAACGGAATTAAATGAAAACGATATTATTTTACTTCTAACAGACGGGATTTCAGACGCTTTTGGCTCTTCAAGTGAAATTATAGACTATCTAAGAAGTTTACCTGCTAAAAACCCACAAACGCTTGCCGATAACGTATTAAATAAAGCAAAACAATTATCTAATGGTACTAATAAAGACGATATGTCTGCTTTAGCCGTTAGAATATATAAAAAACCCTTTCCTACTTTGTAAGAAAGGGTTTAATTTTATTTATTAGGTTTACTGTTTCGTTCATAAAAAACACCGTCAACATAACCTTGTATGCTTTTATCTATTTCCGCTTTTTCCAACCTGCTTTCAGCCCAAGCACAATAAAGTTCGTTTTGTTCAATATCTATAAATTTTCTGTTAAGTTTTTTTGCAACTACCCCCGTTGTGCCACTACCTGAAAAGATGTCTAAAACTAAATCCTTTTCATTACTACTTGCAAGTATAAGTTTTGCAATAAGTTTTTCAGGCTTTTGGGTTGGGTGTGCTGTGTTTTCCGGCATTGACCAATAAGGTATTGCAATGTCACACCAAACGTTTGACGGGCAAGTATATCTATACTTTCCATTTTCGCCATCCACCCAATCTTTCGGTTTGCCGTTTTCTTTATAAGGTGCTAACACCTTTTTTCTAACTTTTACAGCGTCCAAATTAAAGGTATATTCGTTTGAAACGGTGGCAAAAAACACGTCTTCAAGACAGTTTTTCCAATTTTTGCTTGCACCCCTGCCCTTTTCTCTTTCCCAAGTAATACGGTTTCTAAGTATAAAACTTTCATCTAATATTTTGCCTATTGCAATCGAACTATACCAATCGCAACAAACGTAAATACTTGCCGTATCTTTTAACTTTGGTTTAACCTTTTCAATCCAATCCTTAGTATATTCAGTATACTTTTCAATGCCTAATTTTTTAAAGTTATTACCATGGAAAGCCTTATTCATATCATACGGTGGGTCAACTATAAGTAGGTCAACCGACTTATCCTTTAACTTTTCAATAATTTTAAAAGCATCGCCGTTAACAGTCACGTTTACGTCGTTATTTTTAAATGTTTTTTCAGTTTTTACCCTTTCCAAATACTTTTTTCCTTCACTAATTGGAAAGTCTATAGTTTTATTTCTTTTTGATTTCATAATTTACTAACTATTATAAATTTTTAACCACGCCCCAGCTTTTTCTACAAACTCATCTTCATCCTTTGCTTTTTTCATCATTTCAAGCAAACTATCGGTAGCATCTTCTCTTTCAAGCAATATTCTTCTTAAACCTTGTGCAACGCTTAATTGCTTTTCGTCAAGTAATAATTCGTCTTGTCTAGTACCAGACTTTTTAAGGTCAATTGCTGGGAAAATGCGTTTTTCAGATAGTTCCCTTGACAAGTGAATTTCCATATTGCCTGTGCCTTTTAATTCTTCATAAACAACGTCGTCCATACGGCTACCCGTATCTACTAATACCGTTGATAAAATAGTTAAGCTACCACCGTCTTCAATATTTCTTGCAGAACCAAACAAGCGTTTTGGTCCAATCATTGCCCTTGGGTCTAAACCACCCGAAAGCGTCTTGCCAGAACTTTCACATACGGTATTATACGCCCTTGCAAGCCTTGTCATTGAATCCATTAAAACTATTACGTCTTTGCCAATTTCAAGCAATCTTTTTGCTCTTTCTATTGCAAGTTCTGCTATTTTTATATGATGCTCTGGCTTTTCGTCAAAAGTAGAAAAAATTACTTCACTATTTACTGAACGTTTAATATCAGTCACTTCTTCCGGCCTTTCGTCAACCAATACTACGAATAGTACGGCGTTAGGGTAATTTGTTTCTATTGCCTTTGCTATCTTTTTTAGAATAGTTGTTTTACCCGTTTTTGGTGGTGCAACGATAAGCCCCCTTTGCCCCATACCAATTGGTGAAAATATATCTATACATCTAAGCGCCAAGTCACCCGTTTCGTCAGAAATTTCTAAATCAAATCTTTCATTAGGATAATAAGGCACTAAACTATCAAAATCACGTCTATTTAAATAAACTTGTGGAATAACGTCGTTTATCGCAAGCACTCTTTGAAGTGCCCTTGCATCGCCATCATTAACTTGCTTTGCTTCAGCTAAAATTTTATCGCCTTTTTTAAGGTTATATTTTAATATATTGCCGTTTGAAACGTAAACGTCGTCAATAGAATTTTCACAATTATTTACCCTTAAAAAGCCATAGCCTTGTGGTAAAATTTCTAAAATACCCGTCACTTTATCGCCTTGTTTAGAATCTCTAAATTCTATTATTGCTTCTTTTACAGGCTCCTCTTTTACTTCTTCAAAAAATTTAGAAATATCCACTTCTTTAGACGGTGCCCCCTTCTTTTTTGGAAAACAAGGTATAACCCTACCAGACAACACGCCTAAAATATCGTCAATAAGCGCATCTTTTTGCTTTTCAGACGGGCTTCTAACACCTAAATGCCTTGCTAAAGCACGCAACGTAATAGTGTGTTCAAGTTGTAATTCTTCTTTTGTTAATTTTCTAATTTCAATCATATTTCTTACCTACTATAAAAGGTTTTGTTTTATATCTTTTGCACAAATAATTCCACTTGCAAATGCAAAGTTTAGGTTATAACCACCACAGTCTCCATCAACGTTTAACGCTTCTCCTAAAATATATAAGCCGGCACATAATTTACTTTCAAAATTTACGCCTATATCTAACGTGTCTATACCACCTTTAGTGACTTGTGCATAGTTAAAACCAAGGTTACCAGTTATATCTAACGTGAAATTCTTTAACGAATTGGTAATTTCCTTAGCGGTGAATTTTTTTACTGTTTTTAATATTGCTTGACCTATCTTTTTATTTACTAAACCACACAATATATCTTCTTTATTGACGTAAGGTAGCCCTAATCTTTTTTCTATTAAATTTTCCGTTTGTTCATTTGATAGGTCTGGTAAAAATTCTACTATTATTTTAGGGTTTTTTGCTTCAGTTAAATACCCGGAAACATTAAATATTGCATTGCCCGACACACCGTAATCGGTAAAAAGCACGTCCCCCGTACTTTTAACTAAAAATTGCTTACCGTCAAAAGCACTTACACAAGCGTTTTCTTTAAGGTTTTTTAATCCTTTAATTTTTTGTGTTTCCGTTTTTAATTGAACTAACGACGGAATTAATTTTGTAGTTTTATGACCAAAATCTTCAGCCAGAGTATAAGCCGTACCATCCGTACCAAACTGCTTGCCACAACTTCCACCAAATGCTAAAACAACTTTGTCACAAACGTACTCGCCATTATCCGTTAAAACCTTAAATTTATTATCAATTTTTTTAACTTTGTTAACCTTTTCGCTTGTTTTTATTTGCAAATTTTTATACGCAAAAAAACCACGCAAGGTGTCTAATACAGAACTTGCTTGTTTTGATAATGGATAAAGTTTGCCGTCTTTTGCTGGAAATAATGGAATACCAAGCGATGAAAAATAATCGCTTATCGAAGAAAACTCCGTTTTTGAGAAAATGGCTTTAATAAAATTTTTGTCGCCGTGGTAGAATTTTTCTTTGAGATTTATGTTAGATAAGTTGCCTTGTCCGTTACCCGTTGCTATAAGTTTTTTGCCTACCCTATCGTTTTTTTCAAAAATAGCAACGTCCGTGCCTTTTAATGACTTATCGCCTTTTAAAAGTTCAACGGCACACAAAAGCCCTGAAGCACCACCACCGATAATTGCGACACGATAATCACTACGCAATTTTTACCTCTTAATTTTATTTTTATTTTTGATTTCGTCTAAATAGACCTAAATTTTTTAAAAAAATAAGATTTGAAATTAGTAAATGTATTATTGACTAATTGTTTAAAATATATTCTAAAAGTTCTTTTGGGGTGTTTACAAAAGTGGTTGCACCTATTGACATAAGTTGTTCTTTCGTCCTATTTCCCCACAACACTGCAATTGGAACTGTGTTTGAATTTACTGCAGTTAAAAAATCGGTATCTCCATCACCTACGAAAAATGTTTCTTCTGGCATTACTTTTAACTCATTTAACACTTGCATAGTTAGGCTTTTATCAGGTTTTACTTTTCTACCCGGTGCTTCGCCATAAACCAAATCAAAATCATATTTACTTAGTAAAATATTATAAATTTCATCAGTATTTACTTGTGGCTTATTACTTAAAATAGCCAGTTTAAATCCTTTGCTTTTCAACTCTTTAAGTACGTAGTCCATACCATCGAAAACTTTGGTTTTCATCTCTTTTAAATTAGCATATTTTTCATTATAAAATGCTAATCTTTGGTCAAGTTCATCATTATTTAACTTTTCTTGAGTGGCACGCTCAACAAGTCTTCTTGCACCATTGCCAATACAAGTAGTTACAAAATCTTTATCAACTTGTTTATGATTAAACTTTTTTAACATTTCGTTTAGACAATCCGTTATATCGCCCAAACTATCGATAAGTGTGCCGTCTAAATCGAAAATAACTGCTTTTTTCATTACATACGCTCCACGGTCTCAATACCCAACAAATTAAGTGCATTGGTTAAAGTAATCTTAACTGCTTTTACAATTGAAAGCCTAAAGTTTTTAACGTTTTCTTCACTATTTGCAATAGGGCAATCAAGATAGAATTTATTAAATGCACCTGCTAAATCTAAAGTATACCTTGTAACTAACGAAGGCTCATACTTATCCCCCGCCCTTTTTATAGTTTCGTTAAACTTGCTTAAAATATTTATAACATCGTATTCTGATTGGTTAAATTCTGTCCTCTCGTATTGTTTTGGTTGTCCACATTTATCTAAAATACTGTTACAACGTGCAACAGTATATTGTACGTAAGGACAAGTTTCCCCATCAAAAGAAAGCACCCTATCGTAATCAAACACTATATCTTTAATTTTATTATTTATAAGTGCACCAAAAATTACTGCACCCGTACCAACGGCTTTAGCGATTTTATCTTTATCTTCAAAAGCGTAATTCCTGCTTTCCATAACGCTTTTTGCCTTTTCAATAGCCTTATTTAATACGTCTTCTAATAAAACTACTTTCCCGTGTCTTGTGCTCATTGCACCGTCAGTTAAAGAAACCATACCGAAGGCAACGTGCACCATATCTTTTGCCCAATCTTTACCCATAAGTTCTACAACTTTAAATACTTGCTTAAAGTGTAGATTTTGTTGGTATGCAACTACGTATAAACACTTATAAAAATCATACGTATTCTTTCTATACATGGCGGCAGCGATATCACGTGTTGCATAAAGTGAAGAGCCGTCTTTTTTAAGAATTAGACAAGGTGGCATACCATATTCTTCTAAATCAACAACGGAAGCACCGTCAGATTGCTTTAATAAACCTTTTACTTTTAATTCACTAACTACAGGCGCCATTTTATCGTTATAAAAACTTTCGCCAGCGTAAGAATCAAATTCAACGTTTAATTGTTTATAAATTTTATCTACTTCTTCTAAAGTAATTTTCTTAAACAATTCAAACAATCTATTACTTTCTGCATCGCCTTCTTCAATCAATTTAAAATATCTTCTTGCTTCATCATCAAGTGCAGGGTTTTTCTCTGCTTCTTCGTGGAACTTAACGTAAATTCTTGTAAGTTCACTAAGTCTATCTTTTAAAACGGCTTGCTCATTACTCCACAACTTAAAAGCAACTATAAGTTTACCAAATTGCGTACCGTAATCGCCAAGGTGATTGATACCAACAACCTTATAACCTAAAAAACGATAAATTTTACAAAGTGCACTACCTATAACCGTCGTCAACAAGTGACCGATATGGAAAGGTTTTGCAATATTAATTGAAGAATAGTCAATACAAACAGTTTTACCTGCCCCTTCGTTAGAAGCACCGTACTTATCGCCTTCTAATAAAATTTTATCTATAACAGAAGATGCAAAATTTTCACGGTTAACTTTAAAGTTCAAATAACCGTTTATAGCAGTACACTCTTTAATAACGCTATCACACGTAAAAGAAGATGCTAAATTTTCAGCAATCTTTATTGGTGGAAGCCTAAGCGTCTTTGCCAATTTAAAGCAAGGTAAAGCATAATCCCCCATTTCCGTATTAGGTGGAATTTCTAAAAAACTGCATAAAGTAAGGCTATCTAAACCGTCAATTTTAAGTTTATCAGCAATATAATTTTTGTAATCCATTTTTCTCTCCGTTTTATACATAAATATAATATCACATTTTTTATCAAAAAAGCAAGATAAAAACTTGAATTTTTATTTATTTTAGATTATAATTGAACTTGTTAAAAAATAGAGATACTTTTTTGGAGAAAATATATGAAATTAGGTGTAGTAGGTTTACCAAACGTAGGCAAATCAACTTTATTTAATGCAATTACTAAGGCGGGTGCAGAGTGTGCCAACTATCCTTTCTGTACTATTGAGCCAAACGTTGGCATCGTTGCCGTGCCAGACCCACGTTTAGAAGTTTTGGGTAAACTTTATAACACGAAAAAAATTACCCCTGCCGTTGTTGAATTTGTTGACATTGCAGGTTTAGTTAAAGGTGCAAGTCAAGGCGAAGGTTTAGGTAACAAATTTTTGGCAAACATTAGAGAAACGGACGCTATCGTACACGTTGTTAGATGTTTTGAAGATGAAAATATTACGCACGTTGACGATATAATTGACCCACTTAGAGATATTGAAACTATCAATTTAGAACTTATTTTTGCCGACACAGAAAGCGTTAAAAAGAAATACGATAAGGCTTTAAGCATGGTTAAAACGGGCGAAAAGAAATATAAGATTGAAACAGAATTTTTAGAAAGGTTATACAACCACTTAAACGAACTAAAACCTGCAAGGACACTTTCCTGCACGGACGATGAAAAAGCATATCTAAAAACGCTTTTCTTAATAACTGATAAACCCGTTATCTATACGGCAAACATCAGCGAAAAAGATATGGGTAAGGACGAAAGTGAACTTCCACTAGCCCAAAAAGTAATTGACTTTGCTAAAAGTGAAGGGGCAGAATATATGGTTATCTGCGCCAAAACGGAAGAAGAACTTTCTACTTTAGAACCTGATGAAAAGCAAATGTTTTTAGATGAACTTGGCGTATCTGAAAGTGGGCTTGATAAACTTGTCAAAACTTCATATAAATTACTTGGTCTTATTAGTTATTTAACTGCTGGCGAAAAGGAAGTGCGTGCTTGGACGATAGAAAGTGGCACAAAAGCCCCACAAGCCGCAGGCAAAATACACACCGACTTTGAAAAAGGCTTTATTCGTGCAGAAATAGTTGATTACGACATACTAATCAATTTAGGTAGTTTTAACGCTGCTAAAGAACACGGCAAAGTACGTAGCGAAGGCAAAGAATATGTTATAAAAGACGGCGACGTAGTATTATTTAGATTTAACGTTTAATATTAAAAAAATTAAAAAAGGTGAGCAACTTGCTCACCTTTTTTATTTAATAATTTATAATAATTTCATTGCTTTTTCTGGCATACGCTTTTTATTTTCGTTCTTTAACGTCTTACCTTTAGTAGTTCTTCCTTCTATAGAAATTTCTTCAGTGTTTAAGGTAAACGCTACGCCAAAATTATCTATTACCACGATATTATAAGGCTCTCTAACGTAGTTTGCAAAAACAATTTTATTTGACTTGCCTAATTCACAAACCTTTACACCCTTTCTATATCTTGCCATTGGCTCAATTTCATAAGTAAATACACGCTTATAACAACCACCATCGGTAACGATAATAAATTCACCAGCGTCGTCAACTTGTCCAACGAAAACTATGCTGTCGCCCTTGTTTAGATTTATACCTTTAACACCACCGGCAACACGTTTTTGAACAGGTATATCGTCTTTTTGTGCATTTAATACCATACCTTGTTTGGTTATATATGCAATAGTTGTATCGGCTTGGTCAAGTTCAACACTAACAAGTTCGTCATCATCAGCAAGTTTTATTGCTTGATAATATGGTTTAATTACGTTATATTCCGTCCAATCCGTCTTTTTAATTAAGCCGTTTTTTGTAAAGAACAATAAACTACCTTCCGGCAACTTATCACTATCAGAAATAAAGAAAGCAACGGGATATTCGTTTCTCGCAATTTCTCTAGCAACTTCGCTTATCTTTACGCCTTTATCTCTAAACCTACATTCTGGGGCACTATCAATATCTATCTTACAACAATTACCAAGGTTGGTAAATGCAATTAGCGTTTGATTACTTTTTGCGTGGACGTAAAATTTAATAAAGTCGTTATTGCCGTCTTTTATCTTTCTGTCGCTTGCACTAAAGTTATGCTCCGTCATCTTTTTGAACATTTTACCGTCGGTAAATGCACAAACTACGTCGTCAACAACCTTTAGTTCACTTTCAAAATTTTTAATGTCAACTTCACCCGTAGCATCTATAATTTTACTACGTCTATTTTCTGCATATTTTTTCTTGATAGCAAGCATTTCCTTTTTAACAACGTCCATTTGTTTTGCTTTGCTACCTACTATTGCAGTTAATTCATCAATAAGTTTTTTAAGTTCTGCAAGTTCAGTTTCTAATTTAGTAGTTTCAAGTTTATTTAATCTCGCAAGCCTTAAGTCAAGTATAGCGTTTGCTTGTACTTCCGTTAATTTAAACCTATCACGTAATTTTTGTCTTGCATCTGTGGTGTCATTAGCATTTTTAATAATTTTAACAACTTCGTCAATATTTTTTACGGCTATAATTAAGCCTTCTAAAATATGGGCCCTTTCCTTTGCACGTTCTAAATCAAATTTACTGCGACGAAGCACTACTTCCCTTTGATAATTTACGTAGTAAGAAATGATATCAAGCAAGCCCATTTGCGCTGGTTTGCCGTTTGCAATAGCAACCATATTGATGCCAAACGACATTTGAAGGGCTGTACTTTTAAATAAATATGCCAAAATTGCTTCTGCATCAGCACCTTTTCTAAGTTTTATTACGGCACGCATACCATTTCTATCAGATTCATCAACAACGTCTGCAATGCCTGATAGTAAATCTTTCTTTTCTTCTTTTAAATCGGCAATCTTTTTAAGAAGTTCTGCCTTGTTTACTTGATAAGGAAGTTCAGAAATAACTATATTTTGTTTTTCCGGACCGTCCTTTTCAAAAGTAGCCCTTGCTTTAATCTTTATTTTGCCTCTGCCCGTTTTATACGCTTCTTCAAGTTCGTCACCCGCAACGATATAACCACCCGTTGGAAAGTCTGGTGCAGGTATATATTTCATCATCTCTTTTAGGCTTATTTTTGGGTTTTCAATATAGGCAACCGTACCGTTTATTACTTCGCCCAAGTTGTGTGGTGGAATATTTGTTGCAAGACCTACTGCAATGCCCGTTGCACCGTTAACCAAAAGGTTTGGATATCTACCAGGTAGTGTATCTGGCTCTTCCAAGGTATCGTCAAAGTTTAAACTAAAATTTACGGTATCTTTATCGATATCTTTTAATAATTCTAATGCAAG